>NZGU01000028.1 GCA_002691095.1 Kiritimatiellaceae bacterium | reverse complement strand
AAAGAGTACAAAATCCATCCTTTGTAACCCATTGCTCGATACCTAAATGCAATTAATGGTGCTAGGTAAAAAAAAGTTAGAGCTCCTGCACTATTTTCAGTGTACTCCTCTAAGTCATAGACAACCAAAACTGCGAAAACAACCAAGACAAAGGCGAATGTGAATTTTAGTCTGTTTATTCCTATTGTGGGTTCTTCAAATTTACGAGGGTTTTTCCCTTCAAAAGGCACAATCACTGCCGCTAACAACAAGAGCAGAAACAACAATAATATGACACTAAATATCTGCATAATTAATCAGTGAATAAAGTCTTAGCTAATTGCTGACCCTCTTCTTTTTGAGCTGGAGTTAGGGACAAAAGTTCTACAACTTTATCAACTTCTGATGCATCAGAACCATTTAATTTAGCGTGCAAAAATATTGCATATGCTTTGACTTTATCTTGAGTCACTCCTTCACCTACAGCGTAGCAGAGAGCTAAATTAAACTGAGCCTTTGCGACTCCCTGCTCAGCCGCTTTGGTGTACCAGTAGACAGCTTGCTTATCATCCTCAAGCACTCCTTTACCTGCAGCGTAGCAGACACCTAAATTAAATTGAGCAATTGCGTCTCCCTTTTCTGCTGCTGCTCTATAATCCTCTGCTTTCTGCGAAAAAGCTGAACTACACATCATAACCAAAACTAATAAGATTGTTTTCATAGGTTCTCTTTTACCAATGAGGTCAAATTTTTCAACTGTTTAGATGAGTAAACCGAGCCAAATTTTTTGGAATTTGGTGAAGGTCTAAATACTATATCGCAGAGGAGGTTGGCTCCGATGGGTGCCCCCAAAATGACCCCCTGTTCTTGAGGCAATTAGTTGGCTGTAGAGAAGGGGTGGTATTAAGGTGGTATTAAATAGTATCCGAAGGGATATCTCACGTGTTGACAGTTAAGGACATTTAATTGTAGAGATTAAAATAAGCCCCTTAAAAAAGGGGTTTATAGTGGTGCTCCGAAGAGGGTTCGAACCTCCGACCTACGGATTAGGAATCCGTTGCTCTGTCCAGCTGAGCTACCGGAGCTCGGTAAGATGAAGCAAAAAAAACCCGCTCCAAGAGCGGGTTATAAAATGGAGCGAGCGATGAGATTCGAACTCACGACAGTCACCTTGGCAAGGTGGGGCTCTACCACTGAGCTACGCTCGCTTACTGAAGGGGTGTATTATTAGGATCGGGCGTAACTTTTCAAGAGTTAATTGTGGATAAATTGGAAGGTTGAATAACGAAAATAATTTGGTATGTTTACGCTGCATTTGTGAGGATTTTATGAAGGTAGCTAATCATGAGGGTATGTTAATTTGGAGCGACCGGTTAAGACTGGGTGCCTTAACGCGTTCGGAGTTGATTAACATTGGTATGTCTTCGGTACTGATCGGGTTTTTGTTCGTTCTCTATCATCTTTTTGGAAATACGGTAGAGAACGTTAATAGCTCGTCTGCATTCACTTGGATGGTAGCTCGTTGGTCGGATAAGCAGTCATTTGGTGCCGATTATTCGCATGGATTTTTGATTCCGTTTGTGAGCTTGGCAGTATTGTGGCACCGCCGTGCGGAACTGAAGGCCGCTCCCAAAAAAGTGTGCCAGTGGGGCTTGGCGATCATTGTGATGGCGTTGGCGTTTCACTGGTTGGGTGCGAAGATGCAGCAGACACGTATTTCGCTGGTTAGCCTGATCATGTTGTTGTGGGGCATTCCGCTCTATTTCTTTGGATGGAAGACCGCAAAGCAGCTGATCTTTCCGTGTTCGTATCTTATTTTCTGTGTGCCGCTGAACTTTTTGGATGCACTTTCGGGGCCGTTGCAGATGGTGGCAACGTCGGTCGCTTATTCGATGCTGGATGGAATGGGAATCGAGTGTGAGCGGGTGGGTACGCAGCTAATGAGCCCGTTCTTTAGGTTAAACGTGGAGGCACCTTGTTCGGGGCTTCGTTCGCTGTTGGCAATGACCGCGTTGTCAGCCGTCTATGCTTACTACACGCAGCGACATTTTGTGTCGAAGTGGGTTCTTTTTCTGGCATCCATTCCGATTGCGGTGGCGGGTAATATTGGTCGAATTATTTCCATTGCACTGGTGTCGATTACGGCTGGACAGCAGTTCGGTACAGGGTTGCACCATGACTGGTCGGGCTATGTACTTTTTTCGTTGGCAATCAGCTTGATGATTGCATTTGGTAAAATATTGCAAGTTAACTATGTGGAGGGCTTTAAGAAATGGAAAAAAGCTTATTTAGACCCTTCGTAACCATTACCGTTTTGATGGGGATTACGCTGTATGCGTTGACGTCGGCGGTGGGTGTTGAGTTCAATAAGATTCCCGGTGTGGTGATGGACTTTCCGGAAAAAGTTGGCATCTGGGTAGGTAACGAGCTGCGGTTTTGCCATAATTCGGATGCTTGTGCGAAGGATTATCGGGACGCATCCTTTTACATTCGTGATCTAGATTTTCCGGATATTTGTCCTAACTGTGGGGCAGGACTGTTCAAGTGTGCGCGGGCGGAGAAAGAGCAGTTGCCACCTGATACCGAGTTCGTTAAATCGGCTTTTACCAATGCTGTCGGCACGCGTTTGCATACGTCGATTGTATTGTCCGGTACTGCTCGTGACAGTATTCACCGTCCTCAGCGTTGCTTAAAGGGGCAGGGCAACACCTTAGAAAGTGAATATACGCTGGAAGTTCCGGTTGCAGGCCGCAATGCTTTGGATGTTCGAGTCATTAAAACTTCTAGAACGTTCAGAACTGCCGAAGGCGATATTCCCTATTATGGTTTTTATGCTTATTGGTTCGTGGGTAAAAAGCGGGAAACATCTTCTCACTACACGCGGATGTTCTGGTTGGCTTGGGATCGGGTGGTGAACAGTGAGGCTAATCGATGGGCCTATATCGCGGTCTCCGGTCAGCGGGAACCGGATAGTGATGAATATGAAGAGCATATCATCAGCTTTGTGCAGCAAGTCTACCCGAAGGTGCTGAGTGATGCGTTCCATGAGCATTCGGTTGCAGACCGATAAAGTCGCATCGCTTGCGGGTTGAACCGCGTCATGGTTTCTCTATACTTTCCGCCTCTAAAAGGAATCTTCTATGGAATCGGAAAAACATACAATGGATGTCGGGTACGTGGCAAAATTAGCTGCCATTGAACTGACCGATCAGGAAAAAGAGCTTTTTCAATCTCAATTAGATCAGGTGTTGTCGTATGTCGAGCAGCTGAATGAAGTGAATCTGGGTGAGGTTGAGGTGAGAAATGAATCAGCAGCTTCGCATGATCAGCTGCGTTCGGATGATGAAGGGATCTCTTTGTCCCACGAGGTCATTATGGCCAATGCCCCGTCTGCATCGTCTGGATGTGTGCGCGTTCCAAAAATTATTGATCAGTAGGAATGAGCATGAGTGATTTGAAATCCATGACCATCGGCGCATTAAAAGCGGCTCTACAAGAGGGTGAAGCGTCAGCGCAAGAAGTTGTCGAGCAGTTGTTAACGGTGGTTGAAGAAGATGCTGGCCGAGTGGGGGCTTTTCTTTCGCTGGATAAAGATTCGGTTCGAGAACAAGCAAGCGTATGTGACGAGGTAAGGGGGGCTGGCAACGACAAAAAACTGCTGGGGATTCCTATTTCGATTAAAGACCTCATCAATGTTAAAGGTGATCCCTGCACTTGTTCATCACACATTTTGGAGGGTTATGTCGCGCCATACGATGCAACCGTGATCAGAAAGTTGCGTGAAGCGGGTGCTATTCTCTTTGGCCGGGTCAACATGGATGAGTTTGCGATGGGGTCGAGCACGGAGAACGCTGCACTGGGTGTGACCTCAAACCCTTGGAGGTTGGATCATGTGCCGGGAGGGTCTTCGGGGGGGTCGGCAGCCGCGGTGAGTGCGGATCATACGATTGCTTCGTTGGGTTCGGATACAGGGGGTTCGATTCGTCAGCCGGCGGCTTTTTGCGGATGTGTGGGGCTTAAGCCAACGTATGGTCGCGTCTCCCGATATGGCTTAACTGCTTTTGCCTCTTCTCTCGATCAGATTGGCCCAATAACTAAAAATGTCTGGGATGCGGCACTGCTTTTAGAGGTGATTAGCGGGGAGGATGAAAGGGATGCAACATCGTTGCGGGAACCTGTTCCTTCTTACACGAAGGCATTGGAACAGACAACGTCGCTAGAAGGGGTAACGCTGGGACTGCCGCGTGAATATTTTGTGGAGGGGATGGATCCAGAGGTGGAGGAAGCGGTTCGAAATGCCGTCGAACAGTGTCGGGCATTGGGTGCTGAGATTGTGGATGTGAGTTTGCCGCACGCTAAGTATGCGATTTCGGTATATTATATCATCGCAACGGCGGAGGCATCGGCCAATTTAGCGCGATTTGATGGCATTCGGTATGGGATGCGAGTCGATGGTGCTGATCCGGCAGCGTTGTATGCTAAAACACGTGCGAGTGGATTGGGTGATGAAGTGAAGCGCAGAATTATTTTGGGTACTTATGTGTTGAGTAGTGGATATTACGACGCGTACTACAAAAAAGCACAGCGGGTACAGCAGTGCATCCGCAACGATTTTGAATCTGTTTTTAAGGAGTGCGATGCCTTGATTGCTCCGGTTACGCCGACGCCGGCCTATCGAAAAGGAGAAAAGACCGATGATCCGTTGAAAATGTATCTGGATGATATTTTAACGACATCGGTGAATCTGGCGGGTAATTGTGCGCTATCTCTGCCGTGCGGATTTTCATCGGATGGATTGCCGATTGGGTTGCAACTGATCGGAAATCATCTGGATGAAGAGAACATATTGAGCATTGCTCATCTGTATGAACAGCATACAGATTGGCATAAACGGAAGCCGGAGTTTCTTTCATGAAACAGTATGAAGCAACGATTGGTCTCGAGACGCATGTAATGCAGCAAACCAGGACAAAGATGTTCTGCGGTTGTTTGCGGGTGTATGGAGCCGATGCGAATACGCATGTCTGTCCGGTTTGTGTGGGATATCCGGGGGCGATGCCGGTGCTGAACCGCAAGGCGATTGAACTCTGTTGTAAAGCGGGTATGTTGCTGGGCTGTTCCATCAATCGCTTGAGCCGCTGGGATCGAAAAAATTATTTTTATCCGGATATGGCTAAGAATTATCAAATCACGCAGGCAGATGACCCGCTTTGTCTGGGCGGAAAACTGGAAGTGGAAGTGGACGGCGTGACGAAGGTGTTTGATATTGAGCGCATCCATCAGGAGGAGAATGCTGCGAAAAACATTCATGCGGCAGGAGCGAGTCTGGTGGATTATAATCGGGCGGGAACAGCGTTGATGGAGATCGTTTCAACCCCATGTATGCATTCGGCGGAGGATGCGCTGGCGTATATGACGGCTATCAAGCAGATCATGCAGTATGGCGGGATCAGTGCGTGTGATCAGGAAAAGGGCGAGATGCGCTCGGATGTGAATATTTCTGTGCGTCCCGTCGGGCAGTCTGAATTGGGTGCCAAGGTGGAGATCAAGAATATGAACTCTTTTGCCTTCATTAAGGAGGCGATCGAGTATGAAGTCGATCGGCAGATTTCGGTGCTGGAACAGGGCGGTACGATCGACCAAGAGACGCGAGGCTACGATGCTGAGCGGGGAGAAACTTTTGTACAACGGAGCAAAGAGGATGCGCATGATTATCGCTATTTCCCCGAACCGGATCTGTTGCCGCTAACGTTGACGGAAGAAGAGATGGAGGCGTGGCGTTCGGAACTGCCGGAGCTGCCAGCACAACGACGGGCGCGGTATGTGGAAGAGTTGGGACTTCCGGCATATGATGCTGCGGTATTGACTGCTGACAAGGCGACCTCTGACTGGTTTGAAGCCGTGCTACCCTATTCATCGAAAGCGAAGCCGATATCCAATTTTATGATGGGCGAGATGCAGCGTCTGCTGACAGAGAAAGAGATCACGATTGAGGCGTGTAAGATGATGCCTGAGGCGCTGGCAAAATTGGTCGATTTGATTGATCAGGGCGTTATTAGTAATAGTGCCGGCAAACAGGTTTTTGAAATATTGTTTGATGAAGGGGGAACCCCGGAATCGATTATTGAAGCCAAGGGCCTCGCTCAGGTATCGGATGATTGTGCGTTGGAGCAGTGGGCAGATACGGCTATTGCTGAGAATCCTAAGCCGGTTGAGGAGTATAAAGCTGGGAATCCGGCTTCGATCAATTTTCTGATGGGGCAGGTGATGAAGGCGAGCCGGGGAAAAGCTAATCCGGGTGCGGTGATGCAGTTGCTCAAACAGAAACTGGATGGGTGAGCAACGGTTGCAGGGGGCACCCTTCGCATGTGGGCGTTGGGCGGCAGTGCGTTTTTCCGAGTTGCACGATCAGGGCATGAAATTCATTGAAGAGGGCCGGATCTTGTTCTAACTGATCTGTAAAAAAAGAGGCGAGCGTGGCATAGGTCGCTTTTTCATCAGCCCAGCCGTGTCGAACCATGAAGCGTTTTGTATAGGCATCGATGACAAATAGGGGCCGGCGTGCGGCGTAGAGCAGGATGGAGTCAGCGGTTTCAGGGCCGACACCTCGCCAGCTTAGTAGTTCGGTACGTAGTGCTGAGGTTTCTAGTTCGAAGAGTGTATCGATGGAGCCGTTGTAGTGTTGTTGAATGTGCTGGCAGAAGGTTTGAATGGTACGTGCTTTTTGCCGAAAGAAACCCGCGGGACGAATCCACTCTTCGAGCGTAGATGCGGGTGTGTCGACGAGTCGGTTAAGGTCGATAGCCTGTTCGGATTTGAGACGCTGCATCGCTTTTTCAACCTGCGTCCAGGCGGTGTTCTGCGTGAGAACCGCTCCGAGTATCATTTCAAGTGGGCTGTCGGCGGGCCACCAGTGCTGCTCTCCCCAGTGTTGATAAAGCGCCTCATAGATTTGCTGCGCCGTATTCATCTTGATTAGTGGGCTTCCAGCCAGTTATTGCCTATGCCGGATTCGATGAGAATGGGTGTTTTCATCGGAATGGCTTGCTGCATTTCGGCTTCGATAAGGGGAATAAGTTGCTCCTGTTCGTCGGGTGCTAGTTCGAAAACAAGTTCGTCGTGAACTTGCAGTAGCATGGTGGTTTTGGCGGATTGCTCTTTCAATATTTTCTGGATGCGGATCATGGCGATTTTAATCATGTCGGCGGCGGTTCCCTGAATGGGGGCATTGATGGCATTTCGTTCTGCACCTGAACGCACCATTCTATTTTTTGCGTTAATGTCGCGGATGTAACGGCGGCGTCCGGTGACGGTTTCAACATATTCGTGCTGCTGGGCAAAGGCGATGGTTTGATCGAGGTAGTCCTGCACGCCCGGATAGGCCTGCTGATATTGCTTGATGATTTCGGCGGCCTCGCCTCGTGGAATGGAGAGGCGTTGAGCTAATCCAAATGCGGAGATACCATAGATGATGCCAAAGTTGACCATTTTGGCTTTGCTGCGCATTTCGCGTGTGACGTCTGTCAACGAGACATCAAAAACACGGGCGGCGGTGGCGGCGTGAATATCTTCACCGGACTGGAAGGCTTGTTGAAGTCCTTTGTCGCCGCTGAGTTCGGCCATGATGCGCAGTTCGATCTGGGAGTAGTCGGAGGCAAGTAAGGTATATCCGGGCTGAGGGATGAACGCTTGTCGAATATGGCGTCCCTCTTCGGTGCGGATGGGTATGTTTTGGATGTTGGGATGTTGGGAGGAGAGGCGTCCGGTGGTCGTGACGGCTTGTGAGAAGGTGGTGTGGATGCGCCCGGTTGCGGCGAAGACATCATTGGGCAGGGCATCGAGATAGGTATTTTTCAATTTGGCGAGCTGACGGTACTGTAGGATTTCCTGCACAATGGGGTGGTTGGGTGCCAGTTCAGAGAGTACTTCTTCGTTGGTTTGATACTGCCCGGTTTTGGTTTTTTTTGGCTTTTCTACAATCCGCAATAGGTCGAAGAGAATTTCGCCGAGTTGCTTGGGAGAGTTGATGTTGAAGGGCATACCGGCTTGTGTCTGGATGTTTTGTTCAAGCGCTTCAATTTTTTGTGTGATTTGAAGGGATTGGTTTTTGAGCGTTTCGGTGTCGAGCATAATGCCGTTTTGCTCCATGTTGGCTAGGACGGGGAGGAGCGGCATTTCAATTTCAAAAAAGACGTTTTCGAGCTGTTTGGTGCTGAGTTGCTCTTTGAGGTGTTGCCAGAGCTGGAGGGTGATGTCGGCATCTTCCACGGCATATTCGACCAGCGGTTCAAGCGGCACGTCTTCAATCGAGATTTGGCCTCTCTTTTTTTCGCCGATTAGCGCGGTGATGGGAATGGGCGAGTAGTTTAGGATCGATTCGGCCATGTGGTCCATGTTGTGTCGTTGATCGGGATCGATGAGGTAGTGGGCGACCATTGTATCAATCATGGTGCCGTGTACGGTGATGCCGTTCCAGAAAAGGACGTTGAGGTCGTATTTTAGGTTTTGGCCGATTTTGGTGATGGCAGGATGTTCAAAAAAAGGCAGGAAGGGCTGGAGCGCAGCTTGTTTTTCGTCGGGATCTGTGGGGAGGTGAACAAACCAGCCTTCGTGCGGTTTTATGGCAAAGGCGATGCCGACTATCTGGGCTTCTTTCACATCGAGGGATGTCGTTTCCAGATCAAAGCAGACGTGCTCCTGTTTTAGGAGTTGGGCGGCGAGTTGTTGGCGTTGTTCGGCAGTGGTAACGGCGTGGTAGGTGTGGGATATGTCGTTTAGGGTGTTGAAGGCAGATGTGCTGGCCGAAGCTGTTTCGGTGGCGGAAGCAAAGAGATCGTCTGCTGGCACTGGTGCGCTGGATTCGATGGGCTGTTCGTCGTAGAGGCGGCGGAGCATGGTTTTAAATTCAAGTGCTGCCAGTTTCGATTTTAGGGCTTCATGGTTGGGTTCGCCGGGGATGAGTTGATCGGGTGAGAGGGAGAGCGGTACTTCGCAGTTGATGGTGACTAGTTTTTTGGAGAGCAGTGCTTGTTCTTTGAAGGTTTCGAGATTTTCTTTCTGTTTGCCTTTCAGTTTGTCGGTGTTGGCGAGGATGTTTTCGACGGAATCGTAGGTGGCTATTAGCTTTTGGGCTGTTTTGGGGCCGATGCCGGGGACGCCGGGTATGTTGTCGGAGGTATCACCAGCGAGGCCGAGCACATCAATTACTTGATCGATGCGGCTGATGTTCCATTGTTCGCATATAGTTTGTTTGTCGAGCAGTTCGGGATCGCCTCCGCCGCGACCGGGTTTGAGCATGTAGGTGGTTTCGTCAACGAGCTGAGCATAGTCTTTATCGGGGGTGACCATGAAGGTTTCGTATTGGTGCTGTTGCGCTTGGCGGGCGAGGGTGCCGATGATGTCGTCAGCTTCGTAGCCGGCTAGCTCTAGGGTGGGAATGTTTAGGATCTGGAGTAGTTCTTTAATGACGGGTATGGCGAAGCGGATTGCTTCGGGGGTTTCGTCGCGGTTGGCTTTGTATTCGGGGTAGAGTTCGTGGCGGAAGGTGGGACCGGAGACATCGAGTGCAACAGCAAGGTGAGTGGGAGTGTATTTTTTTTGAATATCGAAGAGGGTGTTGAGAAACCCGAAGATCGCTGAGACGTCTTCGCCTTGGCTGGTGATGCGCGGGTTGCGGATGAAAGCGAAGTAGGCGCGGTAGATCAGTGCCATGCCGTCGAGTAGAAAGAGTCGTTTTTCCATGATGTGTAATCCTTATCTGGTGAGGAATCTACTGCTTTTTGCCGGGGTTGTCTGGCGTTTATTTGTATGGATCGAACATCATGTTGGGTTTTGTTTTTGCGGTTTGGTCATTGCTTCGTTGGGTTGGGTTGGGTAGTTTTTGCGACTGTTATTAACGAATGGAGCGATTTGATGAGAAAGAAGATTATTGCGGGCAACTGGAAGATGAATAAGACCGTTGAGGAGGCGGTAGAGCTGGCGGGTGAGCTGATGCGGGGCTATGCGGAGCAGACGGCAGTGGATGTTGTGTTGTGCCCGCCTTTTACGTCGACCAAGGCGGTGAGTGATGTGGTTTCGGAGTCGCAGATTCGGTTGGGGGCGCAGAATATGTCGGCGGAAGATGGGGGCGCTTTTACGGGCGAGATTGCACATGGGATGCTGAAGGAGCTGTTTGTGCGATATGTGATTTTGGGCCATAGTGAGCGCCGGGAGTATGTTGGTGAGACGGATGGTGAGATTAACCGGAAGGTGCTGAAGGCGCTGGAGAAGCAGTTGCGTCCGATTTTGTGTGTGGGTGAGACGTTGGAGCAGCGGGAAGCAGGCACGATGGAGCAGGTTGTTGAACAGCAGTTGCGCGGTGGCTTGCAGGGCGTGGAGCCCTCGGCGTATACGGAGTTGGTGATTGCCTATGAGCCGGTGTGGGCGATTGGAACGGGCAAGACGGCATCGGCGGAGCAAGCGCAGGAAGTTCATGCATTTATTCGGAAGTTGATCGGAGAACTGGCGGGAGCCGAGGCGGCGAACGCGGTTCGAATTCAGTATGGGGGTTCTATGAAGCCGGCGAATGCGGCGGAATTGTTGGGCCAGCCGGATATTGATGGTGGCTTGATTGGTGGCGCGGCGTTGGACGCGGCGTCGTTCGGGGGCATTATTGATGCGGCGAGTGAAGCGTAAGATTGTAGAGGTGAGATTATGTTGGTGATGAAAGCGTTGTTGTTGATTGTATTGGTGTTGTGCAGTGTGTCGTTGATCGGGCTGATTTTGTTGCAGCGGTCGAAAAGCGAGGGGCTGGGGATGGCGTTTGGTGCCAGTACGGGTGAGTCGTTGTTTGGTGCGCGTGCGGGCAATGTGCTGACACGGGCTACCGTTGTTTTGGGTGCGGTGTTTATGGTGTGTGCGTTGTTGCTGGGTGTGCTATACGCACAACAGGATCGTTCGCTGATGAGTGATGTTGGGAGTGATCCGGTGGCGGAGGTGCAACCACTTCCGTTGGAGCCGATTTCGGTGGAGCCGCTTGGGGAGGCACCGGCGGAGACTCCGTAGAGGGAGAGTTCGGCCTGATGATTCGATGGTTCTACGGTAGTGGGGGAGAGGGCAAAAGGGTGTTGGCTCTTTTGTCGTGTCTGTTGCTGTGGGGCTGTGGGGAGCGGACAGAGGATGTTCGTGATGAGGTGGTGAGCTTTTCGCAGACGTCGCGTATTCGGGGGTTGGATCCGGCGGTTTCGGGGGAGGTTTCTTCTTCGATGGCGATTTCGAAAATATACGAGGGGTTGCTACAGTATGATTATTTGGCGCGTCCGTATGAGGTGATTCCGTTGCTGGCAGAGGCGATGCCGACCGTGAGCGAGGATGGGTTGGTCTATACGTTTCGGTTGCGTCGGGGTATCTATTTTCAGGATGATGCCTGTTTTGAGGGGGGGAAGGGGCGTGAGCTGACGGCGGAAGATTTTGTCTATTCGATTAAGCGGGTGGCAGATGTGAAGAATAGTTCGTCGGGGTTTTGGGCATTTAATAACCGGATTGTGGGATTAAATGAGTTTCATGATCGGTCGAAGGAGCCGGCGGCAACGGATTATGATGCGGAGGTGGCGGGGCTGCGGGCGCTGGATCGGTATATGCTACGAATTGAGCTGACGGAGCCGTATCCGCAACTTCTTTATATTTTGACGATGCACTATAGCTATGCGGTGCCACGCGAGGCGGTTGAGTGGTATGGGCGGCAGTTTGTGAATCATCCGGTGGGAACGGGGCCGTATCGGTTGGTGAAGTGGCGTCGGAATTCACGGATCGAGTTTGAACGAAATCCGAAGTGGGCAGAGACGGGACGGGTGGAGCTCTATCCGACAGAAGCGCGGGGCAACGAGGTGGATCCAAAATTATTGGAGGATGGGGGCAAGCAGCTGCCGTTTATTGATCGGATTGTGCAGTATGTGATCGATGATTCCACGACGTCGTGGATGATGTTTCTTTCGGGGCAGTTGGGGGTTTCAGCTATTTCTCGGGATAATTGGGATGCGGTGATAACGCCGGATAAGGCGTTGACGGATGAGCTGGGCGAAAAGGAGATTAAGTTGGTCTCTTCGCCGACGCTGAATCTGTTTTATATGGGTTTTAATTGGGATGATCCGGTCTTGGGTGAGGGTGCGACGGAGGCGCAGCGGTTACAGAACCGAAAGTTGCGGCAGGCGTTGAGTTGTGCGTTTGATTTTGAGCAGTTGAATGCGTTTATGAATCAGCGGTTGCATCCGATTGGGGGACCGATTCCACAGCCGTTGACGGGGAGTTTGTCGGAGGCGTCGCCCTATTCCTTTAATTTGGAACAGGCGGAAGCGTTGTTGGCAGAGGCGGGATACCCGGGAGGTATTGATCCGGCTACGGGGCGGCGATTGGAAATCACGATTGAGCTGGGGAGCGCGTCGGGTAATGCACGGCAGATGATGGAGCTAATGGCGGATATGTTCCGCAAGATTAATGTGGTGTTGAAGCCGTCGTTTAATACATGGCCGGCATTTATCGAGAAGATGAACCGACGGCAGGCGCAACTGTTTCAATTGGGCTGGGTGGCAGATTATCCGGATGCGGAGAATTTCCTACAGTTGTTCTATAGCAAGAATGAGTCGCCGGGACCGAATCATTCAAACTATCGAAATGAAGCATTCGATCGGTTATATGAACAGATTCGAACGATGCCGATTTCGGATGAGCGAACCGCGTTGGTAGAGGAAATGGCTGCCATTATTGTGGAGGATTGTCCGTGGATTTTTCTCTATCAGCCAATGCAGTTTGGATTGGTGCAGCAGTGGGTGAAGAATTATGTGCCGCATGCGTTTCCATACGGAATGGGAAAATATCGAGGTGTTGATGTGCGCGAACGTGCCAAATGGGTGGGGGAGAATGGTTCGGGCGGATTGGATATGGGGGGAGCGTTCTAATGTGGGGTTATTGTCTACGGCGAATAGGTCAGATGCTTCCGACGGTGGCGGGTGTTGTGCTGTTGACGTTTCTCTTGTTTAACATTGTGCCGAATGATTTGGCGGCGATTGCGCTGGGGAAGAATGTGACGCCGGAGATGTTGGAGTCGTTTGACGAGCAGCGGGGGTTGAACCGACCGTTGTTTTTTGGATTTCGGGCATCGACGCGGGCGTATGAGGATCAGGATTTTACGGCGGGTGCGGGGCGTTGGCGGGGTGAAGGTGTGGTGTATGATCGGGCAGTGGGCACGGTGTTGCTGGAGGACGGGGCGTCGTTTAATCCGTTGGCGTTTGGATTAAACGAGGCGGATCGGTTTGTGTGGCGGGGTCGATTTCAGGGGGTGGGGTCGATTGGTGGAGTGGTGTTTAGTTCGGAGTCGTGGAAGCGGTTTGAGGTGGAGTTGTCGGGTGCGGAAGCGGGCGCGTTTATAGGTGAGAAGGCTTTTTCGTTTTCGAGCTTGCGGTTGCGGCGGATTCAGTCGAATCCATTTGAGTCGCAGTTGAGTTTTTATTTGGCTCAGTTGGGGCGGGGTGATTTTGGGACGTCGTCCATTTTTAAACAGCCGGTGGCGAAGTTGTTGCGGGATGGAATAGGTCCGTCGCTGGCACTTTCGGTTCCGATCTTTGTGGTGGGGCTGCTAACGGCTATTGCGCTTTCGTTGGTGTGTGCTTATTTTCGCAATCAATTTATGGATCGGTTTCTGGTGGTGCTTTCGGTGGCTTTGATGAGTATTAACTATCTGGTCTACATTGTGGCGGGACAGTATCTGCTGGCATATAAGCTGGGTTGGTTTCCGGTGTGGGGGTATGAGTCGGCGCGTTATTTGCTATTGCCGGTGTTGATTGGAGTGGTGAGTGGGCTGGGCGGTAGTGTGCGTTTTTATCGGACGATTATGCTTGATGAGATGTATCAGGAGTATGTGCGGACGGCGGTGGCAAAGGGGGTTTCAAAGCAGCGAGTTTTGTTTGTACATGTGCTGAAGAATGCGTTGATTCCGATTGTGACGAATGTGGTGATTGCGATTCCGTTTTTGTATACGGGAAATCTGCTGCTGGAGAATTTTTTCGGGATTCCGGGGCTGGGTTATTTGGGCATTAATGCGATTCTGTCGTCGGACGTGGATGTGGTACGGGCGCTGGTGTTGATTGCGGCTCTGTTGTTTGTGTTGGCAAATTTGTTAACGGATATTGTGTATGCGGCCGTTGATCCGAGGGTGACGTTGAAATGAGTGGGCGCGTGCGAGAGTCAAAGGGATTGTGGGCGGATGCGTGGCTGCGGCTAAAACAGGATCGATTGGCAATGGTCTGTTTGGGGCTGGTGGTACTGTTTACGATATTGGGACTCTATGGAGAGGCGGTGCATCAGTACCATGCGTGGAACGATTTGACACCGCATTATCAACAGACTGATTTGGCATCGGCTTATCAAGCGCCATCGTGGGGGCACTGGATGGGAACGGATGGATTGGGCCGGGATGTGATGGCGCGATTGGTTCAGGGGGTTCGAATTGCGTTTAAAGTGGGGATTATCACGTCGTTGATCGCGATTCCGATTGGGGTAATGCTGGGTTGCTTGGCGGGATTCTTTGGGGGACGAGTGGATGATTTTATCGTTTGGTTCTATTCGACAGTGGCATCGATGCCGGGGCTGTTGTTTATTTTGGCGATTGCGATGGTGGTGCCGGATCGGGGGCTGCTAGGGGTCTATTTGGGGATTGGGCTGACGACGTGGGTGGGGTTGTGTCGGTTAGTGCGGGCAGAGGTGATGAAACATAAGGAGCAACCGTATGTACAGGCGGCGCGGGCCCTGGGTATTGGGCCGGGTCGGATTATGTTTAAGCATATTCTGCCCAACATATTTCATATTGTAATCGTAACGTTTACGCTGCGTTTTCCGGCGGCGGTGGGAACGGAAGTGATTATGAGCTATTTGGGGATCGGGGTTCAGGATGAGCCTTCCTGGGGAATCATGATTGATGCGGCGCGGATGCGGTTGTGGCAGGGGATGTGGTGGGAGATGACGTTTGTGACGGTGGCGCTGTTTTTGTTGGTGTTGGCGTTTAATTTGTTGGGAGATGCGCTGCGGGATGCGTTGGATCCGCGGTTGAGTGAGTGATGAGTGAGCGGCTGCTAGAGGTGAAAGATTTGCAGATTCAATTTGGATCTGGGGAGACGGCTGTGCGGGCCGTGGATGGGGTTTCATTTTCGGTGGGACGTGGTGAGACGGTTGCGTTGGTGGGCGAGAGCGGAAGCGGTAAGAGTATGAGTGCTTTGGCGGTGACAAAAATCACACCGCGGGCGGCGCGATATGGCGGTGGTTCGATTCGGTTTGACGGTGAGGATGTGCTGAGCATGAGTGAGCGGGCGTTACGGTCGCTTCGGGGTGGACGGATTTCGTATATTTTTCAAGAGCCGATGGTTTCGTTTAATCCGGTCTTTACCATTGGTCAGCAGGTGCGGGAGGCGTTGAAACTGCATCGGCCAGATCGAGCCACACTGAGTGAGGTGAAACGGTTGCTGGATCGGGTGCAGCTACCAGAGCGGCTGGCGCGGGCGTATCCGCATGAGATGAGTGGGGGGCAGCTGCAACGTTGTATGATTGCCATGGCGGTGGCATGTGCGCCGGATTTGTTAATCGCGGATGAGCCGACAACGGCACTGGATGTGACGATTCAGCGGGAGGTGTTGAACCTGTTGGCGCGGTTGACGGAGGAGGAGGAGCTGGCGGTGCTTTTAATTACACACAACTTTGGTATCGTATCCGATCTGGCGGAACGGGTCTATGTGATGCAGCGAGGAAAAGTGGTGGAGTCGGGTCAAACGGAGCAGGTGTTGACACGTCCGGAACATTCTTACACGCAGGCATTGATGGCGGCCGTTCCGCGTCTCAAACGGTCAGGAGGTCATGATGGCGCTGCTTGAGATGGATGATTTGCAGGTGGTCTATGGCAAAAAGGGACGCGAAGTTCGGGCAGTGAACGGGGTTTCGATGCACATTGAAGCGGGGGAGATTCTAGGGCTGGTGGGCGAGAGTGGTTGTGGAAAAAGTTCTTTAGGTAAGGCGGTGATGGGGTTGGTTCCGGCGGTAGCTGGTTCCGTTCGTTTCGAGGGGCGCTCCATCTTTGGATTAAAAAAAGCTGAGCAGAAAAGGGTCTGCCAAGCTTTGCAAATGGTTTTTCAGGATCCATATGGTTCGTTGAATCCGCGGATGCAGATTGGCACAGCGTTATGTGATGTGATGGAGGTGCATGGCATCGGGGCGAGTGGTGAGGATCGGTTGGCTCAGGCGAAGGCGTTATTGCGTTCGGTCGGTTTGCCTGAGGATACAGTTTCTCGTTACCCACATGAGTTTTCTGGTGGGCAACGACAGCGCATCTGTATTGCTCGTGCGCTGACGCTCAGTCCGTCGTTGATTATTGCAGATGAGCCTGTGTCGGCACTCGATGTTTCGGTTCAGGCTGATATTTTGGCGTTGCTTGAGGAGTTGCGGCGCGATCGTGGATTAGCGTTTCTATTTATTAGTCATGATTTGGCAGTTGTCCGTAATGTATGTGACCGGGTCGCGGTTATGCTTGATGGGGTAGTGGTTGAGACGGGGCGGGTTGAAGAGGTTATTGACCATCCGCAGCATGCGTATACAAAAAAACTGTTGGCGGCCGTGCCGAATTTTTAACGCGGACTCTCGTTCTGAATCGAGCAGAGAGCTTGCTCGGCTGCCCGTTGTTCGGCTTCACGTTTGCTTCCTGCGGTAGCGCTGAAGATTTGATCGAAAACGTGAACATGGATGGTGTGCTGTGGACTGTGGTCGGGTCCTTCGGTGGCGATGGATTCGTAGGTCGGTTGCGGAAGGCTGTGCTGTTGGGTGTATTCTTGTAGTGTGCCTTTGGGATTCAGATCGCTGCTGGTATTGGAGGTCTTGTTGATGACGGCGGGAAAGAGGTTATCAAACACTTTCTGGGCGGCACGTTGGCCGCCATCTTTCCAAGCGGCTCCCAGCAGTGCTTCGAGTGCATCGGCCAGATTGGATTTGCGGGAGGGGCCGCCGTTTTGCGCTTCGCCTTTGCCGAATCGAAGATGACGACCGAGATCAATTGTTTCGGCGATGTTGGCTAGGGTTTCATCGCGGGTGATGCCGCTGCGTAGCTTGGAGAGTTCGCCTTCGGTGGCGTTGGGGTTGCGTTGATAGAGTGCGTGTGCTGCTAGTAGCCCGAGGACGGCATCACCCAGATATTCGAGGCGTTGGTTGTCTTCGAGTTGATCGCTGTTCTCGTGCCGGTATGAGGGATGAGTAAGTGCTAGTTCTAACCACTTCTTGCGTCGAAAGCGGTAGCCGATTGTTTTTTCAAGAAGGCGGGTGGACATAACCATTAAAACGGAGCGGCACTGCCGATGCGGGTGTTGATGGTGGCGTCGGCAATAGAGCGTCCGTCGATTAGCTTGGGTTGTCGGCGGGGGCGCCATTTGCGGCGGTGACTGCGCAGGAGCATTTCATGTTTTGGGAAAATATTGATGAGCGATGCGATCCAGAGAAGAGGATAGCTGAAACGGGCTAGGTTGCTGAGCCGGCGGTAGTGATAGAGCATCTCTTGATCGGATTCTTTGGGGGTGAGCCAGACGGGTGCTTTGAGAATCGAGCGCTGGATAGCGTCATTAAAGGCAGCGAATGTTTCGAGGAGGGCGTTGGAGTAGAAGATCGTTTCGGGCACATCAAAACCGTCTTTTAGGATGCGATATATTTGGTCGCGGGTGTAACCGTTTCGGGCGCAGCCTAGATTGTCGGGTGCCACGTTACAGAGGTGCTGGATAAGGGTGACAAAACTTGCGGAGGAGCGTCGGCGTTCAGAGACGAGTACCCAGCCGGTGGTGTTGATGATACGGTGGCACTCCTGAATGAAGGCGTAGTCGTCGGCTACGTTTTTGAGAGAGTCGACGATGATGAGCAGATCAAAGTGACCGTCCGGAAAAAGTAGTTTGGTGCCGTCGAACGCGGGAATCGTGATGTGGAGTTGCTGCTGGAGAGAGTCAGCGGCTTGCTCGTTGATGGCCAACGTGCTCCAACTGCCACCGTGTTGGCGGATGGATTGGCTAATGATGCCGTCGCCGGCACTGATTTCTAGGCAGTTGAGCTGCGCGGTATTGCCCAGTAGGGTCTGGATACGGTTGAGCTTTGTTTTACGGCGTATCGAGTGGCGAAACAGCTTTTGCTGCCAGCGCTTGATTTCGGATTTAAGCTGCGTTTGTGTTTCACTCATCATGGAAGGCTATACCGTAAATGAGGCTCTGTCTCAATGGGATTGTCCTTAAAAAGAGTTATGATCTTTCTGCAGGATGTTGGGATTGAGAGATAAAATTAGCGGTTAGACCGCTACTCTCACGTATGCCCATTCTTTGGTTGAATGTGTTGTCTTCGGAGGCTAGCCGATAAGAAATGGGGTCCTTTTATGCGGAGGATTAATAAGTGCCTTTACCTGATTTCTGATGTGGGATAGGTTGTTGTTTTTTACGGAGGGAATACGGGATGAAGCAGGAAGAAGTTTTAGCATTATTTGAGCAGACGGGTGCATTGCTGACGGGTCATTTTGAGTTGCGGTCGGGATTGCATAGCCCGCATTTTTTCCAGTGTGCTCATCTGTTGCAGCATCCGCGGATTTCAGCTTCGTTGTGCGAGGCGTTGGTGGAGAAGGTGAAGGCGGCGGTAGATGCGCTGGAGGTGGATACAGTTGTTGCACCGGCGATGGGGGGCATTACAATTGGGCATGAGGTGGCTCGATTTATGGATAAGCGCTTTATTTTTGTGGAGAAGGAGGAGGGGCGGTTGGCGTTGCGTCGTTTTTCGATTGAGCAAGGGGAGCGTTTTCTGGTGGCGGAGGACGTTGTGACGCGGGGGGGGCGTGTGCAGGAGACGTTGGATATCGTGGCGGAGCATGGAGGAGTGGTGAAAGCGGTGAGTCTGTTGGTGAATCGAAGTGGGGGTCGAGCTGATTTTGGGGTGCCGTTAATTAGTCTGTTGGATATTGATCCGGTGACATACGATCCGAAGGATTGTCCGTTATGCGCGGCGGGAGTTGAATTGACGCATCCGGGAAGTCGGTAAAAAAGAGAGGCATCCTTTTGACTTGTGGCTAGCAAGCGAGTAGGTTATCCGCTGTTTTTTACAAATTGCTAAAAAGGAGTTGCCTGTGTCTCATCCGCTCGAGCCGTTGTTTGCGTTGCAGAAAAAGGATTTAAAGTTGATCCGTGTTTTGCGTGAAATTCAGGATATACCAAAGCGGAGGGGGGATATTGAAGCGCAGTTGAGCGGGGCGAAAAGCAAGCTCGACATGGCGCTTGAAAGCCGGAAGCACACGGAGGCTTCGCTGCGGGATCTGGAGAATGAGATTGAGTTGCTGCGCGAGCGGGTAACGAAATATAAGCAGCAGCAGATGGAGGCGGACTCAAATGAACAGTATCGCGCGTTTGTGAAGGAGATCGGTGCGGTGGAGGCTGAGATTAAGTCAGCGGAAGATAAGCAACTGAGTTTGATGGAGGCGCTTGAGCAGGGGAAAGAGATTGAGGAGGGCTGTCGGACTCAGTTGGCGTCGGAGGAGGGTTCGATTGCGGATGAGATTCAGGAGCTGGATGAGCGGTTGCAGGCATTGAATGAACGTGCGGAGCAGATGAAGGCGGACCGCAGACGGGTGGCGGAAAATTGCGATAAGGCATTGTTGCAGAAATATTCGAGAATTTTGAACAATAAGAAGGATGCAGCAATTGTGTTGGTTGAGTCGGGAGGGCATTGTGGAGGCTGTCATATGAAGCTGCCACCGCAGGTGATCAATGATGCTCGGAACGCGACAAAAACAGTGGGGTGCAACTTTTGCGGTCGGTTAGTGTATAATCCGGCGCCGCAACGATGAATAATTTGCAGACAGGGTGTATCGGTCGCTCCGCTTAGGCGGGGAGGAAAGTCCGGACTCCATAGGGCGGAACGTCCCGTGGTTAACGCGGGAATTCGCGTGCGATATCGCGCGAAATGGAAAGTGCCACAGAGAATAGACCGCTTCGGCTTGCCGGAGTAAGGGTGAAACGGTGAGGTAAGAGCTCACCGCCCCAAGGGAGACCGAGGGGGCAGGGTAAACCCCGTTCGGAGCAAGATCAAATAGGAGACGTTGAGGCGGCCCGCCTCGGTAGCGTTTCGGGTTGATCGCGTAGATAAATGACCGACCTGTATAGGAACAGAATCCGGCTTACCGCCCTGTCTGCTCTATTTTTTTAGGCGGATGCCGTTGAGAAGAATCAGATAGAGGATGATGGCGCTGGTGGTATGCAGGATCGATTTGTCTGCGTGGGCGTCGCAGACGTGCTCTAGGATGCCGAGCTGGGGGGTGATCGTATTCATCAAAATACCGGCGAAGAGGGCACAGGCGGTTAAGACGATGAGAAAGATGATGGCAGCGCGTTTTCCGATTAATTGCCCGAGGGTGGTGAGAGTGGCCATGTTAGTGGCGGGTCCGAGAATGAGAAATACGAGTGCGGCACCGGGCGTGATGCCGGCTTGGATGAACGTGTAGGCAAGTGGGACGGAGGCGGAGGAGCAGATGTAGAGGGGGAGGCCGATGAGGATCATGATGAACATGGAGATGAGGGGTTGATTGAGATGAGATTCGAAGCCGTTTTGGGGTATCCATTCGGTGAGAATGCCGGAGAGGATTAGTCCGATGATGAGAGGGCGAGCGATGTCGCGGGGAAGGGTGATGAAACCGTGTTCTAGCGCTTCTTTCAATCGTTGTCGGAGAGAGCGGGTTGAGCGGGTTGATTCGCTGGATTCCTGTTCGATGTGCGGAGGGGTGATGGATTGTACGCTCCAACCGCAGAAAATACCGGAGATGAAGGCGGCGAGGGCGCGAAAGAGGGCAAAAACCCAGCCCAGGAGTGCATAGGTTACGAGTAGTGAGTCAACACCGGTCTGGGGCGTGGAAGCGAGAAAGGAGGCGGTGGCGGAGGAGCTGGCTCCCTGCCGTCGAAGGGAGGCGGCGAGGGGGAGTACACCGCAGGAGCAGATGGGCATCGGGACGCCGAAGAGGGCGGCTTTGATGGCGTCGTATTTTGTTTGTTGTCCAAGGTGTCGTTTCACAAAGGTGCGCGAGAAAATTTGGGAGAGAGAGCCGGCGGCGATAAAGCCGAAGAGGAGGTAGGGAGCCATTTCCTGTGAAAGGTTCCAGATGTTTGTTAAGATTGATAGTAGTGCCTGCATGTGATGAGTTGCTTAGTTTGCCTCCTATGTACATTTGAGGGGGCTGAATGTGGGTTGTCAAATAGAAGTGAGTGGATATATTTAGCATATGCAGTGGTCGGCGGAGATTAAAAAAAAATTAAGAGAGCTGCCGGATGGCCCGGGTTGCTATTTGATGCGCGATACGGATGGAAAGATTATTTACATTGGTAAGGCTAAGTCGTTGCGTAAACGAGTGCAGAGTTATTTTCGTCCGCATACCTTGAGAACGGGAACCGCTAAGACACGGAGTTTGATTCGTTCTATTCATGATTTTAACGTGATTGAGTTGAAGAGTGATGCGGAAGCGATTCTGACAGAGGGGAAGCTGATCAAGGAGTATCGTCCGCATTATAATGTGTTGTGGAAGGACGATAAACGATTTTTAATGATTCGGATGGATGTGCAGAATCCCTACCCGATGGTGTCGGTTTGTCGGGTTCGAAAGCAGGATGGGTCGCACTATTTCGGGCCGTTTATTAATGGGCGGGCGGCGGCGGTGGCGGTCGATTTTTTGCAGCGTTTTTATGGATTGAAGCGGTGTCGGACCCGTGAGCCGAATGCGGAGCACTATCGGCATTGCAGTGATGATTTAATCGCAAATTGTTCGGCGCCGTGTGTGGGGTCTATCTCTTTGGAGGCATATCGAGAGCGGGTGGAGGAAGCGATTGCCTTTTTGAGGGGGGAGCGAATGGATTTGCTGAAGCCGCTGCGGGCGGAGATGCAGCGTCTTTCGGATGAGCAGTCGTTTGAGAAGGCTGCGGCTTATCGAGATTTGCTCCTTGATTTGCAACAAACGGTGAAGGCGAAGGCGAATGTGAAGAGAACGCCTCGTATGATGCAGGAGGATGCGGAGACGGGATTGCGGGAGTTGCAGTCGTTGCTACAGTTGCAGCAGGTACCCACGGTTATCGAGTGCTTCGATATTTCGAATCTTTCCGGTACGAGTTCGGTGGCTAGTATGGTGGCAGCGGTGGCTGGTATTCCTGCTCCGAAACGATATCGACGGTTTCAGATTAAGACGGTAGAGGGGGCGGACGATCCGCGATCGATGGCGGAAGTGGTGCGTCGCCGATATGGCCGTTTGAAGCGCGAACAGGGAGTGTTTCCGGATCTGATTATGGTGGATGGCGGTATTACGCAATTGCGGGCGGCGCATGCTGAATTGCTGGACTTAGGACTGGCGGATCTGCCGATTGTGGGCTTGGCGAAGCGCTATGAGGAGATAGTTTGGGATGTTGAGAAAAATAGCGGTAATTTACAATTGCCGAAGCATTCTGCGGCGTTGCAGGTGGTAACTCGCTTGCGCGATGAGGCGCATCGATTTGCGATCACGTTTCATCGGAGTTTGCGGAGCCAACGCATTATGGAGTCTCAGTTAGATGAAATTCCGGGGATTGGTGCGGAGCGGAAAAAGATTTTATTGAAACATTTTGGTTCGATTCTACGTATGCGGCGTGCCAGCATAGCGTCGTTGATGGAGGTTTCAGGAATTGGTAGGCAGATGGCTGAGCTGATTCGGGCGGAGCTTAATAGGAGTAAGTAAGATGAGGGTTCCGACACGAAGGTTTGGGCGAACAGAGGTTGAGATTCCGGTGTTGAGTTGTGGGGGCATGCGCTATCAACAGGGCTGGAACGATATGGAGCCGGGTGAGATTGATGCCGCGGGCCAAGAAAACCTTGAAGCGACCATTTATGCGGCGCTAGATCATGGCATCAATCATATTGAGACGGCACGCGGATATGGCACATCGGAGATGCAGCTGGGCTGGGTGTTGCCGAAGATCGAACGGAGTTCTTTGTTGGTTCAAACAAAAATTCATCCGTTTGGTGATGATGGACGCTCGCTGCGCGAAATTTTTGAGCAGAGCATGGCGTATCTCAACCTCGAATATGTTGATTTTCTCTCTATTCATGGAATCAACCATCCTCAGCATCTCGAGGCGTGTCTAAAGCGGGGCGGTCCGATGGATGAGGTGCGAGCGTTGCAGCGGGAGGGGCGTGTGCGGTTTGTTGGCTATTCGACGCATGGGGGGCCGGAAACGGCGATTCCTGTGGCGGCATCGGGGGAGTTCGATTATGTGAATTTGCATTGGTATTTTGTTTATGATCCGTTGCATTGGCGAATGGTGGAAGCTTCGAGGGAAGCCGATATGGGGATTTTTATCATCAGCCCTAATGATAAGGGAGGGATGTTGTATAACCCGTCAGCGGTCTTGCAAAAACATTGCGCACCGATGACGCCTATGCAGTGGCATGACT
The DNA here is from genome assembly GCA_002691095.1 of Kiritimatiellaceae bacterium. Taxonomy (GTDB): domain Bacteria; phylum Verrucomicrobiota; class Kiritimatiellia; order Kiritimatiellales; family Pontiellaceae; genus Pontiella. The sequence goes on along the minus strand of NZGU01000028.1, from coordinate 28,823 downwards.
GTTTCTGTTTGCAGCACGAGGAGGTGCATACCCTGAGTTTGGGTGCCAGTAAGCCGGCAGATTTTAAAGAGCATGTGGAGGCGGTTTGCGGGGCATTCAGTCTTGCGCAGGTGGATCGCGTTACTCATGCACTGCGAGAGGAGATGAAGCAGCGGATGGGTGAAAAGTGGATGGATAACTGGTTTAAAAATTTACCGCATCATACGCAGATGGAATGTGGAGTGAATATAGAAGAAATTCTCCGGCTTTGGACCTTTGAACAGGGGCTTGATCTGTTGGAGTGGGCAAAGATGCGCTATAATCTATTGGGAAACTCAAAGCATTGGTTTCCGGGTGAGCAAGCGAAACCCTCGACGCAAATTGATTGGGATAAAATAGAGGGGCATCCGTTGGCATCTGAAATCCCGGCGGTGTTAGAGCGGGCCCATGAACGGTATGTAGATGAGGGTAAGCAAACTCGTTTGAGTGAGAAAGAGGATTGATCTTCTACGATAAAGAAATATGCTGATTTGTTTGAAGGTTACGTTGTGTTTACAAAAACATTTATAATTAAGGTTTTGAAAAAAAATGGCTTTTCGCTAGATAAGGACTGCCAGTCGATGTGTATACATGGTGATTATGCGCGAAACCTTCAATTAGTTTTTTCGAATCGAAGCCAAGTGAATGATCTTGAGATGTTGAGCCGCCTTTATGTGGCGGTAAACTTATACCGAGAGACGCTGGTGTTGGGTTTGATTCGAGAATTTACGTCGGTGGCGAATGGTGTGGTCGTGAATACATCTCGTTCGATTGGATTGTCAGATATGAATGAGGATAGTTTAGATAAGTTGGTCAAAAAACTTTTGTCAGCAAACTGAGAAAGAGGATTTTTATAATGAAAAAAGAAGCGTTATTTGCAGACCGAATTGGCGGGGCTGAGTATGGAAAATCGACAGCAATTTATAAGTTTGAGAAAATTAAACGCGCCAAACAGCGGGCGCGGGAACTGCATCCTGAGCTGGAAATCCTCGATTTTGGCGTAGGTGAGCCAGATCAGCTTTCACCGGCTCCGGTTCGTGAGGCGATGAGGAGCGCTATCGACCGAATGGATAACCGGGGATATGCAGACAATGGAACGGCTCTTTTTGCGGAAGCTGCTTCAGCCTATATGCAGAATTTTTTCGGGGTTGAGGTGGATCCTGCCCGTCAGATTAATCACAGTTTGGGTATTAAATCAGCCCTCTCAATGTTGCCGCTTGCATTCATTAACCCAGGTGATCTTGTTTTTCAGACGGTTCCGGGATATCCGGTTATGGCGACGCATACGCGCTATTTGGGAGGCGATGTGCTGGATTTACCGCTATTGGAAGAGAACGGTTTCCTGCCTGATCTGGATGCCATTGATCCTGATGATGCAAGTCGGTGCAAGTTGTTCTATATTAACTATCCGAACAATCCTACGGGAGCCGTTGCTACGGATGCCTTCTATGATGAGCTGATTGCTTTTGTACAGAAATACAATATTTTGATCGTTCAGGATGCTCCCTATGCAACGTTGGTCTATGAGGGTTCCTACCGTTCTATTCTTCAGAGGCCGGGTGCTATGGACTGCGCGCTTGAATTGCACTCCATGTCAAAAGCATTCAACATGACGGGTTGGAGATTAGGTTTTTTCTGTGGTGCTGATTGGGCTGTTGATGCTTTGGCGCACATTAAAGACAACTGTGACAGCGGTCAGTTTAAGGCGATTCAGGAGGCATCGGCGGCGGTGGTTGCTGATAAGGATGTTGCCCAGTCCATTTGTACGCATTATGAGGTGCGGCTAAAGAAGATGGTGGAAATTTTGAAACGTTGTGGTTTTGATGCTTCTATGCCGGGGGGTACGTTTTATTTATATGTCAAAGCGCCTGTTGGGGCGGGTGAGGTTACATTTGATTCGGCAGAGGATGCGGCACTCTATTTGATCGAGACGGCAGGTATATCGACGGTTCCGTGGGATAATACGGGTGCATACTTGCGATTTGGTGCTGTTTTTGAATCAAAGAATGATGCAGACGATGATCGTGTGTTAGGGTTGATGGAAGAGCGGCTTCGTGATGCGGCGCTTAGATTCTAGTGGTGTGGCAAATAGGAATGAGGTCGGATGATCGTCAGATTGATCTATAATTTGATGGCACCACTATTTTTTCTGGCTCTTTTGCCTTCTTTTATGAAGCGAATGCGTCGAAGGGGTGGGTATGAAGGCAGCACCTTGCAGCGATTGGGTTTCTATTCTCCGGCGATTGTTGACAAATTAAAACATCGCCATAGCATCTGGATTCATGCGGTGAGTGTCGGTGAGATGTTTGTTGCGCAGACACTTGTGCAAGCCATCCGAAAAAAGAATCAAGAGGCACATTTTGTGATTACGACTTCCACGTCTACTGGATACCGAATCGCACAACAGAAGCGTGATGATAGAGATGAAGTTTTCTATTTCCCGTTAGATTTTATACCGGTCATTCGACGCGTTATTGATCAGATCAATCCGCAGCAAATTATTCTGGTGGAAGGGGAGTGCTGGCCAAACTTGATTTGGGAGTTAAGTCGTAGAGACATTCCTATTGCGCTGGTAAATGGAAGAGTGTCTGACCGGTCCTATGGTCGATACACAAGGTGGAAGAAGCTTGTGGCGAAGGTTTTTGGGTGTCTGGATGTGTGCAGTATGCAACACGAAGTTGATGGGGAACGCATTAGAGAATTAGGCGCACCTGCTGCTGCCATACATTGTAGCGGAAATATCAAATATGATTTTGATGTGATTCAGGACCCCCGCGGGGTTGAGCATCTGTTTAAGGTGAAGAAAACGAATGATATTGTTGTTTTGTTAGGTTCCTCGACATGGCCAGGGGAAGAGGTTGTGTTAGGGCGGCTTTATCAGCAACTGATAGATAAGCATCCCAACCTTATGCTGGTGATTGCCCCTCGGCATGTGGAACGAGTGGATGATGTTGAGCGTGCCTATCTGGAGCTCGGTTTAAAGGTGTGTCGGAGAACATCGAATCAGCCAGCGGAGGGAGGTTCGGTTCTGCTGTTAGATTCAACAGGCGAGCTCTCTGGATTATATGCGGATGCAGATATTGTTTTTGTTGGCAAAAGCTTGTGCGAGAAGGGCGGGCAGAATCCCATTGAACCGGCGGCGTATGGCTGCGCATTGGTTACGGGAAGACAGATGCAGAATTTTAAGGTTGAATCGGAGCTGCTAGATCAGGCGGATGCTCGTGTAGTGATAGAGAATGAATTAGAGTTGGTTCAATGTATCGATGCTTTGCTTTCCAATGATGATCGACGGCAGCGCCTCAGTCGGGCAGCCGAAAAGGTGTATCATGCTGGTAAAGGGGCAACGGCTAAGACGGTTGCTTTATTAGAAAAAATTATGGTTGGTTCTGGTCGTTAATTAAATTAGTTTGGATGTATGAGTACTGATATTTACAGTTCAGGGGATTCTGTTAAGAGCAAAAAACCTCAGATTCCTAATCATCGCAAAAAGCGTTCTCAAGATGTGGGAGATAAAAAACGTCGGCGTCGCAGCAGTAACCAAGGCCTTCGGCGTCTCATTCATCTGGGAAGAAAGGATGAGAATAGAAAATACGTCAGTATTTTTCTGTCAGTATTGGTTCTACTACTCTTGTTACTAGCTGTCTTCATACAGTTTGCTTAGTGGTTTTTGGTTTAATAATCTTGCCATTCTATCCCGCATTGGATTCACTTATCCGGATTAGCGGATGAATATAAACCATGCTTGAAATTTTCAAAGTTTTAGCAGACGAAGCGCGCTTGCGAATTTTACGAGCGGTGAGTCAGGCCGAATTATCGGTTGCTGAATTGGTGGAGTCGCTCGAGCTCCCTCAATCGACGGTGAGTCGTCATTTGAAGCCGCTAAAGCAAGTTTCTCTATTGGATTCGCGAAGGGATGGCACATCGGTGTACTATTTTTGCGGAACTCTTTTTCATGATGCGGATTTTAAATCGCTACTGCAAAACAGACTGAAAGAGCTGCCAGATGCACAGGCGGATTCAGTCGCAGTTGACAAAGTTCTGGATAAGCGCCGCCGAAAACGTCTGGCTTTTTTTGATGAAGTAGCGGGACAGTATGAATCCTTAGCCGAACCGGGAGGCGGATGGGATGCGTTAGGCGCGGTGTTGGCAACGGGCTTTATGGATGCCGAGGTGGCTGATTTAGGATGCGGAGAAGGAACGCTGGCCCTGATGCTTAGTCGATTTGCAAAACGTGTCACGTGCGTGGACCAATCGCAAAAAATGCTAGATTTGGTGGGAGAAAGGGCACGAGCTTTAGGCTTTGAGGATCGGCTTGATTTTATTCAAACGGACGTTGAGACGCTTTCGTTTGATCGTGAGCAGTTCGATGCGATTTTTCTTTCACAATCCTTGCACCATGTTTCTGTGCCGCGAGATGTGGTCGTCCGTGCCAGTTGCGGATTAAAGCCAGGTGGTAAATTGCTAATCCTAGATCTACTAAAACACGATCATGAGTGGACGCGTGAACAGTGGGCGGATCAGTGGCTGGGTTTTGATGTTGATGAAGTGCGAGAGTGGATGGAAGAAGCGGCATTAGATGTTATTTGTGTTGATTCATTAAAAGGCTTTGCGCCCGACTTGTCAGTTTTGATGGCCGTCGGGTTGAAGCATAACAGTTGAACGGAGGATGACGGTGACTACGAAGAAAAAAACGAAAAAAGTGAAACAGATTGATTATGCGGTTGCAGATTTAAGCTTAGCTGATTTTGGGCGCAAAGAGATGGAACTGGCTGAGTATGAGATGCCCGGGCTGATGGCGTTGCGGGAAAAGTATGGTAAGGAAAAACCGTTGAAGGGAGCGCATATTACAGGTTCTCTACATATGACCATTCAAACGGCGATGTTGATCGAAACGCTGCAGGAATTGGGGGCAAAAGTTCGTTGGGCTAGTTGCAATGTCTTTTCAACTCAGGATCATGCCGCGGCTGCCATCGCTAAAACGGGAACACCGGTTTATGCCATCAAAGGCGAGTCATTAGAAGATTATTGGGCTTATACCGATAAAATCCTGGATTGGGGAAATGGAAAGGGGCCAAACCTGATTCTAGATGATGGAGGAGACGCAACGTTGTTTGTTCATCTGGGGGTGAAAGCGGAGTCGAACCCCGAAATCTTAGATAAGAAGCCAGAGAGCGTTGAAGAAGGTATTCTGTACGCTCAGCTGAAAAAAGCGTTAAAGAAAGATCCAACACGCTTTTCTCGAATCGCTGCTGGCATCATGGGAGTTTCTGAGGAGACTACAACAGGAGTTCACCGGCTTTATCAGATGGATGAAAAAGGGGAGCTTCTTTTCCCGGCTATCAATGTGAACGATTCGGTCACGAAGACAAAATTTGACAACTTATACGGCTGTCGTCATTCGCTAGTGGACGCGATTATGCGTGCTACGGATGTTATGCTTTCGGGCAAGGTGGCTGTTGTGGCTGGTTATGGTGATGTGGGTAAAGGCTCGGTGCAGTCCTTGAAAGGGCAGGGCGCTCGTATCATTGTGACGGAAGTTGATCCTATCTGCGCGTTGCAAGCCTCGATGGAGGGATATGATGTGATGTCGATGGATGATGCTGCAGCGATCGGGGATGTGTTTGTTACGACTACGGGCTGTTGTGATGTGATTACAGAGCGTCATATGAAAAAGATGAAGGATATGGCGATTGTTTGTAACATCGGTCATTTTGATTCCGAGATTCAGGTTGAAAAGATCAAGAAATACGAATGGACGAACATTAAGCCGCAAGTTGATAAAATTACGTTTCCAAGTGGCCGGAGTATTTTGTTGCTTGCAGAGGGTCGGTTGGCAAACTTGGGGTGTGCAACGGGACATCCAAGTTTTGTGATGTCGAATAGTTTTACGAACCAGGTGTTGGCTCAGATTGAGTTGTTCACAAATATTGAGAGCTATCCTGTGGGTGTGTACACCCTACCTAAACTGCTCGATGAAGAGGTGGCTCGGTTACATCTTGAAAAACTGGGTGTCGAATTGGACAGCTTGAATCGTCGCCAGGCAAAGTACTTGGGTGTTCCTCAAGAGGGACCGTTCAAGCCAGCGCATTATCGTTATTAGCACAGGTCTCTACCCATTGAGTTAGCAGGCGGGCGCCAAACAAGGTGGCGCCTGCTGCTTGATGGGATGTAGAGCTCATCTCCCAAGCGGTTCCGGCAATATCAAGATGCGCCCAAGCTGTTTGTTTGGGTACAAACTCATTTAAGAATGCAGCAGCCGTTGCCGTGCCTGCACTTCCGCTTTTTGACAGATTCGATAGGTCGGCAAATTGCGATTGCATATCTTCCGCGTACTCATCAAATAACGGAAGTTGCCAGAGGCGTTCTCCGCTCTTATGGCCTGCCGTCAACAAGGCTTCGACGAGGGATTGATCATTTCCCAGTATCGCTGATGCTGCATGCCCGAGGGCAACAATCACGGCACCGGTTAACGTAGCAACATCTACAATGGCGCGTGGGTTGTATTGAGCAGCTGCATAGCTGATTGCGTCTGCCAGAATTAAGCGACCCTCTGCGTCGGTATTGAGGACTTCGACTGTTTTTCCATTATACATGTGAATAATATCACCCGGTCTTGTGGCAGCACCACCGGGCATGTTTTCAGCGGCTCCTAATATGCCGATAACAGGGATGTTGAGTTCCCATTCACTGATCATATGCATGGCAGCCAGCACGGCCATACCGCCGGATTTATCGTACCGCATCCAATCCATATTTTTTCCCGGCTTCAGGCTAATTCCTCCACTATCAAAGGTGACTGTCTTGCCCACGAGAACCAGCGGACGTTGAGATCTGTTTTTGATATTGTGTTCTAATTGTATGAGCTGGGGTTCTGTTTCGCTGCCTGCTGAAACAGCCAAAACGCCTCCAAAACCATTTTTCCTGAGCTGATTTTCTCCCATAATTTTACAAGATAGGGAGCAGCTATCAGCGAGCTCTTTTGCATAGGTAGCAATCGTCTTTGGTGTAGCAAGATTGCCAGGTAGGTTGGCTAGGTTGGCTGTTTTTAACAAGGCATCACCTTGTATTTGAGCTCTATTGATTAGGGCACGATGGGAGCGGTCGCCCGTAAACGTAGTTTTGAGACCCTTAATCGTGGAGCAAGTACTTTTCCCGGCGGTAAAGGTATAGCTTCCCCAGATGGCGGCTCTGCCGGAAAGAGTATGATACAGCGAGGGATCCCAGTCATACGAGGGAATGTGATCGAGCAGAATAAATGAGCGACATCCTTCCGATATGCCGAAACGTATGGCACTCGATATGGCGCGTTCGACGGTAAAAGGCTCCAACTTTTTCGTGCCGCATCCGGCTAGCAGTATAGAGGATACGTTGAGCTCCTCTATCTGCATGAGTGTTGTCTCGCCCCGTTTGCCTGCGAATGCCTTTTTTTTCATGTATTTCTTGAGAAGTGGACGGAGGTGAGAAAGCTCCTCCGATAACAGAGGATTCTCGCCTTGCGTTAAGATGATCAGTAGATCCGCAGCAACGGTGTGAATAGGTTTTTTTGAGAGGTTTAATTTCATTAGGGAAGGCGCTCATGAGAAAGAACCGTGATCTCTTGTTCTTCGAGTATTCTTTCAAAATTCATATAGCGTGTGGCAGAGGAGTTATATTGGATTGTCATCTTATTACACTCGTTATTAATTGTACAGGAAACGAATCCATCCAGTTGACGTAGTTTGTTTTCAACAAGGCTTTTCTTTTGAGCGGTTAAACCCTCCACTCTAATTTCTTTCGTAACTTGCTCGGGTCGAACACACCAAAAGAGAAATGCGTGCTGCTCTTCTTTAGAACAACCCGTGGAGGAGAGTAAGAGTAGGAACCCCATTCCAAGGACGATTTTTTTGAATAAAAATTTAAATTTCATGACAGATTCTATGTCCATAAATAACGCGCCAATTATTGGGTAGTGCTAGCTGTTCTTGCAGTAAAAAATGGAAAAATTTTGCATCTTCAACAATTTTGGGGAAAATTTCATCAAAGAGGTAGCAGAACTCAAAATAGCACTGACTGGCATCCTCAAACCGTTGAAGTTGATGAAGTGAGATGGCTTCTAGAAGCATGGGACCTGGGCTATCGGGGAAGCGCTCTCTCAAGGGAGTAAGCATTTGCAACGCCACTTCGGGATTATCGAATTGTAGGGCTATATTAGCTTGATACAACCTGGCTCGACTCGCTTCTTCTGGATAGTGCTCCATAATTTGAGTAGCTGTTTCAATCGTAGTAAGGAAATCTAATTCATTATATGCAATATGCATTTCAGTTTGCAGAATCGATAGTGGTTGAGGACTTTCCTGAAGCGCATAAAAGGTTCTTACTCCGATTAATAGAATGGCTACCGATGCGAAAATAGATAAATCCACGCGGTCAATTTTGGCTCTTTTCAATGACCGTACGATGCTGTTTATCAGAGGGTTTGCAATTTGATAGTGCTGGTCGTATTGGTAGTTCACCAACATGACATAGGCTGCATTGGCCAAGGTGATTGATTTTTGGTTTACTTGCTTTTGTTTAGCAATATAGAAGTCAATAAAGCCACTCATCGACAACCGTAAATAGTCGTAAACAATGGAATTACCGGGATCAACATGAGCGAGTGCCTTGATGAAAAGTATTTTCTGCAAAATCGGAAGTTCATCGTTAGAGAGATCGATTTCACGCCAGGATGTGTGGTGCAAGGTTTTGCCCGTAAGCTCGCCTTGCTGTAGTCGCTCAATCATGACTTCTTTGGCACCTTTTTTTAGGCTTTTACACATCATAGGAAGTAATGCACCGTATCCGTCTAACACGTATTTTTTCTCCCGAGCCCACGCGATGGAGTAGTCTTTTTTGGACTCGTTCCAAAATAAATTCTCCAAGTTGGATATGATGCGGGTTTTATCATCGTAAAATTGTTTTAGTAGGGAGGTAGACTGCTGCTGCCAGCTAGCGATTCTCTCGAGCGATTCAATCTCGTTAAGGAGCAGAGCCGAAAGATCTGCGGTTGCCAATTCCGTTTCATATATATCTTTTTCAAGGGGCTCCGATTGATTTCTCCAGCGATGAATGCCGCGGCGGGTGGGATCAAAATGCGACAGAATCCAGCTTAAATAGCGGGCTAGCTTGGGCAACATGGTCGCAATGAGATCAGGATCTTTACGTTTGGAGAGAACTTCTTCGGCAACCATACAAATAATGGGTTTCGGGGCTGCGAGATCGATAATTAAACCCTTCGTATCTATGGCACTGGGAATCGATCCGCTTGATGTCTGCAAGCGTAAAATAGTGGTGAGTAGAGATTCGGCTATCTCTAGTTCTGAGGGGGCCCACGCCAGTATCTGGATGAGGGTTGTATTTACATCCACAGCCTCGTTGTGGGTTGCACGGTTGTTGGACCATAGCCCTTGAATGCGTTCTGAACTTGGCTGAAGCGAACCTTGCATCAACTCTATGCAAAGAAAATGGAGTTCATTTTGGTCCTTCGACTGACTAGCTGGCACTCGTTGTTGTACCCTTGAGACAAGTCTGTTTTCGAGTTCCACCTCAAAATCGATATCAAAGATATGGTCAAATTTTTCAGATAAATTGGGATGGTCTAAATGGGTATGTATGCAGCAGAAATAACAATCTCTTTGCTGAAGAACGGTTTGTCGATCAAATGACTCAATCTGAAACATTTGATGAGAGGTATTAACCATTTCAGCGGGAATGAGTTTAGGATTATTCCGGTTGATGATTTTTCCATAGAGAATGCCGTCCTCTATCACTATGAGTTCGATTGTACTTCGTCTCCTCTTTTTTTCGTTGTAGATGATAAGTCCGTCAAACAAGTGAACGATGCGATCGTTTAGCTCCATATCTAGAGAGAGCGCACCTTTCTCTTTTTCACCAAAACCAATTAGGCCGTTTTCCGCCAGATAAATACCGTAGGAGCTGTCTAGGTGAGTGCGATGGGCTGCCGGGCCTATACCCAGTTTCCAGCCCTCAATCCACTGTTGATGAGAGAGTGATTGGGCAGGGTTTTGATCGCTTCGCTTTTTAACTCCGATTTTCATAATGTCATTAACGGCTCATTTTTAGCTACGTTATCGTTGACGCACTCGCTCTCTTCACTTTTAATTAACAATTCGCTGCTCGATACAATATTTAAAGTATTTATAGGTATTTAATTTCATGTCCAAGAAAAAAACCAGCTCTTCCAAGAAAACAATCGTTGCACGCAAAGCTACCGCAAAAAAGACAACTACGAAAAAAAGTGCATCTAAGAAGGTGACGCAGAAGAAAGCTCCAGTGAAGAAAAAGGTTGTAAAAAAGAGTGTCGCAAAAAAAAGTAGCGCGAAGAAAGCCAGCACGAAAAAAACGGTGACGAAAGCAAGTAAAGCTCCAAAAAAGAGTGAATCTGTTAAGAAAACGGAAAAAAACAGCACGAAAAAAAGCGAAACTACGGAAGCAAAGACAGTGGTTTTGAATGTAGATGAAGGAGCCAGTTCTACATCGATTATGGAGCGGGAAGAGCGAAATGATCGCATTAAAGATTTAATGGCGCTTGCGGCTGAACACGGCTTTTTAACATTTGAAGACATCAACGAAGCGTTTCCGGAAGATTTGGTTTCGGTTGAAGATATCGAAAAAATCGTGGGATTGCTCCAGAGTATGGAGATCGACATCATCAAGCAGGATGATGTTGAAGAGTATCAGGCTCGCATGGAGAAGGAGCAGGCGGACAAGCAAAATTCGCGCAGCGATGTGCTGGATGACCCCGTTCGGATGTATTTGAAGCAGATGGGTCAGGTGCCTCTCTTAACTCGTGAGCAAGAGGTTGAGATTTCAATGCGTATTGAAGAGGCGGAAATTGCAACGACCAGTATGTTCAACCGACTGGGTTGTGCAACCGATGCTTACCTAGGCGTTATCAAACGGCTGGAGGAGGGCAAAGAACGCTTCGACCGCATCATTTCCGATAAGCATGTTGAGTGCCGTGAAGATTATTTTAATGATCTGCCCAAAGTGCTGAAGGGGATTGATAGAAACCGCGAGAGCAAACTTAAATATTACAAGGAATACAGCGCGGCGAAAAAAGATTCTGAAGCGTATAAAAGAGCGATACGCAACTTTAATGCGGCGCAACAGCGACTCTCAAATTTGTTTAAAGAACTACATTTTAAGCAAAAAGCCATTGAGGATATTGTTCCAGAAGTTGACATTTATTTTAAAAAGATGAGTGGCATCCTGCAGGAAGAAGAACGGTTGAAAAAAAGTCGCGCAAAAGATGCGAAGAAGCAGTTGCGTGCTGTGCGCAAAGAGCTTTCCGAATTGGAACTCTATCTGCAAATGGACCGTGTAGAATTTCAGGAGCATCATAAAACGCTGAAGGTTTGGTTGAGAAAAGGGTTGCGGGCTAAAACAGAGATGATTGAGGCCAACTTGCGATTGGTTATTAGTATTGCCAAGAAGTATACAAACCGAGGTCTCTCTTTCTTGGATTTGATTCAGGAAGGCAATATGGGGCTCATGAAAGCGGTCGAAAAATTTGAGTATCGTCGGGGGTACAAATTCAGTACATATGCAACGTGGTGGATTCGGCAGGCGATCACGCGCTCGATTGCCGATCAGGCACGGACGATTCGTATTCCGGTGCATATGATCGAGACCATTAATAAGCTGATGCGTATCCAGAAACAGTTGCTTCAAGAGTTTGGTCGGGAAGCTACACCGGAAGAGCTGGCGGAAGAGATGGACCTTGCGGTTGATCGCGTACGGGCGATCTTGAAGATTGCGCAACAGCCGATTTCGCTTCAATCGCCGATTGGAGATAGTGAAGATACGCATTTTGGTGATTTTATCGAAGATAAGGCAGCCGAGAAGCCGGATGAAGTAACGGCCTTCAGCTTGCTCAAAGAGAAAATCAGTGATGTATTGTTAACATTAACCGAGCGTGAGCAGGAAGTACTGACGTTGCGTTTTGGTCTAGTTGATGGCTATCCGAGAACCTTGGAAGAGGTCGGACGTAAATTTAACGTAACCCGAGAGCGGATTCGTCAGATTGAAGCGAAAGCGCTACGTAAAATGCGTCACCCCACTCGTATTCGTAAACTGGAAGGCTTTCTAGACGGGGAGTAGTCTGTCGTTGGTTCTCTATTGGAGAACCGTTTTGCCGCTACCTTGCTTAATTTCGCCGATAATCTTTGCCGGTTGTTTTTCACGTTTCAAACACGCCAGTGTGGATTCCACATCTTTGGGAGAGACGATCAGGATGAAGCCAATACCCATGTTAAAGACACGGAACATTTCATCATAGTCGATCTTGCCAGCTTCGTGGATGAAGCTGAAGATAGGCTGAGGTTTCCAGCTAGCCGTATGGATCACAGCATCAAGTCCTTCGGGTAGTACGCGTGGAATGTTGTCATATAACCCGCCGCCTGTGATATGCGCCATGCCGCGAATATTAATTTTTTTCATGACCGCTGTAACAGGATTTAGATAGCTTTTATGAATAGCAAGAAGAGCTTTCTCAATCGTCGTTTTGGTACCCGGTACATAATCCTGCAAGGTCAGACCTGCTTGATCAAAAATAACTTTACGAGCCAATGAATAGCCATTGGTTTGCAGGCCGGTTGAGGGTAGACCGATCAGGATATTACCTCTCTTTATCTTATTCCCCGTGATCACTCTTTTACGTTCAACGCTTCCGACCACTGTTCCAACTAAATCATACTCTCCAGGAGGATATAATCCCGGCATCTCAGCTGTTTCTCCTCCTAACAATGCCATATTGTTTTGCCTACAGGCTTTGCAAAAACCGCTAACAACCGATTCGAAAACGTGGGGTTCTAAAGCGGCTGCACCGAGATAGTCTAAGAAAAAAAGCGGTTTGGCGCCTTGCACTAGAATGTCATTTACGCAGTGATTCACTAAATCCTGTCCGACTGTATCATGTCGGTTGGCCATATGAGCAACTTTAAGTTTTGTGCCGACACCATCGACCGAGCTGACAAGCAGATGATCTTTACCGGGAGATTTGAACAGACCTCCAAAGGAACCCAGTTCGCTGACGACTCCAGGGGTATTGGTTTGTTTGACTTTTTTCCCAATGCGTTTAAGTGAGTTCATCATCACATCAATATCAACACCGGCTTCGGCATAGGCAGATTTTTTCTTTTTCATATGCTTCTCATTCTATTTTAGTTGTAGTGGGTCTCGGTCTTGTTCCGATATTTCAGGTATAAGGCGATGGTTCAATGCTTGCTGAATCTGATCCTGGTATAGGGGTAAGTATCCACGTTCTGTATGGGTATGTTCAGATAAAATAATGGAACGTCCTGCCGCATTGGCAGCTAAGACCGCATGATGGCTCATTTCTCCCGTTAGATAGCAATCGGCATCAATCCCTTCAAGGACGGAAGATCCTGCTCCCGCGCAGCAGGCAACCGTTTTAATCGTTTTCTTGCCCCCGTCGGCAACGCGTAGATACGGGGCATTCAAATGGGCTTTCATTCGTTTAGAAAGGGTTGCTAAGCTGACTTCGCGATGAAGTTCAACGCGTCGTACTGAACTCGCTTCCTGATCGTTTCCGGTTTGTATGGGAAGGGTTCTAGCCGCGCCGAGCCCTTGCGTTAACCAGTCGTTCACGCCGCCTTTCACGGCATCTAATGCCGTATGGGGAGAGTAGACAGCTATTTTCTTCTGGATCAGTGTGAGAAGCAGTTTTTCAGCGGGATGNGNGGCTCTAAGCGTTTGAACGGGGTGAAACAGAATAGGGTGGTAGGTGATAATCAGTGAGACTTTTTTCTCAATGGCCTCTTTCAGAACGGCTTCCGTTAAGTCGATGGTAAGCAGCGCCCGTTTGACGGTAGGATTTTCGGACGGTTCCAGTAATAACCCGACATGATCCCACTCCGCGGCTCCTTCCAGTGGAGCTATTTTATCTAGGCTTCTAATAACATCGGACAGCTTCATGTTATACGATTACTTTATGTGGACCCTTAAATCAATTACGGGTCTCGAAATAAAAAAACGCTCTACAATTGTAGAGCGTTTATCACATCCGATGGGTTGGCTTAGAATGTCTGCTGAATAAAGATCATCACAAACAGTGCAACGGTCTCAATAATACCCAGTGTCGTCAGATAGTTACCAAAACCTTCGCCGGTTTCTGCCAGTGCATCACAGCCTGCTGCCCCAGCTTTGCCCTGATACCATGCTGAGAATCCCATTGCAATACCACCAATGATACCTGCGCCCAAGAGTACAGGAGAAGCATCGGCCCCAATGATGAAGTTCATCAGCAGAAGACCATAAATAGTCTGGGAGAGTGGGGCCCCAATGAATACCAACAAGATGAAAGGCGCGGCCTTTCCTTGAAGATAACATTTTTTCCACGCTCCGATACCGGCCATACCAGCGGTGCCTGTTCCTAATGCTGATCCAATCGCAGCAAATCCAAGAGCCATTGCGGCGCCCAGTTTTGCGAGTGCTGTCATTGTTGCTACGTCCATTTCATACCTCCGTTCATCGGTTCCTAAGATTAAAACTTTTCATTTGTTCGTTTAAAAGGGTTGTAGTGCAGGCCGCCCCATTGAACGCCTGCGTGACTGGAAAATTCAAGCGTGTTCAAGCGGATACCATGCACCAAAATACCCATGGCACAAAGTAATATATTCAAGGCATGTCCACCAAATAGTGCGAGGGCTGCAATCAGTCCACCAACGATGATTCCGCTGCTTCCTAAGGCTTCAATCGCCATGGTGTTGAATGCGTTGGCAATGGCAAAAGAGGCCGCCCCTACTGCATACAGACGAACGTAGGAGATGATATCCACAAAATTACTGATCACATCTAGCGCAAGCGTAACTAAGCCGAAATAGGCTTTTTCCATCACGAGGCTAACTACAATCAGCAGGAGACCCACCGCAAGAACATAGAGCATCTCTGTTGGAAATGCTTTGGCTAGCACCATCATTCGCACCGCAAAGAACATGGTAAGGGTGGAACAGATCCAGCCTAAGTCGGCGAGGGCAGACCACGAGTTGATTTTGCGGATTAGGTTCCAGACATGACCAATCACGAGGTGCAATGTGCCCAGAACAAAGCAGAAAAACATAACATTATTCATGGCCATTGCATCATCACCGTTTCCGCGCAGCCAATCGTTTGAGAGGTTTTGTAGGGGGGCAGGCAGAGCCGAAAAATTCATGCCGAAATAGGTGCCCGTCAATGCGCCCCAGACAACGGTGCATCCACTCATGATGTATAGCAGGTTAAAGACATAAGCCGGGGCTTGTTTATTTTTCTGTTGCGCTATTAGGGTGAGCGCAATGAAGAGCAGTCCGTATCCAGCATCCCCGATTAGCAGCGCGAAAAAGATACTTAAAAACAGGAGGAAGATGGCGCTTACATCCAACTCTTTATACCCGGGTACCACACCAATCACACTGAGAACGGCTTTGATTGGATCGACCCACTTTGGATTACGTAGCAATGTGGGCGGGGTGTCATCAGGGCCAACATCATCGAGTACATATCCCCATCCGTGCTCTTTTGCTACTTCGTCTAATGTTGATTCTTGCTCGGCAGGAATATAGCCATTGAGATAGACGAGTTCTTCACTTGCAGCCATTCCCTGCCTGACTTCCTGATAGACCAGTTCATCTTTGGCTTCAGAACAGATCTGCTCGGTAACGGCGCAATGTTGCGAGAGGGTCTCCAGCGCAGCACTGTTTTCAGCTAATCTCTGATTGAGATCTATTTGTTGTTTTTCAAGCTCGGCTAAGCTCAGTTCAGGCAGCGCAAAAGAAGTGGCGGTCGTTTCAATCGGCGTGCGAGAAATGAGAATGGAGTAAATGGATGCTTTATCGCGAGAGGTCTCAATTTGTGTGACCTCTTGAGGCCAGTCACTTTCCTCTTTTAGGCTGGACTGACAAAGTTGCACAAAAAGGCCCTTGATGATTAACGCTTGAAGGGATGCTGGATTCATGTCTCCGAACGGTTGGATGCGTTCTATTTCCGACTCCAGCCGTTGGAGCTCATCTTCCAACGCACTCTTCTTTTCAAGACAGGCCCAAACGGCATCGACCACATCATCATGTGGGGTAGTTGCTTGCGTTGCAGATTCGTGATGGGCCAGAGCTTGGTGAGCTGTTTGAACTCGCTGAAAAGATTGTTTGGCTTGCTCCACGGTCTCACCCGCAGGAGACTCAATATGTTCAATATGAACACTTTTAAGCTCACGCAGGTTATGCAGCGCATCTTCCTGCTCTGCTTTCGTGCAAAGCAGCGTTAATTTTTTCATTTTAACGATCATGCGCTTTTTCCTTTTGCAATTTTAGAACGTGCCACGGCCGCTGTCTGTTGATCACCCATGAAAATACGGATGACCCGGATATTCTCTTTGGCCTCTGGAATTTTAACCTTCTCGAAAAGGTTGACCCGTTGAGTGGTAGTGCGTAGCTCTTCTCCGAGCAAGCGGTGTTGCTCTTCCATTACCTGACGTTCGACTCGCAAGCGCATAAGCTGTTTGAGAACCCGCACGCCTTCATCCATCCAAGGATCGGTCTCAAACAGATCAGGCGTCTTCTCATTGAATTCGAGGTCGTCTAGAATCGGAATGTTAACGCCGGCGATGTTGCCTCGCGAGGTCTTTAAGCGCGAGATGCTGACATATTCGGACAGGTCGATCTTCTCGGAATAGAGTCGTACCCAGCTAGCTAGCTGATCCCGTTCGAGTTGCTCTTCTTGCCGCTTATTGAAAATTTCCAAATCAAGTTTGCGCATCTCCATCTGCAACTGCTGTTTTTTCAGCTGCAGGGTAGGGAGGTAGCGTTGAAAACGCTTTAGCGCATCGCGCTGCGATTTCAACTCGTTTTTAGTTAACTTGATCTTTGCCATGATAGTTAGTCGTTNGCGGGCCAGAATTTATCAGTGAGTTTCGAGGAGATACCGGTTTCTGCCGGATCAAACGAGTCGGCCAAGATTTTCCATCCTGCGTCCAACGCGGATTCCAGCGGCATGTTGACACTAATATCCATCATCTCGGTTTCAAATCGCTCACCGTAGGTCAGTAGTTTGCTATCCCAGTCACTCATCCGGAAACCCATTGACTGTTTCTCGAGGGTCTCTTTATACGAAGCGTATAGCTGAATCATGGTGTCCATCACGGTCCGGTGATCCTCTCGCGTGTCTTTGTTGACCATCTGCTTCAAGCGGCTCAACGAACCGAATGGCTCAATACGACCATTTTTCAGGTAGAACTGACCTTCGGTGATGTAGCCGGTGTTATCGGGAACCGGATGGGTAACATCATCGCCGGGCATGGTCGTGACACCTAAAATGGTGATAGAACCGGACCCTTCAAAGTCGACGGCTTTCTCGTAGCGAGCGGCCAACTGTGAATAGAGATCACCGGGATAACCGCGGTTGGATGGGATCTGTTCCATGGTAATGGCCACTTCTTTCATCGAATCGGCGAAGTTGGTTAAGTCGGTCAAGAGAACCAATACCCGCTTATTCTGAAGCGCATACTGCTCGGCTACTGCCAACGAAACATCTGGAACCAATAGACACTCAACGGTTGGATCGGAAGCGGTGTGAACAAACATAACCGTTCTGGAGAGGGCGCCGCTTTCATCCAGTTTATCGCGGAAGTACAAATAGTCATCATGCTTCAGTCCCATACCACCCAGAATGATCACATCGACTTCGGCTTGCAGTGCAATCTGNGCCAGTAGCTGGTTATACGGCTCACCCGCGACTGAGAAAATAGGGAGTTTCTGAGACTCTACCAAGGTGTTGAACAGGTCGATCATGGGAATCCCGGTACGTACCATGTTCTCTGGAATAATACGCTTNGCCGGGTTCACTGAGGGGCCGCCGATCTCAATCATGTTCTCATTGATTTCAGGTCCGTTGTCTCGCGGCTTGCCTGAACCGCTGAAAACACGACCCAAGAGGTTTTCTGAGAAGGGAACCTGCATCGTCCGACCTAGAAATCGAACGTTTGCATCGGTGCCAATACCTCGACCGCCTGAAAATACTTGCAAATAAACCAATTCATCTTCCAGGCGAATGACCTGCGCCAGCGATGTGCCATGTCCCGACTCGACTTGTGCCAACTCTCCAGCGATCACGTCGTCAGCCTTNACAACGATAACGTTGCCGTTAATCGCCTCTACGCGATGATAAACTTTATTCTGCATCTTGACTACCCTCCGCAAGCAGTGCCTTCCACTGCTCAACACATTGATTAAATTCTTCTGTTTGGAACACACAGGCATTCATATCCCGACAAATCTGAGAAATACGCTGAAAGAACGTTCGCGCTTCTGTTTTATCTGCGAAATGCAAATCAGCGCGCAGCAATTCAAGCAACATAGNGAAGACGAAGCGCTGACGTTCCACGGAGTTATTGGAGTCAATATCATCAAAAGCATTNTGCTGAAGATAGGTATTATCAATATACTCGCCTTTCAAGTAGACGATGAAGTCGTCCAGCGACGTGCCTTCTTCCCCGACCACTTTCATCATTTGTCCCACCTCGTTACCATTGCGGATCATCCGATTCGCCTCGGCCAGATGATCCACTTCAACCACGCTCGGATATTTGCTCCAGCTCTCNAGCGGGTCGATGGCGGGATAGCGACGGGCATCAGACCGAGAGCGNGAAAGACCGTGAAACGCGCCAACCACTTTCAGCGTGGCTTGCGTAACCGGTTCTTCAAAGTTACCNCCTGCCGGCGAAACGGTTCCGCCGATGGTGACCGAACCGGTCTCTCCGTTTTTCAAGCGAACAACGCCNCCNCGTTCGTAAAAGGATGCGATCACGGATTCGAGATAAGCCGGGAAGGCNTCTTCCCCCGGAATCTCTTCNAGCCGGCCCGACATCTCACGCAGTGCCTGCGCCCANCGNGATGTGGAGTCGGCGAGCAGTAGCACGTCCAGTCCCATTTGACGGTAATACTCAGCAAGCGTTACGCCGGTATATACCGAAGCTTCACGAGCAGCAACCGGCATGGAACTGGTGTTACAAATAATCAGCGTACGCTCCATCAAACTTTTACCCGTCCGCGGGTCAATAACTTCCGGGAACTCGCGCAAGGTTTCAACCACCTCACCGGCGCGCTCNCCACAGGCTGCGATAATCACAATATCAACTTCTGCGTTTCGAGANGTAACCTGCTGCAATACCGTTTTTCCGGCACCGAAGGGGCCAGGAATACAGTATGTACCGCCTTTAGCTACTGGGAAAAAGGTATCAATGGTTCTTAGTTTGGTCGCCATGGACTCTTCTGGACGCAACCGCTCCGCATAGCACTTGATCGGCATTTTTACCGGCCATTTCTGCATGATTTGACATTCTCGTGTATTCCCCTTGTCGTCTTTCAACGTAGCGATGACATGTTCAACGGTATAGTCACCCGCNGGCGCCGCTTCCTGAACCGTCCACTTTCCTTGCAGGGAGAAAGGAACCATGATGCGGTGTTCATATAAGCCTTCAGGAATCGTTCCCAGCGTTTCGCCAGATTCAACCACATCGCCGACTTTTACGACCGGCGTGTAGGACCATTGNGTGTCACGGGGCAGGGGATCGAGATACGTGCCGCGCTGCAGAAAGAAACCACACTGCTCGGCAAGAGCGGGTAGGGGGTTTTGCAAACCGTCGAACACCTGTGTCAGCAGTCCCGGTCCGAGTTCCACCGAAAGCAGATCACCGGTAAACTCAACATCGTCACCCACTTTCAGGCCGGTTGTATCTTCAAAGACCTGAAGTTCGGCAATATTTCCGCGAATTCGGATAACCTCGGCTTTCAAGCGTAGCTCCGTTCCGCTCAATCGGGCATATGCCACTTCGTTCAAAATAACGGGNTTTTCAAATTCAACCTTGAGCAGGTTACCGTTTACTCCAACCACCTTACCAATATTTGCACTCATATACGTATTCCTTGTCCGTGAAATAAAAAACCGCAGTCTTAATTCACTGCGGCTGCTTCCGATTCCGTGTTTAGTGTAATCGTTTTCTCTAAATTCTCTCGCCCGGTGTTATCATCCATCCGGCTCCAACGCGTGGCTAAGCGCAGCTGAACAGCATACGCGGCCAGTTTTGAGAAGCCGAATGTGTCTTCACCAATAAACTCTTCGGCCAGCCGCCACCGGGCACCATCTAACACACGCTCCTGTTCCGCCGGATTATCGGCAGNAAAGGCTTCTTGCACTTGGCTTTCGACCCAACCAACAAANCCCGCATGCGACCGAATAAAAGGCTTTGCGTCCACGCCACGGGNTTGAGCTCGTTGTATTGCAACCGCATTCCGCAACTGGGTTTCCACCGCAAACCAGCGTTGAGCAAAGGGGTTTGATGTGGCGTGTGAAAAAGCACCTTCGAGAAGGGCGTCTAAAATCTGAAACTCATCTGCTGAAACCGTCGAACGGCACGCCTCCCGAAAAGAAGCCGCCGATATNAGCGGTTCTTTTTCTAGTTCTAGGTGAGGGAGGCTGGAAATGAGCGCGTAATACATTAATTTNACCGCTTAAGCATCTGCAACGGGTTCGCGTACTGCTTCACTCACCAGCTTGGCAAGTTCCGGACGAAGGAAGGAGCTGAGAGCCGCCGCAATGGCTTCGCCCGTGTAGTCCAGGTACACATTTTTTTCTTTAAACCCGAGGGTAAAGCCACTCAGAACGGCGTGATTGGCCTCTAAGGAGATGGATGCATCCGAAGAAGCGGCTAGATCAGCGCAATAGGCGGTNAGATCCGCAGCATCTTTNTCGTTGACGCTCACGTCAATGGATCCAGATTCACCTTCGATCGAACGTTTGATTAAATCTTTAATAAAATCGNTGGAAAGGGATTCATCAACGGACTGCTGTAATGATGATTGAACNACNTTTTCACAGCTCTGACCCAGCAGAATGAGTAAGTCGCGACCCGATTGTTTGATGGTTTTCACCGAGCGTTCCGTAAACGCAGCCGCCTCTTGCTCAGCGGCAGCNCGTTTTTCAGCGCACTCTTTTTCAGTGGCAGCCAGCAGCTGTTCAGCCTCAAGCTTNGCTTTTGCGATGATTTCGTCTGNCTTCTGAGNGGCAGCGTCCACACCTTCTTTTTGGATTTGATCGATTAAGTATTGTATTTTCTCGGCCATGTCGCCCCCATTTAATTGGAATAATCATATCGATATAAATGGATTGATCTATAGTTGCAAGCGCCATTATCAAGAAAAGCTANNGGCCGGGTATATTTTGTCTATAAATCGATAAAAACGCCAAGATCAGCCAGCATTTCGAGGGTGATATCNCCGCTGATTTTTAAGCTCTCAACAGAGAGCTTANCCAGCGAATCCTCTTCCGTATGCCAATAGTCGTTCAACATCTCGTCCGAGCCGAAATNAAAATCGATTAGATCAATCGCGGGGATATCAATGGCAAGGAAGGGAACGTGATCATCAATAATATTAATATCAGGTCGCAACATAATCTTTTCCACNACATTCAGCTTCCNCGCGGCTTTGATTAAACTTTTCAGNAGGGCAGGGTCGCTATTGGCAGGAACGGTAAAGGTCAAGTTTTGGTCACCGATCATATCGAGCAAGATCATCGCCCGATAGCGCTCTAATTGCCCCTCTTTNACAAGTCGNGAGGCGTAATGACGGCTTCCGTGCAGTCCATCGCCAGGAATGAAGTTTGCAATNCCTTCCTCCCCGTCAAAAAAGGCNAAAATAATCTCGTGCTGGAGAGGCTGGTCTTTCAACACCCGAGCGAGTTCGAGCAGCACACCGGTGCTGGAGCCTGAATCATTCGCCCCTTCNAAATCGGGTATNCCAGGCATGGTATCAAAGTGAGANCCCAGTATCACCGCATCNCCAGAACGTCCGGGCAGATAGGCCAGCACATTCATCATCGCTTTTGGACCTTCCGGCGTTGTATCCGTAAAAGAGTCGATNTCAACCGATAAGCCCAGTTTCTCCAATCGAGTGGCAATGTGCTGTGCGGCAGCATGACCTCCCGGCGTTCCAGNATCTCGCGGTGAGAACGCAACGAGGCGCTCGACTTCCCGNAAGGCATTGTTTCCATCGAANAGGGGACGTTCAATAGGATCTGGTTGGCAAGCACTAAGACACGTTAGCAAGCAGATCGCGCAAAGCATCTGCATGAAACACTGAGTCAGCTTATGCATCATTCAGCTTTTGCTGCCTCACGCGCCGCATAAATTTTTTCTATAATCGAAGAGCAGAGAGCTTCATCTTCCTTCACGAGCCGAACCGCTGCATCCCGACCTTGCCCGAGTTGCGTGCCCTCCATAGAGAGCCACGAACCTTTCTTTTCAATAATGCCAGCCTCAATAGCCATATCAATGACNGAGCCCGCATACGATATGCCCTCTGCATACAGAATATCAAATTCNGCTTGCGTGAAAGGAGGGGCCACTTTGTTTTTAACAACTTTGATTCGGGTGCGGTTGCCATACACCGTACCACTCGAGTCTTTCAACTGTCCGATTCGGCGAATATCCATCCGAACCGAAGAGTAGAACTTAAGGGCTCTTCCGCCCGGNGTGGTTTCTGGGCTACCAAACATCACCCCAACTTTTTCGCGAATCTGATTGGTAAAGATGCAGATACAACGTGAGTGGTTGATGGCGGCAACCAGTTTNCGAAGTGCTTGCGACATCAGCCGCGCTTGCAGTCCCACATGCGATTGACCCATCTCACCGTCTAGCTCNGCTTGCGGCGCAAGAGCCGCTACGGAGTCCACCACCACCACGTCCAGCGTATTACTCTTTACGAGGGCTTCACAAATGTTCAAGGCCTCTTCACCCGAATCAGGCTGCGATACCAGTAGATTATCGATATCGACGCCGATCTTTTTCGCATACAGCGGATCNAGCGCATGCTCCGTATCAATAAAGGCGCAGGCTCCCCCTCCTTTTTGAGCATTCGCAATGATATGCGAGACCAGCGTTGTTTTACCNGACGACTCAGGGCCATAGATTTCGATAATTCGTCCACGGGGAACCCCGCCGATCCCCAACGCCAGATCGACCGTGAGGGCACCGGTTGAAATAGATTCAATCTGTTTGTTGGATGCGGATTCGCCCAACTTAACAATGGCACCCTCGCCATACTGTNTTTGAATCTGCGCAACAACTGTACTCAACGCCACATCGGGCTCTTNTGAAACACTTTTTTTGGCCGCCATAAGATATCTCCAAACCTTCCTGATAATAGGTTTAAAGATTGCCTCAACCATCGGAGGCTGTCAACGCATCCCAGAAGTTTCTGCTCCGAAAAGGGAANGATCAGCAGTGAATCATAATTAATGGTGAAGAAGGCTCGCGATTTTGCGTCATTCTGGGATTATGCGCGGCTTTAGTTAGTGAATTACCAACGAAAGAGTGATGATGCAGCCACAAAACCGATTTTTTCCCCTGAATATCGAACGACCCCGAAATGTTAAAAATGATCTGCTCTCTGGCCTGACCGTGGCGTTAGCGTTGGTTCCAGAAGCGGTTGCGTTCTCTTTTGTGGCGCGTGTGGATCCTGTCATTGGTCTTTATGCNGCGTTTATGATGGGTTTAATAACGGCGATTTTTGGGGGNCGTCCGGGGATGATCTCGGGGGCAACNGGTGCGGTTGCGGTGATTTATGCACCGCTTATGATTGGCTTGCATGAACAGGGGACGCTGGCTGTTGATGCTGAGAGTTACTTGTTTACGGCGGTGATTATGATGGGGGTTATCCAAGTGTTATTCGGCCTATTTCGGCTCGGTAAATTTATACGGCTTGTNCCGCATCCGGTCATGCTGGGATTTGTGAACGGGCTGGCTATTGTTATCTTTATGTCACAATTTGAAATGTTCTGTGTGGGNCATGGTGAATCTGCCCATCTACTGCCCCCGGTAGCATTTGCATTTATGCTGGGGATGACGGTCCTGACGATGCTGATTAGCTTNTTGTTGCCTCGTTTAACCAAAGCGGTGCCCGCGACGTTGGTGGCGATTGTCACGGTGACGGTGCTGGCCATCGGGTTAAAGAGCGCTGGCGTACACGATGCGCGTACGGTACTGGATTTTGTTCAGAGTATGGATCCGGGTAAAACGACTATTGCTGCATCGTTGCCGACCTTTTCAATGCCTAAGGTGCTGCTTGATCTGGGGGTTTTGCAGACGATCTTACCGTATGCATTGTTGGCGGCAGCGGTTGGACTTATCGAGTCGCTGATGACGCTGACGCTGGTGGATGAACTTACGGAGACGCGAGGACGTGGAAACAAAGAGTGTGTGGGGCAAGGGCTGGCGAATATTGTGAACGGCTTTTTTGGCGGTATGGGCGGCTGTGCTATGATTGGGCAGAGTATGATTAATATTCGGGGCGGGGGACGGGGGCGCCTGTCCGGCATTGCGGCGGCGCTGTTTCTGCTCATGTTTCTTCTCTTTTTGGCTCCCTTGGTTGAGATGATTCCGTTGGCGGCGCTGACGGGTGTGATGTTTATGGTTGTGATTGGCACGTTCGAATGGTCGAGTATCCGGATTCTGAAGAATATCCCGAAGATGGATGCGTTTGTGATTGTTTTGGTTTCAACGGTTACTGTTATTCATGATTTAGCCGTCGCCGTGCTGGTAGGTATTATCGTTTCCGCTCTGGGATTTGCTTGGGAACATGGAAAGAAGATGCAAGCGACTATTTCGATGAGCAATGCTGGGGCAAAGATTTATCACTTGGAAAGTGCTTTGTTTTTTGGTTCTGCGCAGTCGTTTAAGGAGTTATTTGATCTAGTGAATGATCCTGAACATATCGTAATCGATTTCGAACAGGCGCGGGTATATGACCATTCAGGTATCGAAGCTATCGAGAATATTACGCGACGCTATGCTCAATATGATAAAAAGTTGCATCTGCTCAATTTGAGTAAAGAGTGCAATGAGTTGCTGGATAAAGCAGACAACATTGTGGAGCTCAGTGTCATTCAGGACTTGGACTGGCATATTGCCGATGACCGTCTCGCGTAATCGTTATGACTCTTGATAGTCGTTATCTTGGCCGAGGGCTCGTTAACGGTTAAGCCGCTTTGTGATGAGGGGCGTGGCTAGGTGCCATTTGAATGGCAGTAACAGGCTGAGAGGGCACAAAAAAACCCGCCTTGGAGACGGGTTTTTTATCCAGCTTTTCAGTGGAGTTAGATGCCGAAGTCGTCAGCCCGAACCATCTCGGGTTCAACGCCTAGTTCATCGACCATCTCGTTCACGCACTGCAACATGATCGGGGGTCCACAGAGGTAGTATTCCACTTCGGTTGGGTCTTCGTGCTTGTCGAGATAATGCTCGAGGCAGACCTGGTGAATAAAACCGGTTGCGCCTTCCCAGTTATCTTCGGGTAATGGATCGCTCAAGGCAACATGCAGTGTAAAGTTGGGAAACTCTTTTTCCAGTTGTTTGAACTCATCCATGTAGAACAGCTCACGCTTCGAACGACCGCCATACCAAAAGGTAATTCTCCGATCTGAGCCGATGCGTTTGAGCTGGTCAAAGATGTGAGAGCGCATGGGCGCCATGCCAGCACCACCACCAATGAAGCACATTTCACGATCGGTTTCCTGTGCAAAGAACTCTCCGTATGGACCGGAAATCGTGATTTTATCACCGGGTTTCAGGTCAAATACATAGCTGGAGCAGATCCCGGGCGGATAGTCTGTGCCCGGCGGGGGTGATGCAATACGAATGTTGAGCATGATGATATCGTCTTCCAGCGGGAAGCTGGCCATTGAGTAGGCGCGGAAGCAGTCTTCATCGTTGTTCGCAACCAGTTCGAACATGTTGAATTGTTCCCAGTCACTCCGATATTCTTCGCCAATTTCAAAATCTTTATATTGCAGATCCTTATATGCAGGCACATCGATCTGAATGTATCCGCCGGCCCGAAAGTCGAGCTTTTGTCCTTTGGGCAGTTCGACCACTAACTCCTTAATGAACGTTGCTACATTATCATTGGAGCGAACGGTACATTCGTATTTCTTGATGTCGAGAATCTCGGGCTCAATGTCGAGCACCATGTCATCTTTGACCTTCAGCTGGCAGGCGAGACGAACGCCTTCTTTGGCCTCTGCTTTGGTCACCTGACCTGCTTCGGTGGGGAGTAGATCACCGCCACCTTCGAGGACCTTACATTTACACATGGCACAGGTGCCACCTCCACCGCAGGCAGAGGGAAGAAAGATCTTCTCGTTGGTCAAGGCAGACAACAGTGAAGTCCCGGGTTTCACGTCTAACTCACGGGATCCCTCATTGATGGAGAGTTTAGCGAATCCTTGCGGAACCAATTTTTTGGCGGCGGCCATTAGGATCATAACCAATGCCATGATGACGACTGTGAAGACGACAACACTTGTGATGATATAGCTCGTACTTTCCATAATTTTTCCCGTTGTTTAGTTTCTATTGACGTTCGTTAGTTATCGGTTTTCCATTACAATTATAGGTCGATTCCTGAGAAGCACATGAAGGCCATCGCCATTAGCCCGGTCATCACCATCGTGATACCCAATCCTTTGAGTCCATCCGGCAGGTGAGAGTAGCGCAGTTTTTTACGAATAGCTGCCATGCTCACAATCGCCAGCAACCAGCCGATGCCGGAGCTGAATCCATAAACGGTTGATTCCACCACGGTGTAGTTTCGTTCCACCATGAAGAGTGAGCCACCCAAAATAGAGCAGTTTACAGTAATCAAAGGGAGGAAAATACCTAGGGCGTGGTATAGCGGCGGAAAGAACTTATCCAGTACCATTTCAACGAGCTGTACCATCGAGGCGATGGTCGCGATGAAGCAGATGAGACTTAAGAAGCTCAGATCCACACTGGCAAAACTTGGGCTGATCCAAGCCAACGCACCGGGTTTGAGCAGGAAGTTGTTAATCGCCCAGTTGGTGGGAACGGTGATGGTCAATACAAAGATTACCGCCAGTCCGAGTCCGGTAGCTGTGTCTACTTTTTTCGAACAAGCTAGAAACGAACACATGCCCAAGAAGTAGGCGAGTAGAATGTTTTCAATGAAAATGGCTTTGATGGCTAGGTTTAAATATTCCATACCGCTTACTCCTCAACAAACTTGTTAAAACTGCGTTGAATCCAGATCAGCAAACCGAGAACAATGAAAGCACCGGGCGCGAGTAGCGCGAGGCCATTGCCCATATAGTTTTCGGGAAGAATTTTGAATCCGTAGAGTGAGCCGAATCCGAAGAATTCGCGCACAGCCGCGACAGAAATCAGAATGATGCCGTATCCAACACCGTTGCCCAAACCGTCAAGCAAGGATGCTTTTGGTGTATTTTGAAGTGCGAAGGCTTCCGCACGTCCCATCACAATACAGTTGGTAATGATCAACCCTACAAATACGCTCAACTGCTTGCTGACATCAAACAGATACGCTTTCAGTAATTGGTCGGTGACGATTACCAACGAGGCAATGACGGCCATTTCGACAATCATACGAATGCCGCCCGGAATCACTTTTCGCAGTAGGGAGATGATCAGGTTTGAAGCCGTAACCACAAACGTGAGTGCCAACGTCATTACGATGGCGGGTTGAAGACTGACGGTTACCGCCAGCGCTGAACAGACACCTAGTGCCTGAACGGTGATTGGGTTGTTGTCCGAAAATGGATCGGTAACGAGTTTCTTAGCGGATGCCATTCTTATCCCCCTCTGATTTTGTTAAAGTATTCTGAATAGGTGGCCGCATCGCGTTGAATCAAGGCCTGAACTCCTTTAGAGGTCATGGTTGATCCTGAAATGCCATCCACGGAAGTTTGATCGAGTTCGGAGCCGGGCTTCAAGACACGGAAATCAGTCGGTGATCCGTTGGCGTAGAGCTTCTTGCCGGCAAACTGAGATTGAAACCAAGGTTTTTCAATTTCAGCTCCTAGTCCGGGTGTTTCACCATGTTTGTAGAAGCTGATGCCTGCGACGGTTTCCAAGTCAGATTCGATGGATAGATAGCCATACATCATGCTCCACAAGCCTTTGCCCGCGATCGGGAAGGCATATTTGGAAGGGCCGGCCTCAGCACTCTCTCGCCACATATAAATCGGCATGTCTCCGGAGGGCGTTGCAACCTGTTCTTCTGAAATGTGAGTGGTGTAGGTCTCTTCAATATCGTTCCGCGTCATGGCACTGATATCAACGCCAAATGCCTTCACGATATTTCGTTTCACATCAAACGCCTGATTGGCTGTTTGAATGCTCTTCAAACCAGCCGCTAAGCCGGAAAGAAGTACACTGCAGATGACGCAAACACCCAGTGCAAATACGATGGTTTTACTCTCTTCACGCATGGTTTAATGCCCTCGCTAGTTTGGTCCGCTGTTTTATGTGACCTTGAACAACATAGTGATCGATCATCGGAGCCATTACATTCATGAACAGAATGGCCAGCATGATCCCTTCTGGATAAGCCGGGTTTGCTACCCGAATAATGACGGTTAGTACGCCGATCAAGAAGCCGTAGATGATTTTTCCTCGGTTGCTGGCCGCAGCAGAAACCGGATCGGTTGCCATAAAGACGATACCGAAGAGGAAACCTCCCATTACGATATGATAATAGAAGGGGAGTTGCGCAAACGAGTCGTTGAGCGGAAGCACATTGAACAGCGCTCCCATGGCAGCGGCACCCGCAATCCCGCTGAAAATAATTCGTGAGGACGCAACGCCCGTAATCATGAGATAGCCAAGTCCCAATAGAATAGCGATCACCGAAGTGGAACCGATACTGCCGGGTATGACGCCGGAGATCATATTCGTGAGCGTGTAC
>NZGU01000027.1 GCA_002691095.1 Kiritimatiellaceae bacterium | reverse complement strand
GTTATACGACGTTCAAGGGGAATTGGGATCGCGCTCGTATCCGATTTATATTGGAGAGAATGTGTTGGATCAGGTGGGAGTGTTGTCGACGAAGGCGGGGCTTTCGGGCGACTGTTTGGTGGTGGCAGATGAGCATACGGGGGCTTTGTTTGGCGCGCAGGTGATGGCGTCTTTGGAGGCGGCGGGGATACGGGCTACGCTGGCGACGGTGCCGGCGGGTGAGCCGTCGAAATCGAGCGCCCAATTGGTTGAGTTGTATAGTGCGGCGCTGGCGACGGGATTGGATCGACATGGATTTATGGTGGCGTTGGGCGGTGGCGTGATCGGGGATTTGGCGGGCTATGCGGCGGCCTCTTTTTTGCGGGGTGTTCCGTTTGTTCAGGTGCCGACTTCGTTGCTGGCGATGGTGGATAGTTCGGTGGGGGGGAAGACGGGCATTAATTTGGTCGAGGGGAAAAATTTGGTGGGGGCGTTTCATCAGCCGGCGTTGGTGTTGGCGGATGTGGCGACGCTGCGGTCGTTGCCTGAACGGGAGTTTCGGGCGGGGATGGCGGAAGTGGTGAAGTATGGTGTGATTCGGGATGCGGCGTTCTTTGAGCGAATTGAGCAGGAGCGAGCATGGCTGCATCCTGGGGGGGATGCGCAGCGGTTGGCAGAAGTGGTGGGGCGCTGTTGCGAGATTAAGGCGGAGGTGGTGGCGGCTGATGAGCGGGAGGGGGGGCTGCGCGCTATTTTAAATTTTGGGCATACGTTGGGGCATGCGATTGAGAATTGTGCGGGGTATGGGGCGCAGTATATTCACGGGGAGGCGATTGCGGTGGGTATGGTATATGCGGCGGGGCTTTCGCAGGTGTGTTGCGGGCTGTCGGCATCGGATGCGGAGCGAATTGAGAGGTTGGTTGGGGAGCTGGGCTTGCCGGTGCGGGCGGTGGAGCAGGATTGGAAACGTTTGCGGGTGGCGATGGGCGTGGATAAGAAGACGGTGGGGGGCGTTCCGCGGTTTGTATTGGCGGAGAAGATTGGATCGGTTTCGGTAGGTCATGTGGTGGCGGAAGATCAGCTGGAAGCGGGCTGGAATGCGATGAGTTGATGCTGGAACGATGGGCCTATATTGCGTTGAATATGATGCCGGGTGTGGGGCCGGTTGGGGTGCGGCGTTTGATATCGGCGTTGGGTTCACCGGCGGCGGTTTGGTCGGCGACGGAGGAGGAGTTGTTGGCGGTTCGGGGTATGGGGGAGAAGACGGTGGGGCGTTTGTTGCGAGATCGGGATACGGTGGACCCGGAGGCGGAGGAGCAGCGGGCTTGGGCGATGGGGGCGATGGTGGTGACGCCGTTGGATGCGGAGTATCCAAATCAGCTGTCTACCTTGCATGATCCGCCGTTGGTGTTGTATGTGCGGGGTTCGCTGGAGGCGTCGGATGCGCGGTCGGTGGCGGTGGTGGGTTCGCGGTCGGCGTCGGCGTATGGGTTGGCGACGGCGGATCGATTGGGCTATCAGTTGGGGCAGTGTGGCTGGACGGTAGTGAGTGGGTTGGCGCGGGGGATTGATACGGCGGCGCATCGGGGAGCGTTGAAGGGGGGCGGTCGTACGGTGGCGGTGTTGGGGTGTGCGATTGATCGGTTGTATCCAGCGGAGAGTGAGGGGCTGGCGGAGGAGATTGTGCGGCAGGGTGCGGTGGTGAGCGAGTATCCGTTGGGCCGGGAGGCGGATCGACAGACGTTTCCGTATCGGAATCGGATTGTGAGTGGGTTGAGTTTGGGAACGGTGGTGGTGGAGTCGGACCGGAAGGGGGGATCGATGCATACGGCGGATGCGGCGATGGAGCAGGGGCGGTCGGTGTTTGCGGTGCCGGGGCGGGTGGATTTGCCGGGGGCACGGGGTCCCCATTATTTGCTGAAGAATGGGGCGCGGTTGGTGGAGTCGGCGGAGGATGTGCTGGCGGAGTTTGAATTTGAGATGCCGGCGTTGGTGGCGGCAGAGGGGACGTTGCCGGCGCGGGTGGAGGTGGTGTTGAGTCCGGAGGAGCGGCGGGTGGTGGAAGCGTTGTGGCAGGCACCGTTGCAGGTGGATGAGGTGGCGCGAGCGTGTTCGTTATCGAGTGCGCTGTTGAGTGGAATTTTGTTGAGTTTGGAAATGAAGCGTGTGCTTCGTTCGTTGCCGGGTGGGGTGGTGGAGTTGAGAAGTGAAATTCGGAATTTGAAGGAAGTGGAGTAGAGAGATGAGTAAGAGTTTGGTTATTGTGGAGTCGCCGGCGAAGGCGAAGAAGATTAATTCGTTTTTGGGTTCATCGTTTGTGGTGAAGGCTTCGGTGGGGCATGTGCGGGACTTGCCGCCGAAGAAGTTGGGGGTGAATCCAGAGCAGGGGTTTGAGCCGGAGTATACGGAGACGACGCGGGGCAAAAAGATTTTGAAGGAGCTGAAGGAGGCGGCGAAGGGGTGCGAGAAGGTTTATCTGGCGCCGGACCCGGACCGGGAGGGGGAGGCGATTGCGTGGCATTTGTTTGAGGCGTTGAAGAAGACGGTGCCGGAAGATCAGTTTTTTCGGGTGACGTATAATGAGATTACGAAGTCGGCGATTTTGTCGGCGTTTGAGCAGCCGCAGAAGATTGATATGGATCGGGTGAATGCGCAGCAGGCGCGGCGGGTGCTGGATCGGTTGGTGGGGTTCCAGGGGTCGCCGGTGGTGCGGCGTCAGATTCGGGGGGCGAGCAGTGTGGGTCGGGTGCAGACGGTGGCGTTGCGATTGGTGGTGGAGCGGGAGCTGGAGATTGAGGGCTTTTCGCCGGAGATGTTTTTTACGGTGGGTGCGCAGGTGCGTAAGCAGGTGGCGCCGTTGGATCCGTTTTTGCTGAAGCTGGCGCGGATTAATAATGAGCCTGTGGGTACGAAAGATCGGAAACTTTTGCCGGGTGCGGTACGGAGTGCGGAGCAGTTGGCGGCGATTCAGGCGGAGCTGGCGGCGGAGGTGTTGCAGGTTTCGGATATTGTGACGAAGGAGGTGACGCGGCGACCGCGGCCTCCGTTTATTACTAGTACGTTGCAGCAGTCGGCTTCGGGGGCGTTGAGTTTTGCGCCGGCGCGAACGATGGGGCTGGCGCAGAAGTTGTATGAGAGCGGGTTGATTACGTATATGCGGACGGATTCGTTTAATATCGCGCAGAGTGCGCTGGGGGAGTGTCGTGCGTTTGTGGAGGCGACGTTTGGGAAGGAGTATCTGCCGGAGAAGGCGAATCGGTATAGCCGGAAGGGGGCGGCGGCGCAGGAGGCGCATGAGGCGATTCGGCCGACGGATGTATCGGTGCGTCCGGGGGCGGAGGGCGTGAAATTGGAGCCGGCTGAGCAGAAGCTTTATAAGTTGATTTGGGATCGGTTCGTGGCGAGCCAGATGATGCCGGCGCGGATTTCGCGGCGGACGGTGGAGGCGACGGCGGGGCGTGAAAATGTCTATCTGTTTCGGGCGACTTCTTCGGATATTCTGTTTCCGGGGTATATGAAGGTGAGCGGAATGGAGGCGGCGGCGGATCGACCGAAGCAAGGGGAGGAGGCGGAGGAGGAGGGCCAGTTGCCGCCGCTGGAGAAACAGGAGCCGCTGGAGGTGATGGATTGGCTGACGGAGCAGAAGGAGACGAAGCCGGTGGCGCGCTATTCGGAGGCGTCGTTGATTAAGGCGCTGGAGGAGAATGGAGTGGGGCGCCCGAGTACGTATGCGGCGATCATGTCGAAGTTGGATGAGCGGGAGTATGTGGAGAAGGAGAAGCGTTCGCTGGTGCCGACGACGTTGGGTCGTGAGTTGGTGGGCTTGGTGAAGCGGACGGAGGAGAAGCTGAAGAGCGGGAATAAGACGGACTTGTTTGAGGTGAATTTTACGGCGGATATGGAGACGCGGCTAGATGCGGTGGAGGAGGGGCAGGTTGAGTGGACGCAGATGATGGAGGAGTTTTATCCGTCGTTGCTGGAGTGGATTGATCATGCGAAAGAGACGGCGGACCCGGCATGGGTGGCGCGGTGCTTGGAGGCGTTGGCGCAGGTGAAGGAGTGGGCGGAACCGGTGAAGACGGCTAAGCGGACGTATGATGACCGGAAGACGTTTGAGGATGTGAAGGAGACGACGGAGGCGGGGGAGTTGTTGTCGAAGCGGCAGGGAGAGATGTTGTTCAAGATGTGCTGTCGGTATTTTCATCAGGTGCCGGCGGAGTTGGCGAAGGAGCTTTCGTTGCAGGAACCGGAGTCGGTTCGGGCGCATACGCCGCGGAAGTTGGATCTGTTTGCGGGGGTGACGTTTGAAGAGGCGAAGAAGGTGGGTAAGCGGGTGTATGACGATGGGAAGTTTGTTGCGTCGTTGCGTGAGCAGGTGGAGATGGGCAAGCGGTTGAGCGATCGGCAGGTGGCGTTTCTGGATTCGTTGTTGGGGAAGTATGGGGATCAGATTGAGAATTTTGAGGCGATCAAGGCGGAGTTAAAATTGGGCGAGCAGGCGAAGGCGGATGCGGATCCAACGACGGCACCGGTACTGGAGTTGATGGCGCAGATTACGGAGTGGGCGGAACCGACGACGCGGGGCAAGCGGGAGTATAATGATCGTTCATTTTATGATTCGCTGGCGACGCAGTTTAAGGGAAAAGGGGCGTTGAGTGAGCGTCAGCTTGCGGCGTTGAAGAAGATGGCGGCGCGCTATGCAAATCAGATTCCGGGGTATTTGGAGCGGCAGGAGGAGTTGGGGCTGCCCTCTCCTCGCAAGCCCAAGGCGAAGAAGACGGAGACGGATGGATAGATGGAAGATCCGGATATTACGGCATTTGTGCGCTATTTGGAGGGGGAGAAAGATGCTTCGGCGCATACCGTTGATAATTATCGGATCGATATCCGGCAGTTTTGTGAGGAGCAGTGGGGGGAGGGGGCAACGGCACCGTTTGCATGGAAAATGGTGGAGCGGTTGGATGCGCGCAGGTTTCTGATTGCGTTTCAAAAAATGGATATGGCTCCGGCAACCACGGCGCGGAAGTTATCGGCGTTGCGCTCATTTTTTCATTTTATGGTGCGGGAGAAGCGAGTGGAGAAGAATCCGTTTAAGGGACTCAGTGCGCCGCGTCGGGGGCGTGCCTTGCCGAAGGTGTTGAGTGCGGAGGAGGCTGTTCAGCTGTTGGAAGCGCCGGAGAAGATGGTGGGGGTGCTGAAGAATGATTCGGTGATTCGGCGGGCGTGGAAGCAGTATGCGGGGGTGCGTGATCGGGCTATTTTAGAGTTGTTGTATAGCACGGGTATGCGGGTGCATGAGCTGGTGGAGTTGCGGGAGTCGCAGCTGGATCTGTTGGGTGGTTCGGCGCGGGTGCGGGGCAAGGGGAAGAAGGAGCGACTCTGTCCGTTGGGGAGTTATGCTTTGGAGGCGTTGCGGGTGGCGATGGAGGCACGAGGAAGTGTGGCTGTTGAACAGGGGTGGAAGGTGTTGGAGCGGTTGCCGCTTTTTTTGAATCGGCAAGGGGGTGCGCTTTCGGTTCGGTCGGTGGAACGGATGATGAAGAAGTATGTGGTGGCGTGTGGGTTGAATCCGGAACTGACTCCGCATAGCTTACGGCATAGTTTTGCGACGCATATGTTGAATGAGGGGGCGGAACTGAGGGCGGTTCAGGAGTTGTTGGGACATGCCTCGCTATCGACAACACAGATTTACACGCATATTTCGATTGAACGGTTAAAAGAGGTGTATGAACGGGCCCATCCGTTGGGGCAGAATGGTTGAAGGGTGTTGTTGGCTGTGTGAGTTGAATCGTCTTCTTTCTGCGCCTTCTTCGGTCGAGGGGCGGCTTGCTTTGGCCGAGCTTTTGTTGAGGACAAAGGGGTTTCCAGTATGAATCCAGTTCGCCCACCTCTCTCTCGTTGGATCGGGAGTTGCTCTTGCGTTAATTCAATCATTGATAGCGCGTTGTGATAGGTTTGACATGTCAATATAAGGGTGTTTTACTCTACCTTGAACGATGCCGTGGGCATCGACATACCCGACTCGTACAAAATCGATGGCAAAAGCTTCTGGCCGGTTCTGAGTGGTGCGAAGGAGAAGACGCGTGATCATATTCTGGTTCACTTCGGTTATGATAAACTGGTTCGGGATGAGGCGTGGTATCTAGATGGGTATGACGATCTCTATTTCTGCGGAGAGAGCCGCCATCCTTCGGAGTATCAAAAAGCGACCCCAGAGATGGAGGGAGCTGCCGCTGCGCGGAAGCGTCTGCAGGCGGTTAGAGATTCGATACCGGAGCATGATGCGGTCGAAGACGCACATTTGATGGAGCGCTACAAGCGGGAGTGGTCGGCTTTCCTAGAACGAGCCGCTGAGCAACAGCGCAAGCGCAACGAGAGCTAGAAATCGGCTTTATCTCTGGGAAACAGGGAATGATATTTGAGGGTTGATAAAACCGGAATTGCTCGGTGTATACTGAAGTAAGCCTCGGAAGAGAGAAAGGATGAAACAATGCAACTGAGAAATATGATGGCGATACTTTTGGTTGGCTTACAGCAGGCGGCTGTTGCCGCACCGGCGGACAAGATTCCCGAGGTGCATACGGAGGAGTGGATAGCGATGAATGCCTCTAAGGCGGAGACCATAGAATGGTTTCAGGATGCCAAGTTTGGTATGTTTATTCACTGGGGTCTTTA
This sequence comes from Kiritimatiellaceae bacterium, assembly GCA_002691095.1. Lineage (GTDB taxonomy): Bacteria > Verrucomicrobiota > Kiritimatiellia > Kiritimatiellales > Pontiellaceae > Pontiella. The sequence continues at coordinate 33,579 of NZGU01000027.1, read as the reverse complement.
TTCGATTCCGGGTGGCATTTGGGACGGCGTAAAAATTCATGAAGAGCGACGGCCGCATATTGCCGAGTGGATTCAGCATGCCTTCGAAATTCCGCGGGCGGAATATGCGGAGCTGGCAACGTCGTTTAACCCGATTCATTTCGATGCAGACGCCATCGTTAAGCTGGCGAAAGCTGCGGGCATGAAATATCTGGTCATTACAGCTAAGCACCATGATGGCTTTGCGCTGTATGATTCAAAGGTAAGTGCGTTTGATGTTATGGATGCGACACCGTTTAAGCGGGATATCATCCGGGAGTTACATGAGGCCTGCCGGAAAGCGGGGTTGGATTTTGGCATCTATTATTCTCATAATATTGACTGGGCCGATGGTTCCGATGGCCGGGCGGCGGAATATAAGGAGAAGGGGTGGAGCATTCCACACCCAAATCTGCATTTCGGTGCCAATATCTGGGATCCGAGTCCCAACACCTTTCAGGAATATCTGGATGAGAAAGCCTATCCGCAGGTGAAGGAACTGATGGAGAACTATCCGGACATGAAATGCTTGTGGTACGATATGCCGTGGCGGATGGATGCCGAGCAGAGCTATCAGTTTTACAAGATTGTGTACGACATCCAACCGCAGATCATTATTACGCATCGGATCGGAAACGGCTTCGGGGATTATAGTATTCCGGGCGATAATAAGATTCCCGAAAACCTCGATGAGATAATCAAGCCGTGGGAGACCGTCGGGACCTTCAATAATTCATGGGGATTCAATGGGTATGATCAGGATTGGAAATCGCCGCAGGAGATTCTCTTTTGGTTGATTGAAATCGTATCCAAAGGCGGGAACTATATGCTGAACATCGGGCCGACCGGCCTCGGTGGTGTGCCTATGGAAAGCGTCCACAACCTCGAAGCGGTGGGGGCTTGGCTGGATGTAAATGGTGAAGCGGTTTATGGCACTGAAAAGTGGGATCTTACAAAAGAGGGGCCCACCACCGTTAATATGGGCGGAACTCATGCGCGCGAAAAAGAGGGCTTCAAGTTTGAATTTACCGCACAAGATTTCTGGTTTACTCAGAAGGCATCGACCCTGTATGCCATTTCATTGGTTCCGACGAGCGGTAGCGTGACCGTTTCATCTTTTCACACCGGAGTGGGTCGTGTGAAGAACGTTGAACTATTGGGATATGGTACGGTTGCTTTCCAGCAGGATAAAAAAGGGTTGCGCGTCAAATTGCCCAGAGGAAACAACGCGAATCTGGGGTATGTTCTCAAGGTGAGCCGATAGGTTTCTAGTGATGGAATATGTTGATACATCATGGGATTGCTGGGTGAGGATGACCTCCACGTCATACTTCAACGGTGAGGCCATGCTCCGTCGGTTTCGTCGGCGACCATCAGGAACAGTGGGCGGTATGTTTTTTCGAGGCGCGCGTACCCGCATGGGCTTGATCAGGTTCCTTGGAGCAACCTTGCAAAGGCGCACTCGGATTAACAATGCAGCATTACTTTAGGAGAATAATAAATATGAATCGGTATGGATTACTGTTGGGAATCATGAGCGCGGTTATACCGGTGATGGTTCAAGCAGAAAAGGGCTGGCAGGGTAGAGGCCCGGTGGTGGTGATGGAAGCGGAGCATACGGCTTCACCGCTGGGTGAATGGCAGCCTGTATCGAAGGCGGGAGAAACCTATCTTTTCTTGTCACTGTGCGGTATCGTTTGACTACGAATAAGGAGAGTGATTATGGCGGAATACGCAATTGGATTGGACTACGGAACCAACTCGGCACGAGCCATTGTTGTTGACTGTGCGGATGGAACGATTCTGGGCTCACATGTATATGGATATGCGCACGGAGAGATGGGCGTGATGGGCGACCCGAAAGATCCGAATGTGGCACGGCAGCATCCGGCGGACTATTTGGAGGGGCTGGAGTTAACCGTGAAGGGGGCCTTGGCGGCAGCAGACATCGATGTGGGACAGGTGGTTGGAATGGGGGTGGATGCGACGGCTAGCACGCCGATACCAGTGGATGAAAATGGCGATGCGTTGGCACTGATGGAGACGTTCAACGATCATCCGGCTGCCATGGCGTGGTTGTGGAAAGATCATACCTCCGACGGTGAGGCGAACGAGATTACCGAAAAGGCGCGGGCGATGCGTCCCGCCTACCTCGCTAAATGCGGTGGCACCTACTCCACGGAGTGGTATTGGTCGAAGCTGCTGCGGTGTGCGCGTACGGCCCCGGAGGTTTATGATGCGGCGTACACTTGGATAGAACTGCCGGACTGGATTCCGTTTGTGCTGACGGGTAATCAGGTGCGCTGTCTTTGCGCCGCCGGACATAAAGGACTCTATAGCCCGGAGTGGAATGGGTTTGCCGATGCCGCGTTCCTCGGTGCCGTCGATCCGTGCCTTGTTCGCATTCGGGAGACACTGCCGGATGAAGCACATCACATTGGCAAAGCTGCGGGTGCCCTGACCGCGGCGTGGGCGGAAAAATTGGGATTGCCGGAAGGGATTCCGGTTGCGGTCGGCACGATTGATGCGCATGCCGGTGCGGTGGGTTCGGGGGTCAAGCCGGGGACGATGGTCAAAATTATCGGCACATCCACTTGTGATATTGCGGTCGCTTCGCTCGATGCTCAGTTGCCGGATATTCCCGGTATTTGCGGTGTTGCACATGAGTCGGTGCTGCCCGGCTGTTACGGGCTTGAAGCGGGTCAGTCGGCAGTGGGGGATATTTTTAACTGGTTTGTGCATAAAGTGGAGCCGGGCAACGGTGCACTGCATGACCAACTGGGAGAGGAAGCACTCGCGTTGAAACCGGGGGAATCGGGTCTGTTAGCACTAGACTGGGAGAATGGAAACCGTTCGACGCTGACCGACCCTAAGCTAACGGGGTTGATTCTGGGGCTGTCGCTGCACACGAGTCCTGCGGAAATATTTCGTGCGCTGGTCGAGGCAACGGCTTTTGGTGCTCGGGTGATTATCGAGCGTTACAGAGAGTATGGTGTGCCGATTGAGCGGGTGGTTAATTGTGGGGGAATTGCCCTCAAAAGCCCGCTGACGATGCAGACTTACGCGGATGTTTTGGGTTGTTCAATGGAAATCTCTGCAAATGAACAGAGCTGTGCGCTGGGTGCGGCGATGGCGGGATCGGTCGTCGGGGGTGTCTATCCCAACTTTGGTGAGGCTTCGGAGGCGATGACCGGTGTGATGGATAGGGTCTATGAACCGATCCCGGAACATCAGGTAGTCTATGATCGTCTTTTTGGGCTGTATAAAAAACTGCACGATCTTTTTGGAACACGCGAATATGCTGAAAACCAGTTTGGACTGATGAAAGAGCTGATCAACATCCGGGAAGAGGTACGCAATGGTTGAAGGTGCAGAAGAGTGGAAGTGATAACATCCGGTTTGCGACCGAAAAGGGCGCGTCCTATGCCATTAAATTTTGAGGAGAATGCTATGTATTTGAAACCCATTGTACAATCCGTTCTTGTTGCAGCCGTTCTGGCCGGATCAGTTTTTGCCGCTGAGAAGCCCAATATTATTTTTATCCTACTGGATGATCTCGGTAAGGAGTGGATCCGTTGCTATGGCGGTGAAAATATCGAAACACCGAATATCGATGCCTTGGCGGCGGGCGGCATGAAGTTCAATAATGCGTATTCGATGCCGCAGTGTACGCCGTCGCGCGTCTGTTTTATGACGGGGCAATATCCGTTTCGTAATGGCTGGGTTAACCATTGGGATGTGCCGCGCTGGGGAGTTGGCTATTATGACTGGGCCGCGTATCCAAGTGTTGCGCGGATCATGCAGGCTGCTGGCTACCGCACGGCAGTGGCGGGAAAGTGGCAGCTTAATGATTTCCGCGAACACCCGGATGCTATGGTGAAGCACGGATTCGATGAATTTTGTATGTGGACCGGCGGTGAGACGGATCACGAGAACCCGGAGCATAGCCGTATCAGCGATGAGCGCTACTGGGATCCCTACATTCATACGAAAGCGGGCAGCAAAACATATACGGGCGAATTCGGTCCCGATATCTACAACCGCTTTCTGCTGGATTTCATGACGGAAAACAAAGGTCATCCGTTTTTTATCTATTATCCTATGACGTTGCCGCACACACCCTTCACCACCACGCCACTGGAGCCGGATGCCGAAGGCAATCTGAGTCAGCATAAGGCGATGGTGCGGTATGTTGATTACCTCCTCGGCAAAACTGTGGATCATCTCGATGAGCTGGGCATACGAGAACAAACGCTGATTGTCTTTACCACTGATAACGGTACGACCGGCCAAATCACAAACTTCTGTAATGACCGTATGATAAGAGGGGGTAAAATGAAGACTACCGAAAACGGAATCAACGCGCCGTTCATCGTCAACTGTCCAGGTCTTGTTCCTGCGGGGCAGATCAGTGACGCCTTGATTGATTTCTCCGACATGCTTCCCACGTTTGCTGATTTTGCCGATGCGAAGATGGAACCCGGTTACATGTATGATGGGGTTTCTTTGAAGAACGTATTTCTCGGTCAGTCCGACCGCTCGTCGAGAGAGTGGATGTTGGCTATGGGTAGTCATCCCGGTGTGGCAACCGATGCAGGAATCGAGAATGTGTATTATTTCCGCGATCGCGTGATCCGTGAATCCCGCTACAAGCTGTTTGTCGGCTCTGACAGCAAACCGGAGAAGCTGGTGGATTTGGAGAAGGATCCTAAGGAGGAGCATAACATACTCAACCAGCCCGACGTGCTGCGTGTGCAGAAGCGATTGGAAGCGGTGGTGGACGATCTGCCGGCGGTGGACAGCGATCCACAATACCGACCGATTCCCGGTTATCCGAGCTATCGAACAGAATCAAACGACACGGTGGCTAACCCGCGCAAGAGTCAGGAGCACAAGATGGGTGTTCCAAGGGGGTAAAGCAGCTAAAAAGCCGGTTGATTTCATGTAAAGTTGAGAGCTACAGCAGATAGCTTGCGGATACATGGTGAGCATTTAGGGTGGGAAAAAGGATCATTATGCTTGTTTCTTTAACAATGGTAACAGATGTTACTAATCTGATGTAGGAGTGGAAAGGGGTTCGTGTGAAGGAACGATTAGGACTGTTTTATAGAGATCACATCGTTAGTATTTTTTGGGTGCTGTGTTGGGTTGTTTCAGCACATGCAGCCCCACGACCAAATATTCTTTTTATTGCGGTAGATGATCTGCGACCTGCGCTAGGATGCTACGGCGATCCGATCATGCAGACCCACAACGGAACGTTGCGGATCGACGCGCTTGCGAACCAAGGGACCACGTTCATGAACCATCATGTGGCTCTCCCGATCTGCGGAGCATACCGGGCCTCGCTAACGACTGGCTTGATGCCTGAGGAGCACGGGGTGCTGGTATTTCCAGCCCTACGTCATCCCCCGGCCGGACTTCCGAACGCGGTCACTCTTCCGCAATATTTCAAAAACAATGGATACACTACGGCGGCTAGAGGCAAATTTCATGACGGCCGGACCGTGGGAGATACGACCCAGCCTTTGCAGAAAATCGGAAAGGATGAACGGTTCCCACATGGCAACGAGGTTGACGATCCCATCTCCTGGACCTTTTCGTTTGAAGGGGCATTCAGTGGTGCCATCGAGCATGGGAGTGCGGTTGTCGCCGCTGGATTCGCAACCGTTCCATTGCAGTGAGCGGTTTGAGATGCAGGCGACGAGTGCGGAGACTAATGTGGCGTGTGTGGTTTCGTCTTTGGGCTTGCCGGTAAAGGTGTTGACGGCGTTTGTGAAGGAGAGTCCGGTGGCTCAGTTCATTAAGCATAGCTTGAGAAGCCGGGGCATGGAGATGGAGGGGCCTGAGTTTGAGCAGGAGCATCCGTGGGGATTGCGGCATCAGATTAATATGGCGGATAGTGGCTGGGGGGCGCGCGGACCGCGGGTGCAGAATGATCGTGCGGGGGAGGTCGGTCGCGAATTGACGGCGACGGATTTTGATCTGGAGCGAATTTTTTGTGAGGAGGGTGTGGAGGTGGTACATCTGTCGGGGTTGATCGCGGCGCTTTCTTCCAAGACCTCTGCGTTCTGTTTGGAGGTGGCGCGAGTGGCGCAGGAAAATGGATCGAAAGTTTCGTTTGATCTGAACTATCGTGCGAGCTTTTGGAAGGGGCGTGAAGAGGAGTTGTCGGCAACGTTTGCGGAGATTGCTTCGCGGGCGGATATTTTGATGGGTAATGAAGAGGACTTTCAGCTTTGCTTGGGGATGGAGGGGCCGGAGGAGGGGGGCACTGGTTTGGAGGAGAAGATTGAAGCGTTTAAAGAGATGATTGAGCGGGTGCAGGTGGCGTATCCGAATGCGTCGTGGTTTGGGACGACACTGCGGGAGGTGCAATCGGCGAATCGACATCTGTGGGGGGCATTGGTTTCGCATGCAGGGGCATGGGAAATCATTAAGCCGCGTGAAATTGGGGTGCTGGATCGGATCGGGGGTGGAGATGGATTTGTGGGAGGATTGTTGTATGGTATTTTGAAAGGATGGAGCGTTGATAAATGTACGCAATTTGGCTGGGCAAGCGGTGCGCTTGCGGCAACTATGCTTACCGACTATGTACAACCGGTAGATGAGGAACAACTTTGGAATATTTGGGAAGGAAACGCCCGCGTTAAGCGGTAAAAAGGGAACGATATGAAAGCGGATATTGGATTGATTGGATTGGCGGTAATGGGAGAAAACCTGGTGCTTAACATGGAGAGCAAAGGGTTTACGGTGGCGGTATATAACCGCACGGTTGAGAAGGTGGATGCGTTTGTCGGGGGGCGTGGTGCTGGTAAAAACTTGATAGGCACACGCAGTATCGAGGAGTTTGTGGCCTCATTGGAGCGTCCGCGCAAGGTGATGATGCTGGTGAAAGCTGGGGCGGCAGTGGATGCGTTGATGGAGCAGTTGATCCCCCATTTGGAAGAGGGCGATATTTTGATCGATGGGGGCAATACACATTTCCCCGATACGGTTCGGCGGGTTGAACGGGCGGAAAGCCAAGGGTTGCTCTATGTCGGTGCGGGCGTTTCAGGCGGTGAAGAGGGCGCCCTGAAAGGGCCGTCTATTATGCCGGGGGGATCGCAGGCGGCTTGGGAAGTGGTGAAACCCATTTTTCAGAAAATTTCGGCGCAGACGGAAAGTGGTGAGCCGTGCTGCGATTGGGTGGGAGAAGGCGGTGCGGGTCATTTTGTGAAGATGGTGCATAACGGGATTGAGTATGGGGATATGCAGATGATCTGCGAAACCTATCAGTTGATGAAAGAGGGACTTGGGCTCTCGAATGAGCAGATGCACGATGTTTTTTCGGCATGGAATCAGAGCGAATTGGATAGTTATCTGATTGAGATCACTCGCGATATTCTGGGGTATAAAACCGAAGCGGGCGAAGCGGTGATCGATTCCATATTGGATACGGCAGGACAGAAGGGAACCGGCAAATGGACGGCGGTTTCGGCCCTTGAGTTGGGGCAGCCGCTTACCTTGATCGGCGAGGCGGTTTTTGCCCGCTGTCTCTCTGCATTGAAAGAGGAGCGTGTAGCGGCCTCGGCAGTTCTCTCCGGTCCGTCGATTTCGTTTGATGGAGATACGGCGGCATTGATTGAAGATTTAAAACAGGCGTTGTATGCCTCTAAGATTGTTTCGTATGCACAGGGATATCAGTTGATGCGGGAGGCAGCGAAGGAGTATGGCTGGGAGCTGAACAACGGTGGCATTGCGTTGATGTGGCGGGGTGGTTGTATTATTCGATCGGTCTTTCTGGGCAAGATAAAAGAGGCGTTCGATAAAGACCCGACGTTGGTTAACCTGTTGTTGGATCCTTTCTTCAAGGATGCGGTTGAGAACGCGCAGGCGTCTTGGCGGCGGGTGGTGATGAAAGCGGTGGAACTGGGGATTCCGATGCCAGCGATTAGCGCGGCACTGGCCTACTTTGATGGGTACCGTGCGGCACGATTGCCAGCGAATCTATTGCAAGCGCAACGCGATTATTTCGGGGCACACACCTATGAGCGGGTAGACAAACCGCGGGGTGAATTTTTCCACACCAATTGGACCGGGCGGGGCGGTGATACGGCCGCTTCAACCTATAGTGTATAAGTGAGCGGGCGGGAGCGCCTACCAGCGTACCTAGTTGCAGTGCATCCAACGAAAATGCTTCCTGAAGATAATCAACCGTACCGGAGATAAGAGCTGCATCTAGTCCGAAGACAAAGCCGCCGAAGGCGATAACAGCGCATTAGTGAATAACGGTTTTCGGGTTGAACGACATAATGCTTTCCTTTCAGCTTAATACGATAGGTTATCTCATTATAAGAAAATAAGCATATAGGAAAAATGGTGGAGGATATCGCGATCGAATCGACGACCTTTTGACTGCCAGTCAAACGCTCTCCCAGCTGAGCTGATCCCCCAAAAGAGGCAAGATTTATAGTTAGATGCGGCAGGAGTGTTGTCATATCTCCGTGTTTGCCACCAATAACTACCATCCGCTGGTGGGCAAGCGGATGTTGTAGTTGCCGCCGGATCATACACGGTTGTATTCGATGGCTGGTTCGATTACGATACAGGCATTAGGATGGCTGCGGGAACGAGGCGTGTTGGTCGATGATGCTAACGTTGGGTACGCAAAATGCTATGCAAGCTGCGCAGTTGCGGATTTGGGGCTAGCGCTAGTTTTGACCCAAGCAGATTTAGAACCGTTGTTGGGGCGGTTGAGTAGAAATTCGTGAAGCCGGAAGGTTGCCAGAGAATTAATCGATATTTTTGAGATTGGTAAGCATCTACAATCGTCTGCTTTGGTATGAGATATTTATTCATTACATGGATGTGTTTGTGCCTCTCTGTTTTTTCGGAAACGGTGGTTGAAGTATCACCGACGGGTCCTTTTAAGACATTGATAGATGCGCGCGATGAAATACGACGCTTAAAAAAAATGGGGAGGCCTGCTCCTTACCGTGTGATTGTGCGTGAGGGACATTATGTTATGGAGCAGGGTTTGGTGTTAACCTCTCAGGATTCTGACTTACTAGTTGAGGCTGCTGCAGGTGAAAAACCACGATTTTTTGGGGGTATAATTATTCAGCCCACGTGGTTTGAGAGGGTGGAGGATCCTCTTTTTTTATCTAGGTTAGTAGACAAGAGAGCCGCTCAAAAGATCAGAGTGTTGAACTTGCGAAAACATGGTATTCATGAATATGGGAGGCTTAGTCGGCATGGGTGGAGTAATGAGCCCAAAGATCGTATTCCGCCTGCATCGTTGCTCATTAGTGGGGAGAGAATGATTCTTTCGCGCTGGCCGAATCTCAATGAAGAAAATCCATATATGGTATATCAGCATTATCTGCCTGAGCCGCGGGAGTTAAGAGGATATGAGCTCAAGGTTCAGGAAGTCATAGAAAAAGTGCGTCTGCCGGGAGAAGTTACGTATCGGCGGGTTGTTGATCCTGGGGGAGCATTGCGAAAAAATGAAACAGGAGGTGGAACGTTTGAGGTAGCTTTTGATCGGATGAAGCATTGGCATGCGGTGGAAGACGTTTGGTTGGATGGGGTGTTAGGTTCGACATGGGAGTGGACATACAATCGAATCAGTTCGGTTAATTTAGCGAAGCGGCAGATTACATTGGCATACCCAGAGTTGGGTGGAGTGGGTGTGGGCGCTTCGGTAAGATTGCCCCATTTTTATTTTGAAAACATAGCGGAGGAGATGGATCGGCCTGGAGAGTATTATTTGGATAGAGATAAAGGGTTGCTCTATATTTATCCCCCGCAGAAAAAGGGAGTCATTGTACTCTCGTCTCTTACCGATCCAATGGTATCGATTTTAAACGCAAGTCATATCCGTTTTAAGGGCTTGGAATTTGATACAGGACGTAATTTAGCATTTAAAATTAATAAAAGTTCCAACATTACGGTTGATCAATGCGGTATTGCGAATTTTGCAGTTGGTGGGGTTGCTTTAGAGGGAAATGATATCCGTATAATTAACTGTCATTTGCGGGGGCTTGGCGGGTTTGGTGTTTCCATGCAGGGTGGCGATGCAAAAACGCTGGATCCGGCTCGTAACGAAGTAGTAAATTGTCATATCCACGATTTTGGATGGGATCAGAAATCACAATTGCCGGGTATAATGGTTGATGGTGTAGGGCATCGTATTGCAAATTGTGAGATTCATGACGGACCACATTTTGCTATTCGCATCAAAGGTAAGAATGACATTCTGGTTGAGTATAATGAGATATATGACTTGCCAAAATATCATAAGTTTGATGGGGGGGCTTTATATGTTTATACAGGTCCAAGAGCAGAATCGAGGGGTATCGTAATTCGTGGGAACTACTTCCACAATATACCAACTATTGGCGCTTATCCCGATAACTTTTCATGGGGAGTTGAGATTTCACATAACCTTTTTTGGAAGGTTGGAGTCGAAACGGGTCGCCCACCCATATACAACAATGGAGGTGGAGATGGGCGGGTATTCAACAACATGGCGGTTGACTGTGTTCAACTATATGGTCAGGGAGCCCGACCAAAAGAAGATCGGTGGTTTTCTTTCTGGAACCGGACGATAGAAGAGTTTGGTAATGGAAAAGTTGAACAAACGCCTTATGCGAAATATACCGATTTCAAGCAATGGTTAAGGAAGAAAGATAAAGAGGAATTTTTCCGACCACGCAGTGATCTGTGGAATAATGTGCTGTTTCATCCTAACCACGACATACATTTGGATGCGAGTGCGCGAACGCTGAAGCCTAGTGTCTTAATGAGAAGGATAAAAAACCCCGGTATTATTGATCATTCGCAACAGCTGCGCTCGTCCAATAATTGGACAACTAAAAAGGATCCCGGGTTTGTAGATTATAAGAGTGGGAATTTTATGCTTAGAAGTAACGCGCTAGTATTCAAAAAGGTAAAGGGGTTTGAGCCAATTCCATTTGAAAAAATGGGACGTAGGAATAAGCCCGTCTTGTAGAAATTGTTTAACACCAATAACTACCATCCGCTTGCCGAACTGCGCGGACAGACGACCCGACCCTATACCGATCTGCTATTTTGATGATATGGGACTAGGGCTTTCCGATAATATGGGCAGTGATGGAGCGGCTAGGTTGGAATGGCTTACCGCTCATCTCTGAAATATTGGACATACCGCTGGCGTAAATGAAGAGGGTGAGGATGATCTGTATGATGGACGAGCCCGCACGCTAGAGGAGACGATTTTCTGGCATGGTGGCGAAACGTAAGTTTCTAAGGAGTTGTTCNGAAATATATCAGCAAGTGATCGGNCTGAACTTATTGCGTTTCTTCGGTCAANCTGGATAAATACACTATTTAAGTGAGGCTCTCCACCTCAAGGATGCAGATTTATCGATATTATGCTGTTTCAATTGGGTATGTTTTGAGGCGAGCCCTAAAATTTAGAATCTTTTAAATTTGTTTAGTTGCACTTTATCTCTATTTTTTCCTCTTGAAAAACACAAGATGCCGTAAGATTTAGGGGCTTGATTTTTTCTTTGGTATGGCTATAGGAGTGTTATATGAGAGCATTAAAGTGGTTGGTGTGGATGAGCTACGGAGCGTTGTTGTTGCNNTGGCTCGGAGCAGAAGGGAAGGCTTCAGATCAGCAAACGGTCGATGGGGGTGCCAATGCCTATTTCGATGAGAATGCGGGAGAACATTTCGTTCCAGAAATTGAGATTCGGGATGGAAAAAAATATTACACTTGGCCGATGTGGAATCAGTCTAAGAACCGTAAATTACAGGTGCTTCGGGAGCGTACCACGCATCCCGATGCACAATGGTGGCCTGAGGCTGGGCTTGGACTTTTCATGCATTGGGGGATTGTGAGTGCGTTCGAGCCTTCTGGTGAGGCTTGGTCAGGTCGGTGGACGCAGGCGCGGGAGGATAAGGGAGCCTATCATCCTCAGGAAAAAATTTGGGCTGCCGCTGAAACCTTTAATCCAACGAAATACGATCCCGATCGCTGGATGGAAGGCGCGAGTGGGGCGGGGTTCAAGTATGCGGTGCTCACGACGAAGCATCATGATGGATATGCTTTGTGGGATTCGGATTGGGCTNTGATGGGGGTTCGTCAGTCGCTTAACGGAAGAGATTTAGTGGGACCCTATGTGGATGCATGCCGGAANCATGGGCTTAAAGTGGGGTTCTACTATTCAGGAATGGATTGGTATTATGACCGTGACCACATGAATTTTTCTCTTCAGAGCGATGTGATCATGAATTTCAAAGGGGAGCGGGTTGAGCGGTTGCCCAAGCGCCCCGTCTCGCGCTGGGATGCGTATCAGGAGTTTAACGAAAAACAGGTCGAGGAATTGATTACGAAATATCAGCCTGACATCTGGTGGGGCGATGGCGGGCATGGAACGACGGTTGAAAAAATCCGTGAATGGAAGCCGGGGATCATTTGTAGCAATCGAGGGCAAGGCAGCGGAGATCATGCGACACCGGAAGGATACCACATGGCGCAGCCGCAGTTTATTGATCCCATCGTTGAAAATGGTTGGTGGTGGGAGCTTTGTACCATTATTCAGGGCGGTTCGTGGCATTATGATCTGGGGCGGGGCGAGACGGTTAATCCAACCGATGCGTTTCTGATGGAGTTGGCAAAGGTGCGCTGTATGGGCGGGAACATGTTGGCTAATATTGGGCCGCGTCCCGATGGGACGCTGCAAGATGAGGTATGGCGCTTATTTGGGGAAATGGAGATTTGGATGGAGGCCCATGAAGAGTCGGTCTTTGGCATCAATGGAGGNGGGCCGTGGCCGGAACTGTGNAATGTGCCGATCACCGTCAACGATCGTATTTGGTATTTCCATGCTCGTGCGAAGCATGCCACGGAAGCTAATCCCATTGTGTTAAGGGACTGTCCTGGGAGACCGGTACGGGTTACCTTATTGCGGACCGGAGAGGCGATTCCCTATACTCTCGAAGAGCAAACGTTTGTTGTGTCGATTCCAGAAGCGATGAAAACAGATTGTGGAACGGATGTGGTGAAGGTGGAGTTNGGGGCTGATGTTGATCCAGCACCTTACCTCTTCGAGCATTGGTGAGGCCTATGAAAAAAGTGGTGGAGGATATCGGGATCGAACCGACGACCTTTTGACTGCCAGTCAAACGCTCTCCCAGCTGAGCTAATCCCCCGCAAGAGGCAAGATTTATAGTGAGATGCGGGGGGCGTGTCAATGCGGGTTACGGGTTTTTCNGTGGGGGGGCTGGAATTATCTAGGTTTGGGGTTGACGGTCTGGGGTGTTTTCCGTAGTTTTTNCCACTCTTGTGTACGGAGGAAGGTTTTCCGTGTATTTCTACTGAGGTTTTGAAGATGGAAGCATATGCAGTAATTGAAACGGGCGGCAAGCAGTACCGCGTTCAGCAGGGCGATCAACTGGATGTTGAGTTGCTCGAGGGTGAAGCGGGTGCGTCGTTGGAGTTTAACGCGTTGGCGGTTTCGGATGGCGCTTCGCTGACGGTGGGNACACCGGTGGTGGAGGGGGCTTCCGTGAAGGTGTCCGTAGTGGAGCATCTGCGGGGTAAGAAGATTTTTTCATTTAAGAAGAAGCGTCGTAAAGGATATCGCCGGAAGATTGGTCATCGTCAGGAGTTGACGAAGATTCAGGTGGATGCGATTTCGTCGTAACGACGAGGAGGATTGTCATGGCACATAAAAAGGGACAGGGTTCATCAAGTAATGGTCGCGATAGTAACGCGCAGCGTCGGGGCGTAAAGCGTTTTGGTGGCGAGCGGGTGAGCGCGGGAAGCATTTTGGTTCGTCAGCTGGGAACCCGTTTTCATCCGGGTGTGAATGTGGGATGCGGCAAGGACTACACGTTGTTTGCGCTGAAGGATGGCGTAGTGGAGTTTGATAAGCGCCAGCGTAANATTCATATTCGCGAAGAGGTTTCGGCGTAAGCGGATAGCGTTTTTCTTTTCAGGCGTCTGTGAAAGCAGGCGCCTTTTCTTTTGCTTGAGTGGTTTGGCGGAGGCTATGGTTAATCGATGAAACCGACAATGTTCAGAGATCGCGTGAAGCTGTATGCCCGTGCGGGGAACGGTGGGAGCGGGTGTGTCTCTTTCCGGCGCGAGAAGTTTATTCCAAAGGGCGGCCCGGACGGTGGGGATGGCGGNCATGGTGGGTCGGTGATTTTGCGGTGTGATGCGAATGAGGATTCGCTGCTGCCGATTTATTATGAGCCGCACCGCAAGGCGAAGCATGCGCAGCATGGGATGGGATCAAACTGTCATGGGCGCAATAGCGATGATTGTGTCGTGAAGGTGGCACCGGGCACGGTGGTGAGCGATGTGGAGACGGGCGAGTGGATCGGGGAGTTGGTGAACGAGGGCGATGAGCTGGTGGTTGCTAAAGGGGGNAAGGGTGGCATTGGGAATGCGCGCTTCAAGAGTTCGACCAATCGGGCGCCCCGCCAGTTTACGGAGGGAACCGCGGGCGAGGAGAAGGTGTTCTGGCTGGAGTTGAAGTTGATTTCGGATGTGGGGCTGGTGGGCTATCCTAATGCGGGGAAGTCGACGTTGCTGACGAAGCTGACGCAGGCGCATCCGAAGGTGGCACCCTATCCGTTTACGACGATTAATCCTATTGTGGGTACGATGGAGTTTGCAAATTTTAGCCGTATCAAGGTGGCGGATATTCCGGGGCTGATCGATGGGGCGCACGAGGGCGTGGGCTTGGGTCACCATTTCCTGCGGCATATTGAGCGGGCTAAGTTTCTGTTGTATGTGATTGATATGGCGGGGAGTGACGGGCGGGAACCGTGGGATGATTTTCGGCATCTACAGGAGGAGTTGATGCTGCACCGTGAGGAGCTTTCGGCAACGCCGTATACGATCGTGGCGAATAAGATGGATTCGCCGGAGGCGGACGAGAAGTTGGCGCAGTTTGAGCGGGAGATCGGGGAGCCGGTTTATGCGATTTCAGCCGAGCTGGAAGAGGGGCTGGAGCCGATTAAAGAGCATATCTACGGCCACTTTTTTGGGCGCACGTAAGAGCGGTTGCGCATGGGAATCAGCGGGTAGAGGCTGCTGCCAGTGCGTCGAGCTTGGCGGTGGCGTTTCCGGAGGCGATGGATTCTTCTGCCAGTGATAAGCCCTCTTGAGGGGTGTTGGCTTTGCCGGCGGTGTAGAGGGTGAAGGCGGCATTCACCAATACGATGTCGCGTTTGGGGCCGGTCAGTTCGCCGGTGAGAATGGCGCGGGTGATGGCCGCATTTTGGGCGGGTTCGCCGCCGGTTAGGTCGGCGGGAGTGGCGGTGGGAAGGTCCCATTCGTTGGGATGAAACTGAAATGCGCGGGTGTGGCCCTCTTTCACTTCGATGAGCTGTGTGGCGGTGGTGGTGGTGATTTCGTCGAGGCCGTCTTCGCCGTGGACGATGAGCTGATGCTGGACGTTGAGTTGCTGGCAGGCTTCGGCGACGATGGGAAGCAGTTCGGGTTTGAAGACGCCGGTGAGTCCGCGCTGGACGGCGGCGGGGTTGCAGAGCGGCCCGAGAATGTTGAAGAGGGACCAGACACCTAGCTCTTTGCGGGGCCCGACGACGTGTTTCATGGCGGGGNGTAGGGCGGGTGCGAAGAGGAAGGCGATGCCGATCTGTTCGAGGCAGGTGGCCATTTGTTCGGGGGAGTAGGCGAGGTTGATGCCGAGCTCGTCTAGGACGTTGGCGCTGCCGCAGCGGCTGGAGACGCCGTAGGAGCCGTGTTTGGCGACGGTGACGCCGGCACCGGCGATGACAAAGGCGGCGGTGGTGGAGATGTTGAAGGTGTGGGCGCCGTCGCCTCCGGTGCCGACAATGTCGATGGCGTTGGGGTCGGAGCAGGGAATGGGGGTGGCGTGGGCGCGCATGACGTCGGCGCAGGCGGCAATGATTTCGGGGGTTTCGCCGGTGAGGCGTAGGGCGGTGATGAAGGCGCCGAGCTGGGCTTGGGTGGCTTCTCCGTTCATGATGAGGGTCATNGCTTCGGTGGCTTCAGTGGCGGTGAGGGTTTGCTCTTCGATTAGTTTTTTGAGGATTGCTTTCATGCTGAGAACGTACTGTATCGGACGGGANGTGGATACAAAAAAAGCGTCCGGTTGGACGCTTTTGAAAGCCTGTTATGATTNGTGTTTAGGCGATCTTTGCTTTGGCACTTTCGACTACTTTGCTGAAGCCTTCGGGATCGTGAATGGCGATCTCGGAGAGGACTTTGCGGTTGAGGTTGATGCCGGCTTTGTTGCAGCCGTCGATAAAGCGGCTGTATGAGATGCCGTTGAGGCGGCAAGCAGCGTTGATGCGTACGATCCAAAGCTGACGGAAGCTGCGTTTCTTCACTTTGCGGTGTACGTAGGCCATCGCTTGTGCGCGGTCGACGGCTTCGGTCGCCTGCCGGAAAAGTTTGCTGCGTGAACCCCGGAACCCTTTGGCGAGTTTGAGGCGGTTGTTACGTCTGCGGCGTGAGGCCGGTCCATTGGTTGCTCTTGGCATGATTTGTTCTCCGCGTTAGATGAAGGGGGTGATGCGCTTCATATCAGCTTGATCGACAATGTCGCTGCTGCGTAGGGTGCGCTTCCGCTTCCGGTTTTTATTTGATAGAATATGGCTTCCGCCCATGTGGTTGCGTTTCAGCTTGCCGGTTCCGGTTTTGCTGAAGCGCTTGGCGGCACATCGTTTGGTTTTCATTTTTGGCATCGGTTTTCGTCTTTCTACCCGCTGGTTGTATTGGTTTTGCGGGTTTTCTTTGCAAAAGAGTGAAGAATCTAGGGGATTGCTGCGGGGGAGTCTAGCCCTTTTTTTGGGCAAATTAGGCTAGATGTGGTTCTCTTTTTTGGTGGAGNAGCGGGTGCGGATTTGTACGCCGCTTTCGGCGCGGGTGACAAAGCTGTTGGGGGGGGTGCTTTCCATGAGGAAGACGTTGCCGGCGACGACGGTGTTGTGGCCGAGGGTGGTGTCGCCGCCGAGGATGGTGCTGTTGGCGTAGATGATGACGTGGTCTTCGACGGTGGGGTGGCGCTGGATGTGTTTGATGGGGCGGCCGTGTTCGTCGAGGGGGAAGCTTTTGGCGCCGAGGGTGACGCCTTGGTAGAGTTTGACGTGATCGCCGATATGGCTGGTTTCACCGATGACGACGCCGGTGCCGTGGTCGATGAAAAAGCCGGTGCCGATGGTGGCACCGGGGTGGATGTCGATGCCGGTGAGGGAGTGGATGCGTTCGCTCATGATGCGGGGGATGAGGGGGAGGTCGAGGCGGTAGAGTTGGTGGGCGAGGCGGTGGGCGGCGATTGCGAGGAGGCCGGGATAGGCGAGTTTGACTTCGGCGTAGCTGAGGGCGGCGGGGTCGCCGTTGTAGGCGGCTTGTACGTCGGTGATGAGCGTTTGTCGAATGGAGGGAAGGGTTTGAAGAAAGGTTTCGGTGAGTTGTGTGGCGGTGGCTTGCGGGTCGTCGAGGGGGGGGCGGTTTTCGTGTAGGTCGGCGGCGGCTTTCCAGCGGAAGGGAAGGGCTTTTTGGATTTCGGCTTGGAGGGGGGGGAGGAGGAGGGTGAGCTGTTGGTGGAGGAAGTCGGCGAGGGGTTGGGCGGAGGNGTTGCTGCGGCCGGGGAAGAGGAGGCTGATGAGGTTTTGCTGGATGGCGTGGATTTGTTCGATGTCGGGGTGGTGCCAGAGGGCTTGATCGGGGAGGTCTTCGCCGTTTTGGGCGTAGAGTGGGAGCAGGGCGTCGATGGTGGATTGGATTTGCTTTTTCACGGTTTGTTACCCTCGTTAGTAAGNTGGAAGGTAACTTTCCAAGGCGTTGGAGGCAATTTTATTCTTTATGCGGGGTGGGCTTTCGCTCACTCTATCGGAACACTTTTGCGAGGGTTGTTATGCGATATATCAGTACACGAGGTGAGATGGCGCCGGTTGGCTTCCAGGATGCGGTGATGACGGGGTTGGCGACGGATGGGGGGTTGCTNTTGCCGGAGTCGTTGCCGGATGTGGGGGATCGGCTGGAGGCGTGGCGTGGGTTGTCGTATAGCGAGTTGGCGTTTGAGGTGATTCGGTTGTTTGCAACGGATATTCCGGAGGAGGAGTTGCGGGAGCTGGTGGAGCGGAGCTATGCGACGTTTCGGCATGCGGAGGTGGCGCCGAGTGTGCCGGTGGGGGATTTGTTTGTGCTGGAGNTGTTTCATGGGCCNACGCTGGCGTTTAAGGATGTGGCGTTGCAGCTGTTGGGAAATCTGTTTTCGTATATTCTGGAGCAGCGGGGGGGGCGGTTGAATATTCTGGCGGCGACGAGTGGGGATACGGGGAGTGCGGCGATTCAGGGGGTGCGGGGGAAAGAGAACATCAATATTTTTGTGATGCATCCGGCGGGTCGGACGAGCCCGATTCAGGAGCGTCAGATGACGAGTGTGCTGGATGATAATGTGTTTAATCTGGCGGTGGATGGGACGTTTGATGATTGCCAGTCGATTATGAAGACGACGTTTGCGGATGTGCCGTTTAAGCAGGCGCATGCCCTGGGGGCGGTGAATTCGGTGAATTGGGCGCGGGTGTTGGCGCAGATGGTGTACTATTTTTATGCGGCGTTTGAGGTGCAGCGGAAGACGGGGGCGGAGGCGGTGCGGTTTTCGGTGCCGACGGGGAATTTTGGGGATATCTTGGCGGGGTATTTGGCGCAGCAGATGGGNCTGCCGGTGGCGGAGCTGTTGTTGGCGACGAATGAGAACGATATTCTGACGCGGTTTTTTGAGTCGGGGGTGTATGGGAAGTCGGTGGTGGTGCCAACGATTAGTCCGTCGATGGATATTCAGGTGGCGAGTAATTTTGAGCGGTATCTCTTTTATCGGATGGGGGAGGATGGCGCGCGGGTGAAGGATGCGATGGCGCGGTTTGCGGCGGAGGGNCGTCTGGAGGNGGCGTTGAATGAGCAGGGGGTTGTGGATCCGTTGTTTTATGCGGGGCGGGGCGCGACGAAGGATACGCTGGCGGTGATTGAGCGGTATGAGCAGGAGCATGGGTATCTGCTCGATCCGCATACGGCGGTGGGGGTGTATGTGGCGGAGCAGCATCCGGCGCGGGTGCCGACGATCTGTCTGGCGACGGCGCATCCGGCCAAGTTTACGCAGACGATGGAGCAGGCGGTGGGGCATTCGGTGCATCATGCGGTGTTGGATGCATTGGAGGGGGCGCCGACGCGGTGTGTGTCGGTGGCGAATGATTTNCAGACGGTGCAGGATTATTTGGTAGAGCATGTTTGATGCGTCGGTACGNCGCTGGAGGTGGGCATGAAGGTGCCGTTTTCGTTGAGTATGGCGATTAAATATTTGAGGCCGAAGCGGTCGCTGGTTTCGGTGGTAACGCTGATTTCGATGGTGGGGGTGGCGCTGGGGGTGGCGGTGCTGATTGTGGTGTTGTCGGTGATGACGGGGTTTGATGAGGTGTGGCGGGAGCGGATTCTGGGATTCAATGCGCATGTGAGTGTGCTGCCGGTGCGGGGGGCGGTGACGGATTGGGAGTCGGTTTGCGAGGNGATTGAGACGGTGGAGGGGGTGCGGGGGGCGGCACCGCTGCTGGATGGGTTGGTGTTGATGCAGCTTGATGAGCGGGTGCATACGCCGATTTTGCGGGGGGTGGATGCGGTGCGGGAGCGGGGGGTGAGTCTGGTGCCGGAGCGGATGGTGGAGGGGCATTTTTCGCTGGGATTTAATGAGGTGGTTGTGGGCAGTGGGGTGGCGCGGCGAATGGGTGTGCAGGTGGGAGATGTGGTGACGGTGGTGGCCCCGCAGGGATTGGTGAACAGCGAGGAGATTCGCTTGCCGGAGGAGTTGCGGGTGGCGGGGATTTTTCATGTGGGGATGTTTGAGTTTGATGAGGGGTTTGTTTTTACGTCGCTGCCGGTGGCGGGGTCGTTGTTTGAGCAGGAGGGGGGTGCGGGGTCGGTGCAGGTGATGCTGGAGGATCCCATGCGGGCGGCGGGTGCGGCGGCTGCCATGCGGGAGATGTTGGGAGCGGGGGTGGTGCCGCAGACGTGGATGGAGTTGCATCAGCAGATTTTTACGGCGCTGCAGGTGGAGAAGAATATGATGTTTTTCTTGCTGGCATTTGTGGCGTTGGTGGCGGCGTTCAGTATCACGAATACGTTGATAACACTGACGGTGCAGAAGACGCATGAGATTGGGTTGATGAAGGCGTTGGGGTTTGGCAACGGGGGGATTATGGGGATTTTTCTTTGGATGGGGTTGGTGCAAGGGGTGATCGGTACGGGGGCGGGCGTGGGGCTGGCGTGCTGGGTGCTACATTATCGAAATGAGCTGTTGCGGTTTATGTCGCGGGAGTGGGAGTTGGAGCTGCTGCCGCCGGAGCTGTATCAGTTGAGTGAGCTGCCGGCGCGGACGACGGTGGAGGATGTGAGTGTGGTGGCGGGTTTGGTGTTGCTGTTTTGTGCGTTGGCGGGAGTGGTGCCGGCGTGGCGAGCGGCGCGGATGGAGCCGGTGGAGGCGTTGCGGTTCGAATGAGGGTGTGGCTGGCAGGATGGGCGTGCTGGGTGCTGCTGTCGGTGTTGCCGAGCGTTGCGGGTGAGACGGTGAGCGGAGTGCCGCCGTTGTATTCGCATGTGACGGGGGGAGAGGTGGAGCGGCTGGATGTGTTGTGGCCGCTCTATTCGAAGCGGGTGAGTGAGCAGGAAATTTCGAGTCGGGTGTTGTGGTTTTGGTTTGATCGGGCGGATCGTGGCGGGGCGTGGGAGCGGTCGTGGCTGTTGCCGTTTTGGTTTGCGGGTCGGACGGAGGAGGGGCGTACGTATCGGGCGCTGTTTCCCGTGGGGGGGACCCTTGAGAATTTTTTGCTGTATGATCGGGTGTCGTTTGTGTTGTGGCCGTTGTATGCCAAGACGGAGGTGAATGAGCTGACCGGGCGGTCGATTGGTTGGCCGTTTTATGAGCGGGTGGAGGGACCGGGAATCGAGCGGGTGCGGTTTTTCCCGTTTTATGGGCGTTCGGTGAAAGAGGGGATTGAGGAGAACCGCTTTGTGATGTGGCCGATCTATAGTTCGGTGCGGGCGTTGAGTGAGCGGGGCGGGAGTGGGTTTGTGCTGTTTCCGTTCTATGGGCAGATTGATGCGCCGCACCTACAATCGCGCTGGGTGTTGCCGCCGTTTTTTCGCTTTTCGCGGTCGGAGGATCAGGTCACGCGGTATCTGCCGTGGCCGGTTGTTCAGTGGGCAGATGGGGCGGTGGAAAAGCGCTATTTCTGGCCGGTGGTGGGCCGGAAAGTGGTGGGGCGGGATCGGAGTGGGTTTGCGGTGTGGCCGGTTGTGAAGTGGGAGGCTTCTGCGAATGAGGAGCAGGGCTGGCGGCGGTGGCAGGTGGTGCCTTTTTATCGGCAGCGGACGGAGTGGGAAGCGGGTCGAGCGGAGCGGAGTGCGGAGTGGAAGCTGTGGCCGTTGGCGCGGGGGGAGCGGTCGGGGACGGATCGTCGGTTGGAGGTGTTGGCGCTATGGCCGTTTGAACGGTCGGAGGTGATTGAGCGAAATTGGGCTGCCTGCTGGAAGTTGTTTCGGTGGGAGCGCGATGAATCGAGGATGGAATGGAGCTTGCTTCATGGGGTGCTGGGTTATAAACGGGAGGGGATGAATCGATCGTGGAAACTGTTTTTCATGTCGACTGGAGAGGAGCGTGCGGTATCGGCGGATTAAAGATAACGTATTTGAATTTTCCGTTGAAGTCGGTGAAGCGGCTGGGCAGCGGGACGTTGCAGAAGTTTTATCGGATCGGGCACGCATTTTTTATGCTGTTGGAGGCGGTATGGTATTTCCGGTGCGCGCTGAGTCGGCGGAACCGAGCGGATACGATGATGCAGCTCTATGTGGTGGGGGTGAAGAGTATCGCGGTGATTACGGTGGTGGCACTGTTTACGGGCATGATTTTGGCGTTGCAGACGGGGCTGGAGTTGATGCGGTATGGGCAGCAGGTGTTTATTGGTTCGGCGGTGGCGGTTTCGGTGATCCGAGAGATGGGGCCTTTCATGGCGGGGTTGATCATTGCGGCGAGTGTGGGTTCTTCGATGGCGGCGCAGGTGGGCACGATGACGGTTTCGGAGGAGGTGAGCGCGTTGGAGGTGATGGGCATTAACGCAAACCGTTTTTTGGTGATGCCGCGACTGGTGGCGCTGGTGGTGATGATGCCGTTGTTGACGGTCTATACCGATATTGTGGCGATTTTGGGGGGCGCTCTGGTGGGGTATACGCAATTGAACGTGGAGTTGCTGGCGTATTATCACAATGCGATGATGTATACGGAGGTGAAGGATTTGTATGTGGGGCTGTTCAAGGCGGGCTTGTTTGGCTTGGTGATTGGAACGGTGGCGTGTCATCAGGGCTTTTCGGCGCGGGGGGGCGCGGTGGGTGTGGGCGTGGCGACCCGGCGCACGGTGGTGAGTTCGTTTCTGCTGATTTTGGTGTTGGGGTATATGATAACGAGGCTGTTCTATTTATGATTCGGTTTGATCAGGTGCATAAGCAGTTTGGTTCGCACGTGGTGTTGCGCGATGTGAGTTTTACGGTGCAGCGGGGCGAGACGGTTGTGATTGTCGGTTTTTCGGGGGCGGGCAAGAGTGTCTGCCTTCGGCATATGGTGCGATTGGAGGGGGCGGACAGTGGGTTGGTGGAGGTGGATGGCCAGGCGATTGATCTGTTGAATCGGAAAGAGATGCGGGCTCTGCGCTCGCGATTTGGCGTATTGTTTCAGGGAGCGGCGCTGCTGCAGTGGATGAGCTTGTTTGATAATGTTGCGTTGCCGTTGCGCGAGCGCACATCATTGGGGGAGGCGGAGATTGCGAAGCGGGTGGAGGAGCGGCTAGAGTGGGTGGGCTTGCTCGATGCAGCGGAGCGGTTGCCTGCGGAGGTTTCGGGAGGCATGCAGAAGCGGGCGGGGCTGGCGCGGGCGATGGTGATGGATCCGGAGATTTTATTATATGATGAGCCAACCTCGGGATTGGATCCGGTGACCTCTCGTTCGATTGATGAGTTGATGCTGCGAACGAATCGGGAGCGGGGGGCAACGAGTGTGGTGGTGACGCATGATTTGATTAGTGCGTTGGCAGTGGGTTCACGGATTTTGATGCTTCATGAAGGACAAGTGGTTGAGTATTGTGCACCGGAGGCGTTCGTGAAGTCGGAGGTGAAGGTGGTACAGGATTTTCTTGCGGCACAGCAGATAACCGGATGAAGTGATGGGAGAATGAGCGTATGAGAAACAAGAAGCGGGAAGTGAATGTAGAGGTGTTAGTGGGGCTGTTTCTTTCGGTAGCGCTACTGGCACTGGGTGTTTTCACGATTGTGTTGGGGGGCAATTCGTTGTTGAAAGAGCACTATTCGGTGGAAGTTTTCTTTGATGAAATTGGCGGCCTACAGGAGGGTGAGGGCGTCTATTTGCGGGGGAAACAGATTGGATATGTGAAGGCGACGGAGCTGCTGCCGCGAGAGGTGCGGGTGGTGCTGGAGTTGGACCATCCGGTGACGTTTCGGGAAAATTATCGGGTCGAGGTGATGAGTGCTTCGATGCTGGGCGGTAAGTTTTTGCAGCTCTATCTGGGAGATCCGGCGGGAGAGCCTTTGGAGCCGGATACGCATTTGATCGGAGAGCAACCGGTTGATGTGATGGAAAACCTGAACCTAGCGGTTTCGAGTTTGCAGCAGATTATGATGACCTTTGGTAGTGGCGAGGGAACGCTCGGTAAACTGATGACGGATGAGACGCTTTACAATCAGTTACTGGAGTTGAATACGGGATTGTTGGGCTTCATGAAGCAGCTGCAGACGCAGGACGGCAGTTTTGCGCGGTTGATGCAGGATCCGGATTTGTATATCGAGGCGGAAGCCTTGATCAGTCGGTTGAATCGGTTGGCGGAGGGTGTCGAAGAGGGTGAGGGCTTGATCGGGCAGTTAATGACAGAGGAGACCCGCGCGATTGAGCAACTGGAATTTACGATGGCACAGCTGAGTATGATGATGGGGCAGTTGAACAGCACGAACGGGACGCTGGGTAAACTCATCAATGATCCACAGCTATATGATGAGGGTACCGAATTGATGGAAGAGGCACGGGCGACGATCGATGACCTGCGTGAAACATCGCCGTTGCGTTCGTTTGGTAGTGTGCTTTTTGGCGCGTTTTAGGTTAGCGATTTTCGCGTTGGGTTTTGACCCATTCGAGGAGCTCTTGGCGGCTGGTAATCTGTTCGTTCAGTTGCAGGTCATAGGCTTCTTCGAGTAGTTTTCCAAGGTGTGGGCCAGCGGGAATATCCAGTTCGCGTAAGTCGTTGCCGGTGATCCAGCGCTCGGGCAGTGCGGGTTCGGCGGTGTAGGACTTTAGGGCTTTCTGAAGAAAGGTGTAGGAGGGAAGGAGCCCGCGACTGCCGAGTCCGTCGAGCCGATGGAGTTCCAGCAATAGCTCAAAGGTGGGCTGTCCGATCATGCGCCGGAGGGTGGCTTTGCGCATGGCGGGGGCTTGAAAGGGGCGCATGTGGTTGGCGATGACGGAAACGATGCGCTGGCGCTCACGGGTGGGTAGTTTGAGGCGTTGGAGAATGGCGTCGGCTTTGGTGGCGCCGATTTTTTCATGTCCGAGAAAGCGGATGCGCTGGCCGCCGTTTTTGGGATCGGGATGCCACGCGAAGGTTTCGGGTTTGGCGATATCGTGGAGGAGGACGGTATAGGCGAGTTCGCGGGGCGTATATGCGTTGGAGGCCGGGTGGGGATTTGTGAGGTTGAGCATGCGGACCGTGTGGGTGAACACGTCGCCTTCGGGATGATAGTCAGGCGGCTGTTCAACACCCATGAGTTCAACGGCTTCAGGGAGAATGTGGTCGAGGAGACCGGTGGCGTGTAGGGTGATAAGGGCGTGGCCGGGTTGTTGGCTTTCCGTGAGGGTGCGGCTTAGTTCTTCTTGAATACGTTCGGCGCTGACGGTGGTGATGTGAGGCGATTCGGCTTGAAGGGCCTGACGAGTGGGGGCGTCGAGTTGAAAGTTGAGGGTGTGGGAGAAGCGAACGGCGCGGAGCATCCGCAGGCGGTCTTCCTGAAAGCGTTGAACGGGGTCACCGACGGCACGCACGATTTGTTGGTGCAGGTCATCGAGTCCACCGACATGATCGATGAGTTGCTCGGTACGCGGGTTATAGAAGAGGGCGTTGATGGTGAAGTCTCTTCGGCGGGCATCCTCTTTGGCAGCGCAGAAGGTAATGGTGTCGGGGTGGCGTCCGTCGCTGTAGGGAGATTCAGCGCGGAAGGTGGTGACTTCGGTTTGAATCCCTTGCTCGATCACGGCAATAACGCCGAAGGCTTTGCCGATGGCGACGGTTTTAGGAAATAGCGCTTCGACCTGATCTGGGGTAGCGGCGGTGGCGATATCATAATCTTTGGGTGGGATGCCGAGCTGTCGATCCCGGACGCATCCGCCCGCCCAGTAGGTTTCGTGTCCGGCATCTTGCAGGGCATAGCAAATGCGGCGGGCGATCTGTTCAGTTTTAGATTCTTCAGTCATTCTACTTTAAAAAAAATTCAAATTCGATAACTTCTGTAGCGTTAAACGGAGTGGGAGTATATATGAGAACGTGGGTTAAAGTCTTACTTTTATTCGGATGCATTTTCAATGGCTGGGCTCAGTTTGGTGATCCGTTCGGGGTGGAGATATCGCGGAGTGGTGAGCAGGTGGTTGTGGAGGTGGTGGTACCGGAGGCACACTATCTATACGCGGATGCGTTTGTGCTGAGCGATGAGGCTGGAAAAGGCTATGTGCCGGAAGAGCTGCCGCCGATGGAAGAGATCATCGATCCCAACAGCGGTAAGCCAAAGGGGGTGTATGCTGCGTCGTTTCGAATGCTCTTTTCGGGCGTGCCGGTCGAGGCCGCCCTGACATTGTCGTATTGGGGGTGTAACGATTCGGTCTGTTTTATTCCACAGACGAGAGAGGTGGGCGTTGCAATAGGTGGTCAAGAGACCGAGCAGGAGGCCGCAACGATGCAGGTGACACTCGCCACGGAGGTTGTGCGGGGCAAAGCGGTCGGGTTTCTGAATAAGGCAGCGTTCTTGCGATTCTTAGATGAGAGCGAAGGAGGAGAGAAGCAGACGCGGAGTGCCTTTGCGCGTTTTGTGGAAGATCCGGTTCGGTTTGTGAGTGAGTCGGGGCTTTTGTTGGCCGTGCTGTTTATTTTGGTCGGGGGCCTCGCATTAAATTTGACGCCCTGTATTTTGCCGATGATTCCGATCAATTTAGCCATTATCGGAGCGGGTGCACAGGCGGGCTCGAAAGGGCGTGGTTTTGCGCTGGGCGCAACCTACGGCGTGGGCATTGCGTTGGTGTATGGGTTGTTGGGCGTGGCGGTGGTGTTGACCGGTTCTCAGTTTGGGACGTTGCAATCAAATCCGTGGTTTAATGCGGCGATTGCGCTAATTTTCGTGGTGTTGGCACTGGCGATGTTTGGGGTGTTCACTATTGATTTTTCTTCGCTTCAGAAAGGCGGAGGCGTTGCGAAACAGGGCAGCTTCGGCGTGGCGTTGAGTATGGGGGCGGTGGCAGCATTGTTGGCGGGTGCCTGTGTGGCACCGGTGGTGATTGCCGTGCTTCTGTTGGCAACAAATGTATATGCCACACAGCCGGTGGCGGGCTTAACGCTACCGTTTTTGTTGGGGCTGGGGATGGCATTGCCATGGCCGTTTGCCGGAGCGGGGCTCTCTTTTCTTCCGAAGCCAGGCCGCTGGATGGAGGGGGTGAAACTCTTTTTTGGGGTCATGATTTTGGGGTTTGCCGTCTATTATGGGTCGCTCAGTTATAAAGGATTTGCTCCGGCTTCCATCGCTGATAAAGCGGCTGCGATGGATTACCTCACGGTTGATGGATCAACCAATGAGGGGTTGGCAGAAGCCTTGAAGCAGGCACGGGCCAACGGCCAGCCGGTGTTTCTCGATTTTTGGGCCAGTTGGTGCAAGAACTGTAAAGCGATGGACACGCGCACGTTTTCGGATGCCGACGTGCAACGCCGATTGGAACCGTATCTGTTTATCAAGTATGTGGCGGAAGATCCGACCGATCCCGATACGAAGCGGGTGATGGAGCAATATGGAGTGCAAGGGCTGCCGACGTTTGTCATCGTGCAGTAGAACACCGTAACCGTTTATGCAGAGCGTTGTTCGGCAGATCCCAATTCGTTCTGCGGGGTGCTGTCGGGCAGATCAACGCAACCCGCTTCGACCATGGCGGCCGAGATGCGGCACGTCGTTAGGTTGGGTCGGCGCGGCACTTCATACATCACGTCGAGCATGAGCTGTTCCAGAATAGCCCGCAATCCGCGTGCGCCGGTGTTGCGTTTGATGGCTTGTTGGGCCAGCGCTCGCAACGCATCTTTTTCGAAGGTTAATTCAACCCCATCCATCGCGAGCAGTTTTTCGTACTGTCGGGTGATAGCATTTTTGGGTTCGGTTAAAATGTGCATGAGCTCTTCTTCGTTCAGTTCGGTAAGCATGGTCAGAACCGGTAGGCGGCCGATAAACTCAGGAATAAGCCCGAAGCGTAGGAGGTCTTCGGGTTCTGCATTCGCATCCAACTGCTCGGTGGTAGAAGAGACCTGAAGGTCCTGCTGCATGAAGCCGATGGTTTTGCGATCCATCCGCTTACGGATGATATCTTCGATGCCGACAAAGGCACCGCCGCAAATGAAGAGAATGTTGGAGGTGTCGATTTCCAGATACTCCTGTTGCGGATGCTTCCGTCCGCCCTTGGGGGGCACGCGCGCAACGGTTCCTTCGATCATTTTCAGGAGTGCCTGCTGAACGCCTTCCCCAGACACATCCCGTGTGAGGGAGGCGTTCTCGGTACGGCGGCCAATCTTATCGATTTCATCGATGTAGATGATGCCGCGCTGCGCGCGATCCATATCAAAATCAGCGGCCTGCATCAGTTGCAGCAGAATGTTTTCCACATCTTCGCCGACATAGCCGGCTTCGGTGACGGTGGTTGCATCGGTAATCGCATAGGGAACGTTGAGGATACGTGCCAGCGTTTTGGCAAGCAGGGTTTTACCACTACCGGTGGGGCCGATCAGCAATACATTACTCTTGTCGATTTCAACGCCTGCCTCCTCCTGCTTGGCGTGCAACCGCTTGTAGTGATTGTGAACCGCGACCGCCAATACTCGTTTGGCCTGTTCTTGGCCAATCACGTGCTGATCGAGTAGTGCTTTAATTTCGTGGGGAGCGAGCAAGCCGACTTCCTCCACGGGATGTGTTTGAAGCGCGGTCTGTTCTTGTTTGATGCCCAGCAGCGTCGAGCAGAGTTCCACGCATTCATTGCAGATGAATACGCCCGGCCCGGCGATCAGGCGCGTTACTTCGCCTTCTCCCTTCCCGCAGAACGAGCAACTAGCTTGGCTGGATGGCTTACTCATGTAACCCTTATTTAACTTTGCTGACCACTTTATCGATGAGTCCGTAGGCGGCCGCTTGATCCGCCGACATGAAGTTATCGCGATCGGTATCGCGTTCGAGATCTTCCATCTTCCGCTTGGAGTGGGAAGCAAGAATACCGTTTAGAATTTGTTTAATACGCAAAATTTCTTCGGCCTGAATCTGGATATCAGTAGCTTGCCCCTGCGCACCGCCGAGCGGTTGGTGAATCATGATCCGCGCATTCGGAAGGGCATAGCGCTTGCCGGGCGAGCCCGCCGCCAACAATACCGCGCCCATGCTAGCCGCCTGACCGACACAGTAGGTCGTGATATCGCAGCTGAGAAACTGCATGGTGTCATAGATCGCAAGCCCAGCCGTCACCACGCCGCCGGGCGAGTTGATGTAGAGGCTGATATCTTTCTCGGGATCTTCGCTCTGCAGGAAAAGCAACTGCGCGACGATCAAGTTCGCGACGTTATCATCGATCCCAGTGCCGAGAAAAATGATACGCTCTTTGAGCAGGCGGGAGTAGATATCGTAGGAGCGCTCGCCGCGCCCGGTCTGTTCAATGACCATGGGAATCAACATGTTGGCTGTCTCTTGTTCCATTATTTCCTCACTTTTATAATTCAAAATAACTAAAGCTGCTTTCCGTTTCAATCAAGTCTAATAATAAGAGATTAATCTATTCACTACTTATTTTAATTTGGCTTTCTCCACCATGTATTCGAGCGCCTTGTTGAAGCGTAATTGATCCGCGACCGCGTCAAAGCTCTGATTTTCGATCATCTCATTCCGCAATTCAGCCGCATCTTTTCGCTGTTGAATGGCGATGCGTGCAATCTCCTCATCCACTTCCAGCTCACTCGCTTCGAACTGTTGCTCGTCGGCGATGGCCAGACCGATGTAGCGCAACTTCACGTTTTCTAGCGCCCGTTCCTGCGCCTCTTTGAACAGCTCCTCTTGCTGTTCACCGATCTGCTCCTGCGAAGCGCCCTGCATCATGCGCTGGCGAGCCAGTTCATACATCACATCCCGCGTCTGCTGCTGCACGGCGCTCTCGGGCACATCCAGCTTTGTTTTTTTGATCAGGAATTTAATGATCTGTTCGTGGGTGGCTTGCAAAGAAGTATTCTCGGCTTGTTGTTCGAGCTGATCACGGAATAGTTCGCGCAGTTTCTCCTCCGATTCAATCTGCAGGCGCTCTAAAAATTCATCATTCAGCTCGGCCGCTTTTTTAACGCGCACACCGGTGACTTCAAGATGATAACGCGCCTTCACATCAGCCAGCTCTTTCACCATGAACGATGCCGGAAAGTGAATGTCCACATCCTTTGTATCGCCCTGCTTCAAGCCGATCAGTGCTTCGCCCATGCCCGGAATAAAGGCTTGATCATCCGCTGAGACCCAGTAGCCCTCGCCGGAGCCGATCCCTTTAGCTTCGGGAATAGCATCTTTGAGCAACGCGCCCTCATCGGTCGTGGCTTCATAGGTTAATTGCCCCATATCGCCCGCTTCGATCACCTTATCCTCAACATCATCATAGGTTGCCTGCTGGCTGAGTAGTTGGTCAATCTGTTCTTGCACCTGTTCGTCGGTCACTTCCTGCTGCTCGACTTTCACCGGAATCTGCTCATACTTTGGCAGTTTAAATTCAGGCACCACATCGACCGTCACCGTGAAGCTAGCGGGCGTTCCCTCAGCCAGTGCCACTTCAGAAGCATCAATCACATTGACCACGTTGATCGACTCCTGCTGGATGGCCTCTTGATAAAACTTAGGCAAGACCCGCTCTTTCAGGTCCTGATCAATCTCTTTCGCATATTTACCCGCCACCACATCGGTGGGTGCTTTTCCTTTGCGGAAGCCGGGAATCCGCGCATGTTTGGCATAGACACTCACCGTATCTTTGCGCTCTTTTTCCATGACCTCTGCTGGCACTTCAATCGCCACCGTTTTACGGCAAGCACCCGCTTTTTTAATCGTTACCTTCATCACAATCTCCTATCGCACACCTTGTTCGGGCGAAAAGCGGAGAAACCTACGCCGATCTGCGCAAGAGGTCAAGCTTAGCGGTTCGTCTCGAGAGCCTCAAACCCCCGGTCGAGCAGCTGGCGCGAGATGGCATTTCGCGTCGCTTTATCCGGAGAACCCAGCACAACCGAGACAATCCGCCGCCCATTCCGCTCGGCAGTTGCCGCCAGCGACCAGCCGCCACGTTGATGATATCCCGTCTTAAGGCCGTCGCAACCCGCATAGCCATCGACCCGTTTGGCAAGCGCATTACGCGTCGCAAGCATGGTAGCACCCTCCCGCAGATAGTGCAGTTCCGTTCCCGAATAGGTAAGGGTTTTGGGGTGGCGCAGGCACGCCAGCGAAAGCAGCGCAATATCGTAGGGCGTGCTGATATCAGGCTGGCTGCTGTCACCCGGCGGCAGACCGTGATCGGTCACATAGCGCGTCGCATTCATGCCCAGCTCACGCGCACGCTGGTTCATCCGCTCCACAAAGGCCGCACGACTGCCCGCCACATGGATGCTCAGCGCCCGCGCGGCATCGTTCGCCGAATGCACCATAATGCCATAGAGCAAATCCTCCACCGTCAGATCGGTTTCCCGCGTATCGAGCCAGAGCTGTGAACCGCCAATGCCCGCCGCCTCCGCCGTAATACGCACGCGATCGTTCAACGCTGTTTCGCCCCGATCAATCGCTTCGAGTGTCAGCAGCAGGGTCATCAGCTTCGTCACACTCGCCGGATAGCCATACGTTCCAGCCCGCTCTTCAAACAGAATCTTGCCCGAACGCGCATCCACAACGATCGCCCCGTGATACGGCGTCTCCTTCAGCGATGAATAGTTACGAGTCGTCCGACGATCCGGGCGGTCGTTGCGCAGCCGACCCGGTTCCGAGGCAGGCGTATAAATGGTTGGTAGCGAAGCCGGCTGGGCAACGGTAGGGGATAGACCGGCGGAGACTTCGGGCGTTGTAGTTTCATCGGAAGCGGTTGCTTGCCGGTCGGGTTGCGGTGCAGTTGGCTCCATCGTCTGCTCTCCTGATGTTCCAATCAGTACAAAAAAAAGGCACGCATGAATTGCGACCAGTAGAAGGGTGATGAGTGTTCCATTGCTTTTTTTCATTTGTCAGCGTACATAAATGTGATGATTCAGTTGAGGTGAAGCGTGTCGGATATACAACATCAATTTGTAAAAAAAATTTTAGCAAACGCCTCGCACGGCGCCTACGAGGTCGGGCGGGGCGAAGCACCCAGCAACATTGCGCTCTGCAAATATTGGGGCAAACGCGATCAAACGCTCAATTTACCTCTCAATGGCAGCCTCTCAATTTCGCTCGGTCAGAAAGGCACCCGCACGCAACTACGCCGCGTCGCTCGCGACACCCTCTATCTCAACGGCCACCTCATCTCACCCGACACCGTGTTTGCACAGCGGCTCAGCGCTTTTCTCGATCTATTCCGAGCCGCCTGCCGCGCCCCCGGATTTGAAGTGAAGACCGAAAACAACATTCCCACCGCCGCCGGGCTCGCCTCCAGTGCCTCCGGCTATGCCGCCCTCGTCCTCGCCCTCAACGATCTCGGTGGCTGGGACCTCCCCCGGCAACTGCTCTCCATGCTCGCTCGTCTCGGCAGCGGCAGTGCCGCCCGCTCCCTCTTCAACGGCTTCGCCCTATGGCATCGAGGCGAACGAGACGATGGCTCCGACTCCTTCGCCGAAGCCCTCGCCACCCAATGGCCCGATTTTCGCATCGGAATAATAAAGCTCACCGACGCGCAGAAACCCATCGATTCCCGCTCCGGCATGCAACGCACCGTCAACACCTCTCCCCGCTATGCCGCCTGGCCCGAACGCGCCACCCTCGATCTAGAAACCCTACAAGCCGCCATCGCCGACCGCGATTTTCAGACCGTCGGGCAGACCGCCGAAGCCAACGCCCTCGAAATGCACGCCACCATGCGCGCCGCCGATCCCCCCCTCGACTATTTCCTACCCGAAACCCGCGCCCAAATCACCCACGTCCAGCAGCTCCGCGCCCAAGGCCTACCCCTCTATCTCACCATCGACGCCGGTCCCAACGTCAAGCTCCTCTTTCAGGAAGCCGACCGCGCCACCATTCAGCAAGCCTTTCCCACCGTCGAGATCATCAACCCCTTTGGAGAGAACGATGCCCGAACTGCCTGAAGTCGAAACCATCGCCCGCCAATTACGCGAGCGCGGCGTCGAAGGACGCGAAATTTTAGCCCTCCGCATCGACTGGCCCCGCATGGTCGAACCGCTCACGCCCGCCGCCTTCAGCAACGCCCTCTGCGGCACCAAAATCAACACCGTCAGCCGAACCGGAAAATGGATTCAGATCCAGCTCAGCTCCGGACAGCACTGGATGGTACACCTCCGCATGGCCGGCAGCTTTTCCAAACGCCGCAGCAAATTCGACCGCGCCGAAGTACTCCTCTCCGGCGGCATGAAGCTCTACTTCCGCGACACCCGTAAATTTGGACGCTGGAAACTCGTCGACGACCCACAAGAGATTCTCGGGCAGCTCGGCCCCGACGCCCTCTCCAAGCACTTCACCGGCACCTATCTCGAGCAACAGCTAACCCACCGCAAGCGCGCCATCAAACCGCTACTACTCGACCAATCCCTCATCGCCGGCATCGGCAACATCTATGCCGACGAAGCCCTCTGGGCCACCTCCATTCATCCCCAACGCTGTTCGAGCTCCCTCACGCCCGAGGAACGCAAAGCCCTCTACCGCGCCATCCGCCACGTCCTACGCATCGGCGTTCAGAATCGCGGCACCTCATTGGGCAAAGGCCAAACCAACTACCGCGACATGAACGGCGAATCCGGCAGCCACCGCAAGCGCGTCAAAGCCTACGGCCGCAAAGGGTTGCCCTGTGAACGCTGTGGCACTCCCCTCATCAAAATCGTCGTCGTCCAACGCGGCACCACTCTCTGTCCCACCTGTCAGGTGCGATAAACCCCCACCCGCAGGAATTGGGAATTGCATTCCATCGCTTTAAATGACGCGCCGCCCGAAATGTTAGGGGGAAGAGGTAGGGCGTGCTCGCCGAGCGCGCCACACACAACAGGTAG
>NZGU01000026.1 GCA_002691095.1 Kiritimatiellaceae bacterium | reverse complement strand
GCTTTTGCAATAGATTTTCGCCACTCCATCCAATCGTATCGTTCACAACATTAAGTATGCCTATGGCGACGGGTAGATATTGTTCCGGTGAGATCACCCCAACCCGCTTCATATATTCCCGATAACTCACGGCAAGAATGTTCTTCCGAAAACTCGAATTCCGAAAAGAAAATTCCAACAACTCAGCAAATAATTCCGGTTTTAGCAGGTCCTNATCGTTTGGTTTCAACCCGGCAAACTGCTCGCAGGTCTTGTACAAATTATTATGCGGCGCTGTAAAACCAGCCCGTTTAAAACTCTGCAAAGCCTGATTGAACGCACCCTCAACAAAAAAAAGGTATGCTTGATACTTATAGAATTTGGATTGCCATCGGCTGTCATCTTTTGACCGCTCCAGCTCTTGCTCCACCAAGCTATGCATCAGTGAAACATTCCATATGTCCCCATCATCCATTGAGTCGATNAAAAATTTTTGAATACGACTGTTCAATAAAACCGTCCGCTCCGTCTCCAGCCGATACAGATCAAGATTNTGNATAGCNTCNANNCGNGCNNCNTCNGTCCGCTCTTTTTGAGCGGAGACACGAGCCACGAGATAAGAGCTCATCCCCACAAACAGCACCGCTGCCAAGAGTACAACAAAGCCGACTTTATGATGCCGCCGAAAAAACAAATGCCCACATTTAAACAATCCCGCTCGTTCCGCCAAAGGAGCAAACCCTTCTCGATATCGAATGATATCGTCCCTCAACTCACTCACAGATGCATACCGATCGACCGGTTCCAACGATGCCGCCCTCATGGCAATCGCACTTAAACTTCTCGGAATCCCTCTCTTCGCAACNCGAACATGCGGTCGAATCACCTGCCCTCTAACGGTCTGTTCCAGCTGATGATCTCGGGTGCCGGATACAGGTGAGCGTTGCGTCAAAATAAAATAGAGTAAGGCTCCCAGNCCATAAACATCCGTTTGTTCATTCCATCGCCCCGTCTGTCTAATCTGCTCAGGNGCCATGAAACCAGGCGTGCCTTGAACCGTTCCCGAATAACGCACATTATTCAACATATCAGGATCAAAATCACTCTGCACTTCCTTGGCCTTCGATGGCAACACGCGCGCCATTCCCCAATCGATCAGGTAGACCCTGCCGTGCAGTCCCACCAACACATTTTCAGGCTTAATATCCAAATGCAACACCCCGCAGGAGTGCGCATATTTAACCGCATCACAAACCCGCAAGAAGATAGAAACCAANCGGTCCAACGGAACCTTGCGATCCGATTTCTTCATCATATCATGTAACGTATCCCCCTCTAGAAACTGCCGGACGTAATAAGGCATTCCGCTCGCGCTGACCCCTACCTCGTGTACAGGCAAAATCGCTGGATGTTGCAACTTAGAAACCATTAATGCCTCGCGCAAAAACGTCTCTTTGGCTTCCAGCGTCTCCGCCCGGATGGGCATCGCCATCACGACCCAACGTCCGGCATGCGTGTCGTACACTTTATAGATTCTTTTGGCCCCGCCCTCTACCAGCAACGACTCCTCAGAATATTGGTAGCGCTCTTCGTTGAGTGTCTCCAAAATCGGGGTAGAGCAATCCTGCAACGGAGCTGCATCCTTCTGTAACTGTTGTTGAATCTGTTCCCCCAATGCAGAGAAATCAACCCTCTCTTCATCATCTGCCTTCACAACCTACTCCGTTTTAAAAATTCCATCACAGTTTATCCTTCACCCTTCCAAAAAATTTGAAAGCGCATCAATCTCCTTACGCAACGCCTCTTTCACTCGACTATTTAGCCGATAGGCTGTGCTCAACGGAATCCCCATATCAGCTGCCACCGCTTTAATATCCTCCCCCAACGTCCTCTTAAACAACGTCATGGCGCGATCGGAAAAAAACGCTGAGACATTCTCCAGCGACTCCACTGCCAAATAATGATGCCACTCCGTTTCAATCACCTGCTCGATTTCAGGCAGATTCATTTGCCGGTTCAAAAAGGCATCCGATTGCAAAAAATCTTCATCACGCCGAACCTCTCGCTGGATTTTACGATAATAATCATTCACCGCATTCCGAACGACCGCCGCCAANTATCCCCGAAAATATTCCATTTTCTGCACATCCATCTCGGGCAATTTCTTCCACAGCTTCACCACCACCTTTTGATACACATCATCCGCATCCGACGGCCGGATCTTCATGCGATGAATGATGGAGTAAATATATCTCCGATACTGATTCATGAAGTCATTCCAAGCCGCTTCATCATTAGGACGCTGCACCCGCTTTAGCAANGTGTATCTAGTCAGATAATCAGTATGTTGAGTCGTATTCACNATCCCTGAACTTGCCCATGACAGNTTCCTCTTAACAAGAAGAAAATAATACTTCCTTGGTTTAAAAACAAAGTATGAGAATCTNTANCCATCATCTCGTATTATGTNTAAAGGCTATGACCCAGGAGACCATGCTATGCTTAAATTNANGCTACTCGTAATNATCATGCTTCTTCAGCAAGTAANTGCCGAAAAGGCTCCCACCTTTACANGNAGCGTGGAATCTCTCCAACACTATCAAACGCCTGAATGGTTCCGAGATGCCAAGTTCGGTATTTATCTCCACTGGGGTGCCTATTCGGTTGCCGAACGTGGCGAATGGTATGCCCGCAAGCTCTACATAGAAGATGAAGACGATTATCNCCATCACCTCAAAACATACGGACATCCCTCCGAATTCGGCTATGCCGATTTCATCCCGCTCTGGAAAGCCGAAAAATTCGATCCCGACCACCTGCTCGCCCTGTTCAAAGAAGCGGGTGCCAAATATTTCACTCCCTGCGCCGTTCATCACGACAACTTTGACTTGTGGAACTCCACCCACCACGAATGGAACGCCGTGAATATGGGCCCCAAAAAAGACCTCATNCAACTCTGGAAAGACGCGACCCTCAAAGCCGGATTACGCTTCGGAGTCACCACACACCTCTCNCGCAGTTACAGCTGGCTAAACACGGCCAATCAATCCGACACTAAAGGACGGAAAAAAGGCATCCCCTACGACGGCGCGCAGGGAAAAGCCCAAGGTCTTTATCCCCCGAACGATGGCCAAAGCACCCACCCACGAGCCCCCTATGATGCCCCCGCATCATGGCGAAATCACTGGGCCAAACGAATCAAACAACTTATTGATGATTACCAACCCGACCATCTCTACTTCGACTGCGCGGTTCCCTTCCGCGGCAGCGACCAAGGCAAAACAGGTATGGATGTTATCGCCCACTTCTACAACCAGCGCCCCGAAGGCGCCATGTGCATCAAAGAGCGCCCCTGGCAAGGTCTCTATGCCGATGGCATCGCCACCCTCGATTATGAACGAGGCAAAGCCGACTCCATCCTCACCCACCCATGGCAGACAGATGACTCTATTGGTTCATGGGGATACAACCCAGCTCGCCCCTACATGAAACCGGGACTCGTCATCGACAAAATCATCGATATTGTCTCCAAAAACGGAAACATGTTACTGAACATTCCCATCAAAGCCGACGGCACACTCGACAGAGAAGCCACCGCACTCCTCAAAGAGATCGGACGCTGGTTCGCCATAAACGGAGAAGCCATCTACGGCACTCGGCCATGGTACATGTTCGGCGAAGGCAAACATCGCATCGGCGCTCACGACCTTGAATCCGAGCTGACCGCAAAAGACTTTCGCTACACCACCAAAAACGGCAACCTCTACGCCTTTGTCATGGAGTGGCCCAAAAAACACCAGAACCCCGTCGTGTTACCCAACCTAACCGAAATGAACCAACGGATTAGCACCATCACAAACGTAGAGCTCGTAGGACACNCCGAACCAATCGAATGGGAAAATCACGGCGACGGCCTCCATGTCACCTTCCCAAAAACTAAACCCTGCGATCATGCCTACGCCCTAAAAATTAGTTTTGCAACACCTGTCCAGAGTGCTCCCTAACCCAAANNAATTCCCTGCTTAACGAACCATACGGTATGAAAAAAATCCTATTCCNCCTACTCCTCTCTCTNTGTTGCCACTCAAACGGCAGCCAAACACATCCTAATTTCCTCTTCATTTTTGCTGACGACATGGCGTTCGAAACCATTGCCGCCCATAGTAAAATCGACATCGACACTCCCCACCTCGATCGNCTGTCTCAAAGAGGCACCCACTTTACTCATGCCTACAACATGGGGGCTTGGAATGGTGCCGTATGTATTGCCAGCCGAACCATGCTCCTGTCCGGAAAGACCGTCTGGAATGCTCATAAACTCGATAACAAAAAAAAGATGACCGCATTGGCCGCCAGNGGTCAAACCTGGCCGCAATGGCTCAAACAAGCCGGCTATCGAACCTATATGAGTGGCAAATGGCACATCAAAAACGATCCACATGCACTCTTCGACCGGGTTCTCGATGTTCGACCCGGTATGCCAGCCGATGTGCCCGCTGGCTACAACCGCCCCTCTTCACCCGAGCACTATGCCACCGGCTGGAAACCCTGGGACCCTGCTCAAGGCGGCTTCTGGGAAGGCGGCACTCATTGGAGTGAAGTCCTCGCCGAACACAGCATCACCTTTCTCAACGAAGCTGCCTCACGGCCCGAACCGTTTTTTATGTATCTCGCCTTCAACGCACCGCATGATCCACGGCAAGCGCCAAAATCATACATCGACCGTTATCCGCTCAGTCGCATCCCCTTACCCCCTACCTACCTTCCCACCTATCCCTATCAAGATGAAATGGGCTGCGGCCCCGCCGTCCGAGATGAGCGGCTCGCCCCGTTTCCTCGAACCGAATATGCCATCAAAGTTAATCGACAAGAATATTATGCCCTGATCACCCACATGGATGATCAGATCGGCAAAATCTTAGCCGCGCTGGACGCCACCGGAAAAGCCGACTCCACCTACATCATTTTCACCGCCGACCACGGCTTAGCGGTTGGTCATCACGGCCTGCTTGGCAAACAGAACCTCTACGAGCACAGCACAAAAGTTCCCTTCATCATTTGCGGTCCCAACATCCAACCCAATCAACGCATTGCCACCCCCATCTATCTTCAAGACATCTTACCCACCACGCTCGAATTAGCCGGCTTGGAAGCCCCCAACCCGATTGAATTTAAAAGCCTGCTTCCGCTCTTACGCGGTGAAACATCCGATCATTATCCCTCCATCTACGGAGGATTCAAAGGAGTCCAACGCTCCATCACNCTCGACGGCTGGAAATTGATTCACTACACACAGGCCGATATCTACCGCCTCTACCACCTCGCACAAGACCCCTTCGAACAACAAGACCTCATTTCACAATCCGCCCAAGCAGCACGCGTGAAGCAGATGAAACAAGCCCTGATAACAGCAAGCTCTGAGCTAAACGACCCACTCGACTACGCCCATCCTCTATCGAGCTGGGAGCAGGCAACCTCGAAGAAAAAATAACTACCTTTTCCGCAAACGGCTCTCTACCGCANTTTCACGAAGCTCTCGAATACTGGCTTTCATATCCTCTTGCCCAAAGAGATACGAGCCCGCCACAATCAAATTTGCCCCATGCTCCGCAGCCCCCTTCACGGTTGCCCCATTAATCCCGCCATCCACNGAAAGATCTAACGCCGCATAGCGCGCCCGCAAGGCCGCCAGCTTCGGCTCTGCGCTAGCCATATACGCCTGCCCCCCAAATCCCGGCTCCACACTCATNACGAGCACCTCATCCACCAAGCCCTCATCCACCAGCGCAAATACCCGNTCCGCCGCTGTGTTCGGATTAATCGTAATCCCCGCCCGCTTTCCCCATCGCCGAATTTCCCGCAACGCACTCTCTGCATCACAATCCGACTCAACATGCACCAACATCGTATCCGAACCCGCCTCCGCGAAAACCTCCAAATACGGCATCGGATTCACCACCATCAAATGCACATTCAGCGGAATGGAAACCGCCCCGGCCGCCACCCGCACCGCCTCCGGCCCAAAACTAATATTCGGCACAAAAACCCCATCCATCACATCCACGTGCAACTGATCCGCCCCCGCCGCAGCCGCCCGTTCGCAACCTGCCCGAAGCGCTCCAAAATCGGCCGCCAAAATAGATGGCATAATCTGTATATCTTGCATCAATTTCTCCCCTACNTTCGCAANCTAACCTCTTCGCCCTTTCCGGTCAAGCCGTTGCCCAACCGTTAGCTTTTTACCCCTGCAACGAATAAACAACATGCACAACAAACAGACCCTTCCTCAAAAAAAGTGCCCCGTATGCTCCCGCCCTTTCAGCTGGCGCAAAAAGTGGGCTAGTTGTTGGGAAGATGTCCGCTACTGCTCCGAACGGTGCCGCCGCCAGAAAAAGTCAGGAACACCCCATGCCTAACCCCCCCATCTGCATCTGGTTTAAACGCGACCTGCGCATCGAAGATCACGCTCCGCTTGCACAAGCCGCTCTACAAGGCCCCCTGCTACCGCTATACATCATTGAACCCGACATCATCCACGCCCCCGATTTCGACGCCCTCCACTGGCAATTCATTCAAGAAGCCCTCCACGAACTCAACCAACAGCTCACNCGCCTCGGTCAACCGCTCATCATNCGNACCGGCGAAGCCACCGACGTTCTCGAATCCCTCCGCCAACAAACCCACTTCACACAGCTCCGCTCCCACGAAGAAACCGGCAATGCCATCACCTACNCGCGCGACAAACGTGTNGCCANCTGGGCCAAACACCACCGCATCAACTGGCAGGAAACACCCCAAAATGGCGTCGTCCGCAACCTGAAAAATCGCNACGGATGGGCCGCCAACTGGGAAAAAAGAATNCGTCAAACCCCAACCCCCGCCCCCNCCACCATACGTCCCTGCCCTCACCCCATCCTCTCCGAACCCATTCCCCATGCTTCCGACCTTCAACTCACCCCCGCCCCCCGCCAAACTCATCTCACCGGCGGCACCAAACACGGTCACCTCTGGCTCGACTCCTTTCTCGACCAACGCGGGATGCGCTACAGCCGCGAAATGAGCAGCCCCAACACGGCCTTCGACAGCTGCTCACGCCTATCCCCCTATATCTCCTATGGCTGCCTCTCGCTCCGCACCATCACCCACGCCGCCCGTAACGAAGAAAAAAACCAGATCCAAAAAGGCTCCACCCGCTCCTTCCTCGGCCGCCTCCATTGGCACTGCCACTTCATGCAAAAACTCGAAGACGAACCCCGCATTGAACACCACTGTTTC
Source organism: Kiritimatiellaceae bacterium (assembly GCA_002691095.1). Lineage (GTDB taxonomy): Bacteria > Verrucomicrobiota > Kiritimatiellia > Kiritimatiellales > Pontiellaceae > Pontiella. The sequence continues at coordinate 16,118 of NZGU01000026.1, read as the reverse complement.
CATCCCCTCTGCGATGACCTGCGCGCCGACGGCAACAACCTGGCGTACTACCGCGCCTGGCAAAACGGTGAAACCGGCTATCCTTTTCTCGATGCCTGTATGCGGGCACTCAAAACGCGTGGCTGGATCAATTTCCGCATGCGAGCCATGCTCGTCTCCTTTGCCGCCTACCACCTTTGGCTCGACTGGCGTCTGTTCAAAGATTTCCTCGCCTGTCAGTTTATTGACTACGAACCCGGCATCCACCTCTCTCAAATCCAAATGCAAAGCGGCGTTACCGGTATCAACACCCTCCGCATCTACAATCCCGTAAAGCAAGGCGAAGACCACGACCCTGATGGCACCTTTATCCGCACCTGGGTTCCCGAACTCGCACAACTGGATCCCCCCGACATACACCGTCCCTGGGAGATGCCCGAACTACTTCGTCTCGAACGCGGCCTCCAACTTGGTCGTGACTACCCTCACCCTATTATTGACCTCAAAGAAGCCGTCGGCCACGCTCGCGCCCACTTCTCCACCCTGCGAAAAGATCCCGCGTTCCGCGCCGCATCCCAACACGTTCTCCAAAAACACGGCAGCCGAAAGAGCGCGCCTCGCAAGAAAAAACCGGGCTTGTCCGCCTGATCCCTTTCCAAGCAGTGAGGCAACCCGTAACCCCATTAATAAAAAAGCGCCGTGGATGATCCATCCACGGCGCNCGATTTAATCGTGTGTAGTATTTACTCCGCTAGCTGAACCTTCAGACGCAAGAACCCAGCGCTGTTTGTCGCCGGAACCGAATTGGTCACCATATCCATGACACCTCTCGAATCAACTCCCTCTTCAACAACACCATCTGGGCTCCATGCTCCAAACTCAAGGTTGCCCACATGTTCCGCGGTATAAGTCAACCCATGATCCCCTTTCAAGCGCGGATGCACCAACATGAGACGGTCAAACTCCTCACCCAGCTTCTGCATGGTGCCCGTCGTCTCCGTCTGTCCCACATCCGCCGAATTGGTTGGATCCCCTCCCAAGGCATATTCAAGAATATTGGCCACACCGTCTCCATCATAATCATTAGTTGTCACCGAAAGTGAATCAATAGCAAAACCGGCCACCCATTGTTCATAGGGTGACTGAGCAATGCTCGAGTTGTCTACAGAGACAAATCGAACGTAGTTATCATTGGGGTAAGCTTCCGATCCATTCGCATAGGATGCGTTAGTTGGATTATAAGCATAAGCAAATAACGTGTAATCACCATCGGTGAATACCTCAACGCTTCCATCTGGGGCTTCACTTCCCCCCCCTGTTAAGCTAATATAATTTTGTTTGCTTTGCATATCCGTCACAGCCGCATTTATCCCTCTTCTCCAGAGAATTTGACCACCCGAAATGTTTATTGCTGCTCCGTTAGTCACACCAATTGCACCGCCCCAATTGCTCTCAACGATAAAGGTTCCACCTTCATTTAGGTTTAACACAGCTGAATCAGTTGGACTGTCTGATGCAAAATTAACACTGTCCAATGTGATCGTTTTCAATTGAACAACTCCGTTAGATAATATGTTCAACGTTGAATCGTAGTCATTATATGACAAGTTGATCTTATCTACAGATTGCCCCGCTGCATTGGTTAATGACAGTGGATTAACAGACAGTAAGGCCGTACTGTTACCTCCACCTACATTATAAACCGCATCACCATTAAGACCGAAGCGAGCTTCTCCACCTGTGATGTTTACAGTTCCACCTATTTGATTAAATGTAGAAACAGCTTCATTGGTTCCACCAGCATTCTGCATTACAAGTGAGTCTGCAGTAACGGTTCCACCACTCATGTTAACCGTAGCACTACCGCCTCCCCAGCCACCGACTTCAATTCGACGCCCAGTAGAAGTGATTGCTCCACCTGTAATATTCATGGTGGCATTCGCTGGACCATATCCAATCGATAAGACCTCACCGGAGACATCGAGCGTTCCTCCTTCTGCAACAGTTAAGATTGCATCTGAAAAGCGCCCAACAATAAGTTTGTTACCTGCCGTGAAAGTAGCGGTTCCGCCATCTCTTATGCGTAATTCTGCCGTCTTACTGGATCCTCCATAAAGAGCTTCTACTGCATTTGTACCACCCGCAAGGTTCTCATCATAACCAACATTTACAAACGTATTAGATGACGTTGCATCCAAAGTGCCGCCTGAAATATCAACTAAACCAGAACCGTTGAAATTTACTGTGCCCACACCTGAAGCACCATGCTGACTTGAAGTGACGTTACTTCGTGTGCTACCAATTCTAATGGTACCGTTAGTCGGCACTATGAGCTGACCACCAGGAACATTTACAACTCCTGGAGATGCCATACCCACCCAAAGCTTATCAACCGTCAGGGAACCTTCAGCAATATCGACTGTACCCGTTGAGCGATAAACTGCGTCGTGGCCAACCTGAAGGGTACCAACCGCTATTGTGCCTCCGTTAGTTGTCATATTCAAATGGCCCGCTGCTTTTGCATGAGCAACATTAACTTTTCCAGGGTTGGTAAAATTACCCCCATCAACTTCGAGTGTCATCGCATAGGGTGCCGTATTAGAATTACCCCAATTACCGAGTTGAGTGAGGCCATCCAACCAACCGAGTCCATACCCATTACCAGTCGTACCCTCAACGGTTAGAGACCCTCCATCTTTAATACTTATAACGGGTCCCAATTCATGCCCTTGGTCTACTCTTCCATTACCCGTAAGAGCGGCAAGGCTAACATCATGATCGATGTTGAATTTTGTATATGTATTCCCGAATTGTACAAAATCACCAGCTCCAGGGGCAGCCCACACGTCCTCGCCGTGGGTTAACACTATCCCATTATTTGTTACATTATCGTTGCCCCCACCGGGTCCTCCACTTCCTTCAGCTTTCCAATCCCAAATAGAGGTCAACCGTGTGGCGTTTGTACCCGCAACCGTTGGAGTGCTTGCCGACCAAGCTACCGAGTTTCCAACTTCGATAAAATTTGTCCAATTGATTTCACTGCCTAAATTTGCAAACGATGACTGAGTAAGTAAATTACCGTTTGTATTAGGAGTGTATCCGCTAATGGTGTCGAACACATTGGTTCCATCACTTGTAAGCTGATAATATACATCTACAGGTTCAAGAACTGGGACAATTTCGCTAATAGAAGAAATACTAAAACTTTCGATATCTATGCTATCACCAGGGCTTACGTTGTTAAATTCCCATCCATAACAGTCAATACCTGCAATTCCATTTTGATTAGTTGCCATTTGACCCGAAAGCACCTGTGTTCCATTCACATCGACCGCATATTCACCAGTAACTCGATCAAATCTTAAATCAAATGTGTAGGAACCAGAGTTGCCCATAACCTCGCTGCCATTAGAGGGTGTAATGTAATATGCAGTCACCCGTTTGTTTTGTTCTGCTGGGTTTGATGCAGTGCCATTAGATAATGTTCCGGTTTCAAACATATTCGGTGTGCCATATGTAGATAATCGAAGATGCTCCTGATTTCCATTATTTGGATCATGGATCATTAAACCAATATAATTTCCGTTATTGTTAGGACTTCCATCTGGCTTCTTTTTATCCCACAGATTAAAAACGAATTTACCATTAGTTGCCTGATTTGATGCCATATTGATGTCTGAAACCTTAATAGACATTTTGATTTGCTGATTACTTACCGCGTAAATATAAGGATCAGCATTTATATCATCTTGCCATACACCACTAGCGCCATTGACGCCTTTTAAATCGACGGGTTGCATCCAGAAATTCTTTGTTCCAGTTTGAGAGAGAGCTCTTCCCAATCGAAGCGAATTGGAGTCTGGTGCGGCGCCATCAGACCCAGGCAACGTAGCTCCATCCGTAGTTAATTCTACCAACTTGGTCTTAGTCCCTCCCGTGCCAAAAAAGTCTTTGTTATGTGGAGCACCACTATTATACGTATTGGTTCCATCATAACCAATTTTAGGTGACCATTCAATCACTGTTTCCCATGCTGCATCACTACCAGAAAGTGCTCCGTAAGAAAGGGCACATACAAGTGATATTACACCCATAACTATTGTTTTCATCTTCTTCTCCTCTATTCATGTTTAATTCATACGCAATAGTAGACGCATGTGAACNAATCTATTCTTAGCCTATTACTNATNTTTTCATAGTAACTNNGTTANCTGAATACACAAGAAGATAGCAATCTTTTTTTTTTGATCANAAAATACGCAAAAATGAAATACAGACTGACTGGACTCTAATCCTCACTCTCAATGAGCCGTCGTAAACGTCCAGCACGCACCGATTCTCCAACTGTCTGAATACGCGTCAAACGCATCCACGCGCCAATAATACGTACCATTAGGTTTCCATTTCTGTGCGGGGGAAAAGATATTTGTTTTTCGCGTATCCATCTTTTTTACCACTCGAAGTTCATTCGGCGCTTCTCCCAATAAGACTCGATGCGTATCCGATTTATAGGCCTCTAAAAACATAAGATCTGCATCCAACGGCACCGCAACCGCTCCACTCTTCGGGATGGGCATCCGTGCATACGACTCTTGTCGACCCGGAATCCAGTATCGCGGGTCGCCCCACTCGTAAGCACCGATATCCGGTCCTTCACCCACCACCCGAAGCCGTTCAAAGTTTGAGTCTTTACTGGGCAGATCTGATCGGGTCGTCAGCACCCCACCATCAACCAATGGAGAACCCGCTNTGGGACGAAAATCATAATTCCTTGGATCTCGCAGATATTTCCAACTCGATCCGGGTTTTATCATATTGTTTTCAGCCGTGCCCGGGATTACGTCCGAGCGNGGTATCTTATACCCATCTCTACCTNTTTTATTCCAAAACAACATCCCCAAGTTCCAGGACCGATTCCGAATGGTTCCCAAATTGTTCCGAATTAGACTGTTCATATTGCCTTCAATATCATGCAACGCTTTAAATCCCTGCAGGGAAATCGTTACCTCCTCCTCAAANGGATTTGGATATCGACTAGAGCTAACCACCGTATTATTGAGCACCAAATGACGATCNCCCTTAATTTCATTCGGACGAGTNTTCCACGTCACATTATTTTGGTAGACACCATCTCCATATATTTTACCATCCTCACGGTATATACCCATTCCATGATAGTCAAAACGCACGCCCTGACGGTTGGTATCATGCACCCAGTTATTGGCCACCCGCGTACCCAGCTGCCGCTTGGTTCCCACATTGATGGCCGAACCATCATGCTGCAAGTTACTGACATCAAATATATGATTCAACTCAATCACCGCCCCATTATTGATGGCACGAACCCCCTCACAGTTGCCCGCCCGCATCACCGTATTACGGCGGAACGTTCCATTTTTCCCAATCATAACCGANCCACTGCCCCCACTTGAGTTCACTTGCCACTCAATATCTGAAAAGAGACAGTTTTCTACCCTCATCTGATCACTGTCGAACGCTACGGGCGCATTGCTATATCGCACCACATTGTTNATGAATCGATTCTGCAGACCNCCATGCACACTAGACATTTTNTTTCGATTCTTGTGCGGATTATAANTTTCAAACCAATCAAGTACGCCAAGCATAAATTTAGGTGCGGCAGGATAGTCAAAAACACAATCCTCAATCTCTATCTTCTCAGAGTCCAACACCCAAAAACCAGCGGCTAGGAAATGTAGATTCTCAAACCGAATATTCGAACAGTCGGTTAACTCGAGGCCAAAATCCCGNACGCGCCCCGCCAGATCCATCCGATTCGGATCCGCACCGCTAGGTGGCTTGTAATACACCGTCTTCGTCTGCTTATCAAACCACCACTCATTGGCCTNATCCAATGCTGCGCGCCCAATGATGTGATACGAAGAAAATTGGTGCTTCACATTTTCAAATTGAGCATACCGAGCAAAAAAATTGTTCGTACAATAGTAAAAATGATCTGCTCCGGCTTCATGCTGAAGAATCGGTCGGGTCCACGTTAGCCAATGGCCGATATTCAAAACCGCATACGCACCGGTAAAATCTACACCCGTCGATGCCAAAGAAGGTGGCTGTTTATCGAACGTAATGGTGGGATCAATCATGTATCGCGAGTCCCCCTCTCGAAACCCAATCGTATCCGGCTCATAAAACCGATCATCGTAAAGGTGACCAAACCGAGTTTTACCGAACCACTTTTGTTCATGCTTGTCGTAGCCACCATCGGCAGACCGGCAACCCTCCATCATNCGCCACATTTTGCCATCTTCAAATGTCGCATTTGGCCAACGAGCCACATACACCATNTGAGTACCGTGGAACAACTGCCAAATCTCATGCTCAATAANTTGCGACCAAACACCCCCCTCTTCCTGTTTCCAGTCGCCAGACAGTCGCTCCGTTCCAACAATATATACATCGCCGCTTCCAGCCGCTCTAAACACAAGGTCGCTTTTCCCGGCAAGCGCAATCTTCTCTGGGTAATGCCCCGGGGCTATTTCAATNGTATCGCCGGGTTGTGCGCGCTCTATCGCAGCCTGAATGGTCTTAAACGGTTGATCAAAACGGCCCAAACCCTCATCTGTTCCATCCGAGGAGACATGCATAATAGCGGCCCCAGAACATAGCACTAAAGAGAGTGACACAGCATGTATAGATAAAAACAATCGACCCATCATTAACCTAACCTCTTTTTCAAAACACATCCATTCCATCCAAACACTCGTTTCCAAATCAANATATTAAACNCCTANGCATCGCGATCCCTATCTACACTTCACCGTTCCCTCAATCGCTTGCCCACTNCACTCCCCCCACATCGTCTCGAAAAAAGCTTCTCTNATCTAAAGAAGGCCTCCGCAGGTCAAGGNCAGTCAACTCCTATGATAATAGTCGGGTTTCATGACGTTANATATNNTGACGAACGTGAACTATTANTTTCTCCAAAAATTACCCTCGAAGTACGGAACAATCAAATCAACAGGATTGGAAACCCTGTCATGAATGGCATCGATAACCCTTGCGTTATATCCATAATATGTTACATATTAATCAAAGAGGTACGCTGTTATGAATAAAGTATATAGGTATGCACTCATCTTTCTTGCCAGCTCTTTCGGAGCGTACGGGTTTGAGTTACAACCTCTTCCGAATGCCGTCCAACTCAACCTACCCACCAACTATACACCCCACTCAGTACAACAAGTTGAATGGTCAACAAACTTGATCGACTGGCAACCCTTAGCGCGTAATTTTAATAACAACTGGCAGAACGTATTTCCGAATACCGAACAAATTGATGAAAACAGTGGCGTTTATTCGCATTCAAAAGATTTATCCAACGATCAGGTATTTTACCGCTTATCCACCGCCACAGGATCCGGCCTGAATAATACGAACAGCGTGGCACGTTTTCTTCAGCAAGCTACGTTCGGACCGAGTTTGACAACCATCCAGCAATTCCCGGGTATTGATGACCCCTCGTTTGATACCGCACCTTACTCAAAATATGCCAACTGGATTCAATCCCAAATTGATCTGCCTATCACATCTCACCGCGCTTTTTTCAGAGAACGAAGCAATCCGGGTTATGTTAACGATCCATCGGCTACCGCCAATGGAACCAGTCTATACGAAGTGGCGTATGATCCAGACAAAGGACCCGCATTCAACTACTACATAGGACAAGGCGATCAACAACCTTTAGAAAACGTGCTGAAGGACACAGGCGATTATTACTCCTTCACAACCTGGGTTTCGCCGAATGGAAGCAATCAAACCACCGTCGAAATTAATCGGTACAATGACTGGCTTGCCAAAGGCCAACTGACCTGGAACCCGAACGATACGATTCGGGGTGGCAGCACCGTTATCGGCCAAAAGAAAACCATCTGGTACACGATTGCGATCAATGCCGAAGACCAACTTCGCCAACGCATGGCATGGGCACTCAGTCAAATTTTTGTGCTCGGTCATGAAGGATCAAAACATCCTCAGGCAACCGAACGATTTGTTAAATATTACGATATCTTCGTACGCAACGCCTTTGGTAACTACCGCGATATTTTGGGCGAGGTAACCTATAATCCACAAATGGGGTACTACTTAACATACGAAAAAAATACAAAAGTGAGTGGGGATGGGGAGAATTTCCCCGACGAAAATTATGCCCGTGAAGTGATGCAGCTTTTTACCATCGGCTTATGGCAATTAAACGAAGACGGAACACTCAAAACGGATGCCAATGGCAACCCTATTCCCACCTACACCAACGAAAACATCACTGAATTTGCCAAGGTCTTTACCGGACTCGACAGACCAGACTCAAATAATGACAACCTACCCCCCTACTATCCAAATTTTGAGCAATATCAAAACCAAAATTATTTGGACGAGATGAAAGTTACAGTGTGGCGGCATGATGCTTCCGCCAAAACAAATCTGTATGGACAGGTATTTGAACATCCAATCATTTATGGATGGAATACAGAAGAAGCAAAAGCACTTGTTCGAGATGACATTGATTATGTNCTAGATCACTTGTTTAACCATACCAACACCCCACCCTTTGTAGCGCGGCAACTGATCCAGCGCTTCACGGGATCGAACCCCTCGCCCACGTATATCAACGACATTGCACAGGTCTTTAAATCAGGCCAATTCACCGCCGGCAGTAGCACGTTCGGCTCCGCTGGTGATCGGGGTAATCTTGAAGCGGTTGCGGCCGCTATCTTACTGCACCCCGAAGCACGGACCGCCGCACTGAAACTAGACGCCACGCATGGAAAATTAAGAGAGCCCCTCATCAAATTCATAAGTATCGCCCGCGCATTCAACATTGAATCCCTTCAAACCTACGGCCTATTTCCGTTTGACAATCTCTATGAAAAGCTAGGTCAAGAACCGTATGAATATCCAAATGTCTTCAACTTCTATCGACCTGACTTCCAGCCAAACGGAGAGGTTCTCGACAAAAATCTAAACGCACCGGAATTTCAACCCATGACAGATGTCACGGCCATTGGCCTCGCCAATAGCCTCCGCTGGCTCATCTATGAAGGCATCAAACGCAGCACGCCTGATACCGGTATAGGATCCAAGTGGTATGCCCAAGCGGAACTTAATCTAACCGACCAGATCGATATAGCTGCCGGTAGCGAGGCTCTCATCGAGCAACTCAGCACCCTCATCACAGCAGGTCGCTTAACCGATGAAAACAGAGCCATTATAAAGAATTATATCGACACCCTGCCCGCTAACAATGACAGCGCCAAAAAAAAGCGGGTTCAAGATGCCATCTGGCTGATGATCCTCACCCCCGAATTTAACACGTTGTATTAGGAGAACATTATGAAGATCGATCGTCGCAACTTCATCCAACAAAACTGTGCCGCCATTGGCTCCGCCTCCCTATACTCCACCCTATTCACCCTGCGCATGACAGCGGGCGCCACCACCCAGCTAGACGGCTACAAAGCACTGGTCGTCCTCTTCCTCAACGGGGGCAACGATTCCTATAACATGCTCATACCATATACCAATAACAGCAACGGCTATCAGGGGTATCAACAAGCTCGTGGGGGAGTCGGAACCGATGACAATGGGTTTAAAAATGGCACCTCCCAACTCGCCATTGCACGCGCCGCACTCGNAAATACGGTTCTGAACNATGTTGATGGTCAGCCCGTCAGCCAATACGCCGTCCACCCAAGGCTTCCGTTTCTACAGCAGCAGTATAATGCCGGAAACTTAGCGTTCGTTGCCAATGTCGGCACCTTGATTGAACCCACCTCCCTTACGGACTGGCAACAGGGAGCAACCGATCTTCCTTTGGGCCTTTTTTCTCATCCCGACCACCAAATGCACTGGCAAACCGTGATGCCCCAAGTTCGAGGTGCCACCCCCAAAGGATGGGGCGGCCGAGTCGCTGACATTCTAACGCAAGCCAACAGCAACGGACAGATAGGCATGAACGTCTCACTCGCCGGCAACAACACCCTTCAAACCGGCTTTGAAACCACTCCGTATGTCACGTCATCTAACGGGGCGATACTACTGAACCAATACGATAACAACCACAACCTGCTAAAAACCGCGGTCGATAGCATCCTCAATAAAACCTATCCCAATATGTTTGAAAAAACCTATGCACATAAGAAGAAGGTAGCACTTGAATCCGCCGAAATATTCGGAGCCGCTTTCGATGCTCAATCAATTCTCACACCCGGCGGCGTTCCCAACGGAACCACTAATAACACCAACCAAACCGCCGAACAGCTGGCGGGCGTCATCAAAGCCATCAAATCAAAAGATGCCCTGAACATGAACCGTCAGATCTTCTTCGTGGAACGCGGAGGATGGGATCATCATAACGAATTATTAGATTCACAAGGGGGCATCCCTTATCCCAACTCAAACCTCGCGGATGGCGCGAACGGACTCTATTTCGAGATCAACGAAGCTCTCGACTTCTTCTGGAACGAACTGGTGTCGGCTGAACTCGAAAACGATGTCGTTCTATGCACCATATCCGACTTCGGTCGAACACTCACATCGAACGGACTGGGCTCAGATCATGCGTGGGGAGGCAATGCCTTTGTCATGAGTGGAGCCCGCGCTAACAACGGCACCGATGGAGGTCCCCTAAAAGGCGGAAAAATATATGGTGATTATCCGGTCTTAAATCCAAGCAGCATCGAACTGGACTTAGACAAATACAAAGGCAGTCCCCGAGGCCGAATCCTACCCACGCTATCGGCTGACGAATATCTTTCTGAACTGGTATCATGGTTTGGTGTCGATAAAACCCAACTGGCAAGCATCTTCCCCAACTGCACCAACTTTTTTGATCCCAACACAACCCCATTCCCACTCGGCATGCTCGACTAATGAAAAAACATATCCTAGCCACGCTATTCACCACGGGAATCATCCTAACAGACTCATATGCCTCCATTGCACTCTCCAGCTTCACAACGGACGAGGAAGGGTGGGACACAGGCAAATGGACCACCGAAACCAGTCCAAACGGACTCAGTGAATCCAACCCCTATTTGCGTCTCAATCCAAACGGAATCGCGCCCCGCCGCGGGGTGATCATGTTTAATACAGCCCCCGACTGGACGGGTAACTACGCCACGAAAGGCGTCACAGCAATTCGCCTCCACGTTCGCAACCAATCTACCCTGGGAGAATCCATCTATCTTCGTGCCGCCATCGGCACTACTGGCAATCCCATGTCAGGCACCTGGTTCGCATCCTCTTTATCCACCATCGTTGATCCTTCTTCGGGATGGCAGCAAATTGAAATCCCCATATCGGAAGATACCATGATAAAATCGAGTAGCGCGATGGAGGGCGGTACTTCCGGCCCTGATACGTTTGACCAAGTATATGAAAATGTTTTTGCATTACGGATTCTATCACAACGCAGTAGACGCAGCGCTATCGCAGAAACTTCCTCCGGCGAAGTGTACATTGATAATGTTCAGATCATCCCTGAGCCCCAAACCATCGGTATCTTAACACTGAGCTCGCTTTTACTTCTTCTAAAGCGAAATAAAGGCACTCATCCCTCCCTTAGATCCCCAAGACACTATCGATTACTGACAGATAAGTTGGACAAATTCGTAGGCGAATATACTAAATACGACCCAACCTAACGCTTATAACATTTGATAGGTTCCTATTCAGAACTTGCAAGCGGCGTAACGCCCTTCTTCAGAATAATGTTGCCGTATTTTGCAGTCGTACCCGTAATCACACACGCAAACGCTTTTTCCGCCCGATCATAGAAAGCAAAGCGGTCGATCCGCACCGGCGGCGCCGCTTCCGGCACCACGGCATGTACCGCTGCCATATAATCCGCCTCCACCTGCGGGTCGAGCGCATCGCCCTCCACCGCCGCCATCATCAAGAGCGGATCGGCATATGAATCCAGCTCAAACAGCGGCAGAATGCCGCGCAACAGATCGGGAATTTCCAGCCCATCGCCCCGCAGTACATTCTTCGGACAGAAGGTCGCACCCGGAAAGTGCGCATCCGCCAAAATCAGCTCGTCTCCATGCCCCATCTCCGCCATAATTTTTAACAGTTCCGGCGACACGATTGGATCAATCCCTTTAAGCATCTTAGCCCTCCAGCTCCTCATCAAAACAAACCGCAACCTTACCGCATTTGCCGCTCGCCATCAATTCATACGCTTTCGGCGCGTCGTCCAACGAGAAGCGATGTGTAATCAAGTCCTCCGGATGCACGCCCCAACGCGCCAAACGCTCGAGCAACTCTTCCATCCGCCACAGGTTGGTCACCCACGAACCATACATCGTCTTCTGATCATGAATCATATCCCGACTCGGTGCAAAATCAGCACTCATGGTTCCCCCCTCACCAATCAGCGCAATCCGGCCCCACTTTCGCGTCGCCTGCACCGCCGTCAACCGAGCCTGCTCATGTGCCGAACACTCCACCGCCCGCTCAACACCATGGCCGCCGGTTAACGCCCGAACATCCTCGACATTATTCGGCCCCGCCTGCAACACGGTATCGAACAACTTAACCGAATCATCCCCCATCCGTAGCGGTAATTCACGCGCAATATCAACGCGCTCCGAAACGGCCTCAATCCCGATGATATTATGGGAGCCCAGACACCGGCACAACATCGCCGCCGCCAAGCCCACCGGCCCCAGACCCGTAATCAACACCGCATCGTTACCGCTGATCCCGATCTTCTCCAGCCCTTCATACACCGTTCCAAAACCGCATGCCACTTGAGCGCCGTCCGCATACGTTAACGCCTCCGGCAGATGAACCAAATCCTTCTCCTCCGCCACGATATAGGGTGCCATGCCGCCGTGTCGCTGCCAGCCATAAGCCTTGCGGTACTTCTCACTCGTGCAGGAAATCTGATACCCACGCCGACAGTCATTACAAAGCCCACAACCGGAAATATGATACACCACTACCCGGTCACCTTCCTTAAACTCACGCATCCCCGGGCCCACAGCCACCACCTGCCCCGCCGGCTCATGTCCCGCCACCATCTCATGCTGATAGGCCTCCGGCCCTTTGCCCAAGTGTTCATTATAAATACAGCGTATATCCGACCCACAAATGGTTGATGCCTTCGTACGAATCAACACCTCACCATGCCTCAGCTCCGGAATCTCATACTCTTTGAACTCCACCGTACTATCACCCGGCAAATACGCACCCACCATCTTTTCAGGTTGCTCACTCATTCTTCATCTCCTGCTTTTGAAATTATGTTGCAATCGTTCCATCTTCATCCCACAGAACGTCCCAGCCCGCAGCATCTTCCCATAAAAAAACCTGCCCCTTGATTAATCGGCATCCTTTATCAATGCTCCCCAATGCCTCCATTTCGGCATCCGTTAACACCAGATAGTCCGGCAACGCACAACGTAAGTTCGACTCAATCTTCGAGGGCGTAACCGAAAACGGAATCGGGACCACACCCCGCTGCACCGCCCACTTCAAGCAGACCACCGCCGGATGCACCCCCAGCCGCTCTGCCGCCTGCACTACCACCGGATCTTCAATATCCACCGTATCCGTCTCGGTTTTATCCCGCTCCGGCCGCTTCGGCGAACCGATGGGGCAAAACCCAATCGGCTGAATCTCCCGCTCTACCAAATAATCCACAAACGCCTGCTGCTGGAAATGAGGATGCAGCTCCATCTCATTCACCGCCGGTTTGATCCGACAATCCGGCAGCAACAAATTCATCTTTGGAATGGTCATATTAGAGGTACCGATGGAACGAACCAATCCCTCTTCCACCAGCTGCTCCATCTGCCGCCACACGACCATATAATCCTCATGAATATACGGTTTTGAATCCGGGCTTCGCGATTCAACCGAACAGCCCGGCGGGTGAAAGTTAGGAAACGGCCAATGCACCAGATAGAGATCCAAATAATCCAATCCCAAATCTGCCAGCGTCTGCTTGCACGAAGCAATCACCTCGCCCTCGCCATGCCTATCGTTCCATACCTTCGACGTGATAAACAGCTCTTCACGCGGCACCCCGCCCTCAAGAATCACTTGAAACGCCGCACCAATCTCCATCTCATTGCTATACACCGATGCGCAATCAAAAAACCGCTGTCCAACCTCCGCCGCATAGATCACCGCATCCGCCACCTGATCCGCATTGTATAAATCCGAACCAAACGTACCAATCCCGATCGTCGGCATTCGTTCCCCATTATTCAACACCTTCACCGGTATATCCGCCGGATTCACGCCCAATGCATTCCTACTAAAACTCTGCTTCATACAAACCTCCCTATATAAGATGCAACACACCTACGGGAAAACAAGCGCAGATGCGCTATCCTTAGAACAGTAATCAACCGCACAAGATCCCGATATAACGTATCGATTAAAACTGGACTCAAACAATAAATGCAAGGCATCATCTCGCGTAAATAGAGAAATCAACAGGAGCAGTCGTATGGAAGATCAATCAGCAAAACACGCCGTCGTACCCAAACATTTCATCGGGTCCTTTATTCTCGTCACCTCACTCTTTGCCCTCTGGGGTTTTGCCAACGATATTACCAACCCCCTCGTCGCCGCTTTCAAAGCCGTTTTCGACAACCTGAGCAACGCACAAAGCAGCACCATCCAATTCGCCTTCTACGGCGGCTACGCCACCATGGCCATCCCCGCCGCCCTCTTCATTCAAAAATACTCTTACAAAGCCGGCATTCTACTCGGCCTCGCCCTCTATGCCACCGGCGCCCTCCTCTTCATTCCCGCCGCCCTCACCATGCAGTTTATCTGGTTCCCCCTCTCCCTCTACGTTCTCACCTTCGGCCTCGCCTTCCTCGAGACCACCGCCAACCCCTACATCCTCTCCATGGGCGACGAAGAGACCGCCACCCAACGCCTCAACCTCGCCCAAGCCTTCAACCCCATCGGCTCCCTACTCGGCATGTTCACCGCCAGCAAACTCATTCTCGCCAAACTATCCACCTCTCAATTTCGAGACAATCAGATGGCCGCCAACCCCGAATACAACGCCCTCCCCGCCAGCGAAGTCAACAGCCGCATCACCGAAGCATACGAAGCCTTCAAAGTAGCCGAGCCCACCACCCACGCCGCCAATCAAATGGCAGATGTCGCCATCATCCGCAACCCCTATGCCATTCTCGGCGGTGTCGTGCTCATCATGTTCATCCTCTTCCTACTCAAAAAAATGCCCGACACCGGAAACCGCGGCAATCACTCCAGCCCCCTCGAAAGCGCCAAACGGCTCTTCAAAAATAACTGCTGGTGGGAAGGCGTCATCGCCCAAACCTTCTATGTTGCCGCCCAGATCACCTGCTGGACCTTCGTCATCCAATACGCCATGGAAAACGTCCCCGGCATGACCCTCTCCAAAGCCCAGAACTACAACATCGCCGCCATGGGACTCTTTCTCATTAGTCGCTTCGTCTGCACCTTTTTGCTCAAATACCTAACCCCCGGCAAACTACTCATGCAACTCTCCACCCTCGCCGCCATCCTCATGCTCTTCACCATCTTCCTACAAAACTATGCCGGCCTACTCTGCCTCATCGGCATCTCCGGCTGCATGTCCCTCATGTTCCCCACCATCTACGGCATCGCCCTCAAAGGCACCGGCGATGACGCCAAAATCGGTTCTGCCGGATTGGTCTTCGCCATCGTCGGCGGCGCCCTCATGCCCCTCGCCATGGGCTTCATCATGGACGGAGACGGCCTAGGCAAACTCAACGCCGTCAGCCTCTCCTTCTTCATGCCCTTCATCTCATTCGTCGTCATCGCCATCTTCGGTCACCGCGCCTACACCGTCCTCGCACGCCACTAATCCCCCACTCAGAATCGGCGACAGATCTATTGCCCACAACAGATCTGCGCCGACTCCATCCCATCAACGCGCCCATCTCATTCGGGTGCCGCTCATAATTAAAAAACGTCAGAAACCCCTCGATCCAAAAACAATACGTACCCTCCGTTCGAAACGCATAATGCTGAAACCGTAAAACCTCCCCCACCTGATCCATCAACTACGCATCTCCATTCGGCTCAAACCCCCTATTTTCATCCATAACCAACCTATTTAGAAAAGA
>NZGU01000025.1 GCA_002691095.1 Kiritimatiellaceae bacterium | reverse complement strand
AAAAGAGATACTTTTGTAGATCCTCTCGTCACCTGTAATGATTGTATTGTTATGCACAAGAGCGCCATCTACATTCCCGCTTAATAAAATCCCAGCACTATTTTCTTTATCTCTAAACCCAACATCCACTCCTAAATTATAACGAGCAATGGCACCCGTCTGAAACGTATTTGCATATTGCGATGCGCAGATAATCTCGACCAGCCCACCCTCTACCTTATACCCCACGTTGTACTGCATCAGTGTATCTTCACAGTTATAATCAAAGTGGCAGATATACGCATCTGCGAAATCTCGGTACAGATTCATGAATAGGTTATACTGAACCAATGTGCTTTTCGCATTAAAAGGCCAGAAAGCACTTCCCTCTGTCGTTCCATCATGCACATTATATTGAATAAGGACCCCGTCTGTTCCATTTACACGACAAAGATTACGGTAACAATTTGTGCCGTAATTATGTTCGAATATAATACCCGTAGATGGAAAATAATCCGTACCACTATTCTTATAATCAACAAGTGTACAAGACTGATCTTTAAGCCAAAATCCGATGCCATCAATATCTCTAAACACACAATTCCGTACGCGAACATTACTCCATTTTGATTTTATCGAATCGTTATTAGGGCTTAACATACGGATCGCCACCGATGTATGGTAATCATCGCTATCATTTGAATTCGGAGGTTGAGGATATCCTCTAATATTAGAAAACTCACATCGTGAAACCCATAAATGTTTCCGTTCACCAATACCTGATGAAGGCGTAATATTAATACCATATTTATGTTTATGGGCACCAAAAGAACCGCTATTGGAAAAATGAAGATCCTCAATTTCTATGTGCTGACTGTCTCCAAGATTTAACAATGACTGATAGTTCAGATCACCCACGAGATGGGGCAAATCACCGGCTCCATATGCACCAATAATAATGGCAGCATCATTTGTTCCTGAAACATTCAAACTAGCTCTTCCGAAATATGTACCACCCCGCTCAAATAATATCTGTTCACCCGGAGAAAAATTATTCCAATGGATAGCCTTAAGATTTCTCCAAGGATCTTGAAAGGTACCAGTGGCCGAATTGCTACCCGTAGGTGATAAATAATATGCCCTCTCAAAACGGGCGGATATATTCATATTACCTTGCACCGTTATATTTGTAGTAGCGGCATGTCGATCTCCACGAAGATCACCCGACCATCCCGCAAATACGTAATTCTCGTTTACAGGGATTGCCTCTAATGAAAGTGATGTTCCAATTTCATGTGAAGTACCCGCAGGATTACTTATGACAGTGCCATTCAAAGAGCTTATATTTACCGAGCGAGTCCCTTCGTTGCCTACAATCTGAAATCCTCCAAGCCCAGCTTGATTATTTTTCATTCCATCAACTGTGAGAAGAATTGAATCGGCAGACAGATTTGTAAATATGGCGTAAGTAGCAGGAGGGAATAAACTGCTGTCTGAGGCATCCGTAAGACCAGTTACAGAATAATCAACTTGGCGGTACCAAGGTGTATAACCGCCTGACCCCATCCACGGAATTAATCCGGAAACATAAGCATCCGGGTCATCTAACGTCTTTCCAAAATAAGTTATCCCTGATAATTTATCATAACCAGTGTGATCAACCTCTTCGTTTAGCGTGACACTCCATCCTTGATTTGCGTTGCCACCTGATACATAAACAACGACAGAATACCCATTAGGAAAATTCTCATTCAGATTTAATAACTCTACATGCGGTTCCTGTCCTGATGCTAACAAAGCCTTTGCAAATGCAAGAAGTGGTGTATTCGTGTATACGGCTGCATTATTACCGATATAAACGCTTCCATTAGGCCTCCGTGAAAATATATTCACAGAGCTTTGGGTGCCATCTTCGAATTCTAGGACTTCATTCTGACCAAGCAGCGTGTTTATCCAATTCGTTGACGCATATCCATGAGCACCAGTTCTTGTATCAGTATCAATACTCCTACCATTAGAAATGGTTGCATTTGCATCAACGAAGTTAACACTAATGATATTAGCATCAGCTGATAGAATCAAAGTCGAAAATAAAATGGTAAGCAACGATTTCATCTTTTGAAATTTGAAAAAGACAAAACCGACTGATCCGTTCGCGAATTACCAGACAACAACGGTTTAATCCCATTATTATAACTTCTTAAAATGATGGGATTTTCATCATCTCCTTGCAGATTATATAATTTCACAGATCCATGAAATTCATCTCCACATCTAACATTTACCGTGTCTCCAGCATTAAGTGGTATCTCATCTAATTTATTAATTAGCCTCCAAGAGGACAATTCACTGGTTCCGGAGTTTTTATCATTTCCCTCAGCAGAAAAAAAATAATTAACGCCATACACGTTAAACGAGAGTAAAAAAGATAAGAAAAGAAACTTTATGACTAAAAAAATGAAGCCCCATTGATTTCAAATCAAGGGGCTACATTACCTCATCTCATGGTTTAAAGATTAATATGTAACCTCATCAAATACACCGAAGAAATGTTCACTTTCATCCACCTGCGGGGAAGTAATTGCTTGCTTTAGGAATCTTTGCTCATACGCATCATCATACGCATCCACACTCAGATCCGCTGAAAGAACTCCGTTATTAGTTGTACCGACCCCTCGCGTCCAATGAGAAGCATTAGACCAAATGTTACCGCCTTCACCATAGACCAGATCTGAAGAAACGAGCACTTTATAATCAACACCTAGATTATCAACTGCTTTGGAGCGCTTCGTACTAAATACTTTTTGGGTTTCGATACTCACCACCTCAAGAAGTCCTGTATACGTTGTGAATGTCTCAATATCTATGGTCGTAGATTGATTCGTTACCCCGTCACCTATATCATAATAAGGTCCAGTAATCTCCGTCTCAAAGAACACATTTTGACCGTTGGGGTTTTGCATTCTAGCACCATCCCAATGCGTTTTCATTGTCTGCACATAAGGGGCAACACTTAAGTCATGTGTATTGGTAGAAGCCACCTTCCACTTGATTGCATTTGCCGGAGCATTCGTGGCTAGTACAAACTCTACGAAATTAGTCCACGGACGTTGAACAGCACCGAAATTGGTAACACCGGCATCAGTAACATACGCTTCATAATAAGAATTATTAGCAGTCACGACATTGGTCGCGCCGACTTTGGCATCAATCACTGAAGGAAAGTTAGTTACAGGATAGTTTAGAATCTCCGCAACCTGGCCCTGATCATTCTGAGCTATTCCATCCGTTATTACTTTATCAAACACATTAGTCGCAAAGTTTGTAATAATCCGATCATGAAAACCAAGCCACTCAAAATCGTTTCCATTTGATTGTGAATCTGTTGGATCAGTTCCTCTGGCTAATTCTCTTAGATCAGAGATTCCATCCCCGTCATAGTCATTGGTTTTAATCGTTGCAATATCCAGACCATAAGAATCACATGCTAGCTCTAATGTGTTATTGGTCTCGATCTTGATATAATCAACCCACGTAATATGATCAAAGGTATTGGTTGTAAAATCACCCTTATTCACATTGATTAATATTTCCTGAGGGCGATATGAGTTGTTCACTCTATCAACTTTATGGCGACCTTTCACACCATTGACATAATTTGTGGTCCTTTTATATCCAAAGATAGTTTTTGGATTTAGATTGTAACCCTTAACAGTTGTACTCACTGTGGTCCAATTCGTTGAATTAAGTTCATCACTTCTCACGCTTGAGATGGCACCAAATTGACCATTTTTTGCTCCCAAATTTGCAAGACCCACACTCAAACTTACTGAGCCCACTGCATTTGATGTGATATTCGCCGTTTCTTTATCTTTAACCATCGCAGCGATACTCACTGTGTAAGTCAACTTAGGGTCATATCTGAGTCCCGTGTTAACTACGAAGGTTCCTGATCCAGCCTTAGACGGTTTTCCAAAACCAATTTTCAAGGCTGCGCCACCTTGACTTGTAGCCGGAGCTTGGTTCGCAAAATTATCCGCATCTGTCTGCCAGAATTTAGCCTTCGAATGGTTTGCCATAAGATAGCTTGAAGATAAGCTATAATCCCAAGGCGTGCTTTTAACGTGCTGATAGAAATACTTTGAAGCACCAACTGCAATATTATTGTTTTTGAACTTAACGGTAGTCGCATTTGCTCCACCGTTTGCTGCGTAGGTAAATCCACCAAAGTCATCATAAAAAGCCACACCAGTAGCTAATGGTGCATTTGCCATAGTCACACTTCCAGAGTCATTACCCGCTCCATTCACATTACTTACGCCCACAGAAAATGCATTTATGCCGACTAATAGTGGCATATCGAAAGTGAAATCTGATCCAGTAACAGTTGCTGTTCCAGTTACTCCTGAACGAAGATTTGTCCATAATACTATTTCGGACCCTACCCCATCTGAAAGGGTACCGCTGATCGTTGAAGATGCTGTTGCATAATCACTGTTAGGCGCTGAAACAATAGTAATCGATGGTGCTACGGCTGAAGGAGCATCATTTGGTATAATTTGAATGCCAGAAATTCCGGAAGCATTTAAATTAGCATCAACAGTAAAAGTCACTAAACCTGCAGATGCTTTGGATACGACATTTTCAAATACGGCATAATCTGCATAGTGAGTGGCTTTGTTATTCAGATTTGCACTGCGTAAGCTATCTAAGCTTCCATTCCAATAGTGTCCATGAGATGACGTACCCGCATTGTAACGCGTTCTATATAAATAACTTTCGTGACCATTTGAATCAGCGTCAGCATACGTCTTGTTGTATCCTGTTGCAGCACCTGGACTTAACGTTACTAAACTCTCATTATTACTATACAAGCCTCCAAGATAAACAATTACAGTAGCATCATTCGGATAGTTCGCTGCATTCATATTTTTCAGTACAATATGTGGTTCTTTCCCTGCCGCAGTATATGCTTGGTGATAGGCCCGCATTGGCGTTCCGTTCCAAGGATTGTTTGCAAGAGATGAATTTCGACCAACGGTACCTGTGGATGGCGTCAACACAGACATGTTTATTGGTGTAGCATTACCATCCGAATCCAATAATGCATTCACATTTGAATTTGATGGTTTTTTGAAATTCACCCATCCTGAAACCTTTGATTGTGCCACCGAGTTGCTAATGGATGGAATGCCCCACTCTGTACCAGAGGGCACATCATCAGTGGTTGCATCTGTTCCACCATTTGAAATGTTATAACTAATTGTGTTAGTTACTTGCGACATAGCTAATAGCGGCAACGCTAAAAAAACACACACAAATAAATGCTTGTGACTACTCATGATTATCTCTCCTTTAATAGAAACCAACGTGGTAGGTCACATGTATTATTCAACACAGCCAGTGCCTACACTCATACATTGATTTATAACGAAGGATTTTTGCCTGAAATACGGAATTGAACAACCTGCCTAAATAGACGTATCGGAACAGATCACTCCTCGATATGAATCAGTCCTCTTTTAACGGCTTCAATCAGTGCCTGTGTTCTGTCGGCCGCATTCAGCTTTTTCCGTATATTTGACAGATGCATCTTCACGGTACTTTCCGAAAGCTGAAGCGTATCCATGATCTCCTTATTGGAAGAGCCCTCACCGAGACACCTCAGTACATCCAACTCTCGGGGAGTCAACATCTCGTGATTCAGCCTTTGCTGAATTTTTTTTGCTACATTCGCAGGAAAATACGTTCCACCGGATGCCACTTCACTCAAAGCGTGCAACACGTCTTCAACTTGTCCAGCTCGCTTCAACAAATATCCTTTACACCCAGCCTCTACTGCCTGCCAAACTTCTTCCTCGGCCTCATTTATCGTAAGCAAAATAATATTGGCGCCCGGATTAAAAGCCATAATTTTCTCTGTGCATTGAACCCCGTCAAAATCTGGCAAATTGTAATCCATCGTAACGACATCCGGCAGCAGATCTTTATATAGTCTCAATGCTTTCTCCGCATTGGCTGCCTCCCCCACAATGCTAAATCCTTCTGCACTATCAATTGCATTGGTCAACCCCATTCGAAGAATAGCATTATCATCCACTACCATAACTGATATATCACTCATCAAACAGCCTCCTTTCCTCTTACTCTAGTGGTAGAGACAGCTCAACACACGCGCCACCACTCTCCCGGTTGGATATTACCAATTTTCCTTGTATCCGGTTAGCCCTCTCCTCCATGCCCAGCATACCAAAATGACCCAGCTTCTTTTTTCGGCTATCGTTAAACCCAATGCCATCATCACATATCGAAACGGATAGTGCCTCATTCCCAAACAACACCGTCACAACTATTTGACTCGCTTCAGCATGTTTGCACGCATTGACCATGGCTTCTTTTACAACGGAAAACACCTGCATTTCCCGCGAGCGATTACATCGTGCGACTTTCCCATCAACCGAAACCGTAATGGCAGTTTCGTACTGCTCTTCAAGTAACAAGGCATATTTACGTATTGCCGCCACAATATCCATCTTTTCCAGCCACCCCCCGCGTAATTCCATGATCATATTTCGAGACTCATCGCTACAATAAATCAGCATTTCCTGAATTCTGCCCAACCCCTCAAGAGCCGACTCCTGATTTCGCTTAAATAGATCAATACTCGAACTTAACTGGAGCGAGATACCTGCCAGACCCTGATCTAAATTATCATGCAATTCACGCGCAATTCGTTGCCGCTCAGACATAATGGACTTATGTTTAATCTGAGAACCAATTAACTCCGTTTGTCGCCGAACCGTTTTTCGCAGAGTTACAACAAAAAACAAAGTCACCCCAATAACACCCACCATCACTGCAATCATATATGTTAATCGCTGGGTCGTCAGCCACGGAGCCTCCGCCAGCACCACAATATCATCTAAACTTCGAAGCTGAAGCCACATTCGATCAATTGAAAAACGCCAAGGCACATCCTTCATTTGTTCTAAATGAACGATTCCCGTTAATTGCAACTGCATGCCAATTTCAACGACTTGTGACTCCACTACGGAAGCCGGCACCTTGCACTCAAAGACATCCTCACCCGAGCGACAAAGCAAGCTGGACTGAACCACCGAATCAGCCCCCCCACCAAATGATTTACCAATATCTACCACCCATGCATTCACGCGAGCTAATGCATGATTATATTGAGGGTCCCTTAATTCCGAAAAAGGAACTTCAATCGGCTTAACAGATTGGTCTACATCCAACTCTACTACTTCAATCGCCCGCAATCCTCGTGAGATAGACTGTGACCAGGCATACCCAGAAACACGAACTTTATCGCCTACACAGAAATCAACTCGCTCTTTAATCCGCACATGTAGATGATGCACTCCATCTTGAAGATACAGATTCTTCTCATCGATATGAGCAATGACCCCATCGACCGCCACATAATTATTGATTTTAATATTCTCATTCAAAAATTGTTCAACCGTCAAAGCGCGCGGCCTCAAACGAGCCTCCGGCTGCATACTTGTAAAGTCTTCCATTGAACTAATGTAAAAAATACGCCCCGTCATTTGACGGCGATTATTCACCTGAACACAAGCCACTCCCCGAAAATGGACCGATTGAAACATTAACGCAGAAGCGTGCATTAAATTTTGCTGTGAATAAGGAATCTGAACCGACGCCTGATAACCAAAAACTTCCATCTCCAACATAATATGATCTCGCTCAGGAAATGAATCATAGTCGATGATAAGGCCGCTGGTCTGAACCCACTGAGAGTCAATCGTTGGATCATAAAATGAATTGGGATCAAATTCCTCCGCTTCAGAAAGAGGTGCATCTATCCGTTCGACCGCAACATCCTCCGCCAGTACGATAGGATAATAAATGCCCTCAACCGCAATTCCACGCACTCGAATCCAAGAGCCTAACTGCATCTCCCGCGGCCATGTCTTTTTGGGTTGCACATGAATACCACTCTCCCCATTGAAAAGGAACAACCCTCGATCACGTGAATGAAAACGAACGACCTGCCCATACAGTTCAACCAAAGGCTTAGCGTGCAACACCTCAACATCCAGTTGCTTTATTTCATCAAAGGATAGATCGAATCGCTCAACCCCAAGAGCCATAGTCTCCATGCAAAAAAAAGCACAGAGCATCAGCCCTAAACGTTGAATAAAGTTCATGTTACTCGCTATCCCCTTGACGCACCTTAATTTTATCAGAGTGATAATGCTGCGTAACACCCTCAACCGATTTCGGCTTATTCGGCGGAACCTGATACCGCACCCGCAACTGCTCAAGTTCATTATGCATCCGCACCACCGTCTTCTGATAAGTAGGATTATCATACTGGTTGACCATCTCATGCGGATCGCTCCGCATATCGAACAACTCCCATTCATCCACATCATAATAGTGAATCAACTTAAAGCGTCCATCATACGCCCCCTCATGCCGATAGACCATATGCCAGCCGGGATATTCATAATAATGATAATAGTGGCTCTTACGCCAAGACACCTCTTCGTCCCCACGCAGTAACGGAAGCAAACTCGCTCCTTGCATCCGCATGGGTGCCTCCAATCCAGCCGCATCCAAAAACGTCTGAGCAAAATCAAGATTCGACACCAAATTAGAACAAACTGAACCCGGCTTCGTAATGCCCGGCCAACTCATCAACAACGGCGTCCGATACGATTCATCATACATAAAACGTTTATCAAACCACCCATGCTCACCCAAATAAAACCCCTGATCCGACGAATAAACAAAAATCGTATTTTCCAACAACCCTTCCGCCTCAAGCCAATCCCAAATTTCACCCACCGAATCATCCACCGACTTAACACATGCTAAATAATCCTGCAGATAACGCTGATATTTCCAACGAACCAACGCCTCGCCCTCCCACTCCGCTTCTTCAAAAGCCTCATTGATCGGGTCATACACTTTTTTCCATGCCGCCTTTTGTTCCGCAGACATCCGAGCAAACCGATTCGTATGGTAGCTCTCCACCTTTAAATCCGAACCCAATAACATCGTATTTCGAAGCGTCATATCTTGATGCTTTGCCGCTAATGAACGATTTTCATAGGCATCAAAAAGCGTCTCCGGCTCAGGAAAGACAACCTCTGAAAAAGCACCTAAATACTTCGGCGCAGGCGACCAATCTCGATGAGGTGCCTTATGCTGCACCATCAACAAAAAAGGCTGATTCGCATCCCGAGCCTCTTCTAACCACGTGATCGCTTTCCCCGTAATCAGCTCAGAAACATATCCCTGTTCACGGTGAACCCCATTCGCCGTCCGAAAGTCGGGATTATAATATCGACCCTGCCCCGGCAATATTTCCCAATGATCAAAACCCGTAGGCACACTGGCTAAGTGCCATTTACCAATCAAAGCGGTCTGATATCCATTTCGTTGCAACACCTTCGGAAAGGTAGGTTGAGATCCATCAAACTTCGTGTGTTCATTTGAGAAGAATTTATTAATGTGGCTGTACGTACCCGTCAGAATCGTTGCCCGACTCGGCCCACAAATTGAATTCCCAACCAAACAACGATCAAACCGAACCCCCCGCTCAGCAATCCGATCCAAAAAAGGCGTAGGCGCCAACTGGCTAATCGCATGCCCATACGCACCAATCGCCTGCGTCGCATGATCATCTGAAAAAACAAACACAATATTCGGCGGTGCACCGCGTCCCATCGAAACCGTCAAACAACAAACTAAAACCAACCAACTACATCTCATCTTCAAACTCCACTTAAGAATACTATCACATTCAATAGCCAAGCAAACCTGTCTAATAGTACCTAGCCAATGTTAGTTATCACCCATCCCCATTCAGAAAAGTTTGACGACCACTTATTAAACAACCATCATTCACACCCATGATTCAAGAAAAAGCAACCGTTCTCAAACACGATAATTTTCAAGGCGACTACCGCATTCTGCACCTCGCCTCGCCCGGCATCGGTCCCCATGTCAAACCCGGGCAGTTCATCCACCTTCANGTNCCCCAACTCGGAGACCGTATACTACGCCGCCCCTTCAGCATCTACAAAGCCGACGAACAAACCATCACCCTCCTCTACAAACCCGTCGGACGCGGCACCGCCTCCATGGGCCTCCTCAAACCCGACCACACCGTCGACCTCATCGGCCCCCTCGGTAATGGTTACCCCCCCGCATCCGATCAAACCCTCCCCGTCCTCGTGGCCGGCGGCTACGGCAACGCCGCCCTCTACCTAAAAGCCCGCTCCCTCAACCGCAAAGGCGTCGCCTTCTTCGGCGGNCGCACCGCCGAAGACATCCTCTGCGTCGAAGAATTTCAAGACCTCGGCTGGGAAGTGCGTCCCACCACCAACGACGGCTCACTGGGCACGCAAGGCCTCGTCACCGACGCCTTCGATCCCTGGATGCAACAACAAAACATCCCCAACCTCGAACTTTTCGTCTGCGGCCCCGGCCCCATGCTACGCGCCATGGGCGACCGCGCCATCGAACACAACTTCAAAGCCTGGCTTTCCCTCGACGAAAACATGGCCTGCGGCGTCGGCGCCTGCCTCACCTGTGTCATCAAACAAAAAACCGAGACCGGCTGGCAGTGGGCCCGCTGCTGCAAAGATGGGCCCGTCTTCGAATCAAGAGAGGTACTCTGGGATGAATAAACCCAACCTAGCCATTCAACTCGGCTCCNTAACCATGCAAAACCCCGTCACCGTCGCCTCCGGCACCTTCGGCTACGGCCCCGAATACGCCCCCCTCGTCGACCTCAACCGCCTCGGCGCCATCACCGTCAAAGGCATTGCACCNGATGTACACCTCGGCAACAACACCCCCCGCACCTATGAAACCCGCGGCGGCATGCTCAACGCCATCGGTCTACCCGGCCCCGGCGCCCAAGGCTTCCTCGACACCTACATTCCCTTCCTCGCCGACTACACCACCCCNGTCATCGTCAACATCTGGGGCAAAACCATCGAAGAATACGGCACCGTCGTCGAACAGCTCGATGCCGAACCCGGCATCCACGCCTACGAAATCAACCTCTCCTGCCCCAACATCAAAGAAGGCGGTTCCGCCTTCGGCACCGACCTCGACCCCTTCACCCGCGTCATTGACCTCGTCCGCCAGAAAACCCAAAAACCCATCATCCCCAAACTCGCCCCCAACGTCGCCAACATCGGCGCCTTCGCCCGCGCCGCCCAAGACGCCGGAGCCGACGCCCTCGCCATCATGAACTCCTTCCCCGCCATGGGCATCGATATCAAAACTCGCAAACCCGTTCTCGCCAACGGCAGCGGTGGACTCAGCGGCCCCGCCATCAAACCCATCGCCATCAAGCTCGTGCACGACGCCGCTCAACACACCACCCTTCCCATCATCGGCATGGGAGGCATCTTCGAACCCGAAGACGCGATCGAATTTCTCATCGCCGGTGCCTCCGCCGTCGCTGTCGGCACCGCTAATTTCATCGACCCCAGCACCGCCATACGCGTCATCGAAGGCATCGAAGCATACCTCGTTCAACACCAACACACCGACATCCAGGACATCATCGGCACCGTCAATTTCGGATGAAACTCCGACTGTCCAAAGAGTTTCCGCTCATTCTCCTGTTCAGTGCACTCCTCATCTATTACGCACTTCTCCAGCAAGAATCCCATCATCCACTCACCGATCACCTGCCCCCCACCGCCCAAACCCTCTTTCAAGGAACCCCCCATCAACTCCTGCAAAACCCCCTCATTCACACCCTGAATCAAGCCGTACAAACCCCAATCGAATCCACCCTAACAACCCTTCCCTGGTTCCGGCACATCGAACACCAGCCCCTCCTCATCGCCCGACTGCCCCACCGAACCCTCGGACAGGAAAACAGCTGGGCCGCCATTCTCCATCTCGGCAACCAAATGCCCTGGTTGCGAACCCGCCTCCACCAAGCCCCATCCTCCCTCACGCGCCTACCCAACGTCGCCGCCTGTCCCGTATGGAAAATCGAATCCACCTCCGCCGCTCCCCAGGCGGAACTCTATATCGCCTGCACCGAAAACCTCATCATCGCTTGTCAAACCCCCTATCCCGATGATATCAAACTCTTTATTCATTTTNCAAAGTTCTAAATCATCCTCAACGGAGAGTCCCCATGTTCAAACTGATCCTGCCTTGTTTCCTCCTTCTTNCCGCCTGTAGCACCNCCCCCCTGCTCACCAACCAAGANCAGCTACTGCCCGAGATCCAACAACAAGCNTANCTTTCTCACGCCAAACCCGCACAGCACTTCGGTTTCAAGGTCTACCCCATCGAAAACGGTGAAGTCGGTATGCGCGGAGCGGCCCGCCTCCACCCCAACCAGCAAGCCATCCTACCCATGGCTAGCAAATACCTTCCCGTCATCTCCATCGGCGGACGCAATCTCAACCATCCAGCGTATGCCCTCCTCGACACCGGCTCCCCCACCAGCTGGATGGAATTCAGCTATGCCCAAAAAATAAACACCGACTTTCTCTCCTTCCGCGAACGCAACTTTCCCTATCGCGGCGGTTATAACACCGGCAACGTCCCCGCCTACGGAGCCGTTGTTCATCAGCTCCGTATCGACCAGCTCTTCATCGACAACCTCCCCCTCTTTGTCCGCATGGCAACCGACTCCCTCGGTCCGCAGACCCGCAATATCGAAGCCCCTCCCATCACCACCGTCCTGGGCTACGACTGCCTCCAACTCTTCTCCGCCGTTCAATTCGACTTCCTCAACAACACCATCCGCCTCGCCACCTCACAACCCTTCACCCCCAACGAATCGTGGCTCATCTCACAAGTCCCCATCGTTAAANAACCCAATGTTGGCCTCGCCATTGAAGGAGCTATTTTTGGCAAAACAACGCCCATCGTCCTCGACCTNGCCGGTGACTACACCCTCGCAAACCCCACCGGCGACAAGACCCCCGCCCGCCAACTCAGCTTCGGAGACCTCGTCTTCCGGCAAGTCAGNCAAATTCCACTACCCCCCAACGCCCTGCCCCGCGTCGGACGTAACCTCTTCGTCGGCCTCATCGTTACCATCTGCCCNCAAGATGGCATCGTCTACTTCGAACGACCCCAGTAACCAAAATGAGCGCCTCATTCAAGAGACGCCCATCGCCATGAAACCTATGCGGTTTCAACTACTGAAGAATGAAACCAAAACCGAGATTGACCACATCATTCTTCTCGGTTCCATCGNCACGCTCTTCACTCATATAATCCAATTTTAACACCACCTGCTCCGTCAGTAACATATGTAGCCCCAACGTCAACTGTTCACGCTCATGCGCATCCGTATCTGCCGCTCCACCGGAAATTTCACCCTCCTGCGTGTCAAACGTCGAAAAACGAACAAACGGCATCAACGCCGCCTCGCTCCACTTCGTATCAGCCGCACCCGACCACACCTGGTAGCCCGCCGTCAGGTAATACCCACCAAACGCATCGCCGACACCAGAAGGCAACACATCCACATCCGACTGAGCACCCGATGCCCANACNCCATTCAGCGTCAACTCACCCACTTCATACTCAAAGTCAGCCGANAAAATGGAAACCTCGTTGCCTTGGTNCGCATGATCCATACCTTTAGAGCCATGATCNGTCGGCCCCTGATAAAAACCAGCACCCGCCCGCAAACCCTCTACACCAAAATAGTCCAGACGACCCGCATAGCTCAAACTTTCCGCCCCCGCATACGAAGACTCACGCCCCCCGCGAATACCGGTTGAATCCGTGAAATCACTCGCATCCAAACCACCCACCGCATACAGCTCGTAGGATATATTGTCCGTCAGATCACCAAAGATGCCCACCCCGTCAATCGACCACGTCGAAGGCAAAATATACTTCTCCAAATCCGGTCGCTCCACACCAAAGAAAAGCGGCGGCTCATGACGCAACCCCACAATACCCAACGGCGCTAACGTACGACCCAGCCGAACACCAAACGTATCCGTCAACTGCAAGTCCACACTGAACTGCTCCAACAGCAGATAGCCCGCACTACTACCGCCCGCCTGCGCATGCTCCAATTCCGTCTCAGTAGTCAGCCGAATCCAGTCGTTGAACTGATACCCGAGGTAGACAACCGCACGGTGAATATCCATATAATCATCACCACCATCCTGCTCGGAACGCACATGCATTTCACCGTACCCCCCGATGGAAAGACGACTGCTCATTTCAAGCAAATCAGCCTGCGACTCCAGCGCACTCACGCGCTCTTCCAGATCAGCCGTAGCAAACGCCACCACCGACAATGAGCAGAACAACGCTGCTCTCATTACTTTCTTCATTATTTCTCCTCAATCAGCGTCTCCCTATCAACCATACGTATCGAGAAAAAAGCAGCGATCCCGGCGGCTGATTCAGGTCGGTCCAGCCACTGAACCCGGCAACACTGAATGAATGATTTCATTTCCGCCCCGAGTCCTCCTCGGCAGCCTGAACACAACGCACACCGTGCGCCGATAAATATATGTCGTACTAATTCAGTCCTATTTACGCAAAAGTTTTCTCAAAAAAAATGCACCCAATCAGTAACAGAATCCAGCCAGCCCACGTAAATATGATTGAATTTAACAACTGTTTGAGCGCAACCCATAACCCACAACGCGCTCACGACTCCGAAAAACCCCTGCAAATGCAGGGTTTTTTTTTGCCTTCATCCCCCTCTTTCCGCTATATCTCCACCATAAAAAGCCATGAAAACACTCCAACCATCCGAAAATGATCCCTCCCATCCCCCCCGCGAAATTCTCAATCCCAACCTCTTTGCCGACGAAATAAACTTCTCCAACACCGAACAAATCCTCTTTCAAGACGACCTCGATCCCGCCGACACCCCCCACGCCGCCGAACTCACCGACACCCAAGCCGACACCCGCTACCAACCCCTCCAGAAAATAAACGACGGCGGCATGAAAACCATCTGGGAAGTAAAAGACACCCGCACCCGCCGCACCCTCGCCATGGCCCTCATCCAAGCCGACCGCATCGCCTCGCAAGACGACATCCAAGCCTTTCTTCACGAAGCCCGCCTCACCGCCCACCTCCAGCACCCCCACATTCTCCCCATCTACGACATCGCCCTCGACAAAACCGGCAACCCCTACTTCACCATGAAACGCCTCCGCGGCGAAACCCTCGAACCCATCCTCAACCGTCTTCAACAAGGCGACCCCGCCACCCGGCACGCCTACCCCCTCACCCGCCTCCTCCAAATCTTCCTCAACATCTGCGACGCCGTCGAATACGCCCACACCAAAGGCGTCCTCCACCTCGACATCAAACCCGCCAACATCATGATCGGCGACTTTGGCGACCTACACCTCCTCGACTGGGGACTCGCCACCCTCATCACCACCCCCGACACCCCCGCCCATCTCACCGACGCCCCCACCCGCACCATCGTCGGCGGCACCCCCGGCTACATGGCCCCCGAACAAGCCCACGGCACCTTTCAGCAGGTCCACTTCCACACCGACATCTACATGCTCTCCGCCCTCCTCTACCACCTCCTCACCCTCTCCCCGCCCCACACCGGCGACACCATACAAGCCATTCTCCACCACACCGTCCAAGGCACCATCCCCCCTCCACAAACCAACAACGCCCTCGCCGCCATCGCCATGAAAGGCCTCTCTAAATCCCCCTCCGACCGCTACCCCACCGTCGCCGCCCTCTCCCACGACCTCCGCAACCACCTCAACGGCTACGCCACCCTCGCCGAAAACCCCACCCTTCTCACCCACCTTCAACTCCTCATCAACCGCCACCGCACCGCCACCCTACTCCTGCTCCTCGCCCTCCTCATCATCACCACCACCCTCACCCTCAGCTTCCGCTCCATACGCCACAATGAACAACTCGCCCTCAACGCCCTCGACCAGCTCCAGCAAAAAAATAAATACATCCAACAAACCGCCCTCGCCGTCGCCCCCGACTACCTCGAACTCGCCCGCCAGCACGAACACCAATACCGCTTCCCACAAGCCGATACCGCCCTCGCCACCGCCCTCGCCTTCAACCCCCAAAACCCGCAAGCCCGCCTCCTTCAGGCTCACCACCACCTAAGCCAACTCCAATTCGACAAAGCTCACGACCTTCTCAGCCAAGCCGACGGCATCCCCACCGCTTCCGCCCCCACCGCCCTTCGGCTCGCCAACAAATATCGCAACCAACCCCCCATCACCGACGAACAACTCCCCGCCCTCACCGCCGACTTCATCCAACACAACCTCACCCCCCTCCTCCCCCGCCTCTTCAACCACCTCAACCGCGCCCCCCTCAACCCCCAGACCCGTTTCCCCGCCCTACAAGCCTGCCTTCAGCAACTCAACCCCGACACCCCCAACCTACAACTCCAACAAACCTCATTCGGTGCCGCCGGCCACCTCATCAACCTCGGCAACAACCCCGAACTCAGCAACCTCATCCCCCTCACCGGCCTCCCCATCACCATCCTCAACCTCAACCAAACCGGCCGCCCCGACCTCACCCCCCTCCGCCTCGACCAACTCCGCGAACTCCGCCTAAGCGGTACTCGACTCGAACGCCTCAACGAAATTGGTGACCTACCCCAACTCAACGTCCTCGACATCTCCCGCACCCGCATCAACGACCTCAGCAGCATCCTCCGCTACCCCAACCTCACCACCCTCAACCTCAGTAATATCCCCAATCTCACCCTCTCCCCCCGCCTCGTCTGGTGCCAAAAACTCACCTCCATCACCCTCTCCGCCACCCACGCCAACCAACCCCTCATCCCCACCCTCACCGCCCGCGGCATTCTCCTGCTCTACGAAACGGACACCCCATGACCGACCCCAACTTCCAACCCACCCGCGTCACCCTCCTTCAGCGCCTCCAATCCGGCAAAGACCAATCCGCCTGGCTCGAATTTGAATCCACCTACCGCGCCTTCATCTTCAGCCTCATCCTCCGCATGGGCATCCCACAAGAAGACGCCGAAGACATCTCCCAAACCGTCCTCACCAAAGTCTGGCAGAAAATCGAAGATTTCGAATACAACCGCAACCGAGGCAAATTCCACAACTGGCTCGCCGCCATGACCCGCAACACCGTCAAAGACTTCTTTCGAACCAAAAAAAACTTCATCACCGGACGCGACGCCGTCGAATACCAAGAATCCTACGACACCATCGAACAGCAAATCCTCCCCGACATCGAAAAACTCGCCCGCGAAGAGTGGGTCCTCCACATCACCAACCTCGCTTGGAACAACATCAAAAACGATCTCCACGAAAATAAACGCGCCGTCTTCAAACTCGTCTCCAGCGAAACCCCCAACCCCCAGATTGCCCAACAGATCGGCATCTCCGAAGCCAGCGTCCGCGTCTACAAAGCCGAAGTCTTCCAAAAAATGCGCGCTGAAATCGACCGCCTTAACAACGAACTCAGCTAACGTTCACTTTTTCAGTAACAGTTGCCAAGCTGCCCACGTACTATTAGTTGTAGTAACTCCACTATCATGTCGAGCAACCCACAGTAACACCGCCGACATGCGACTTTCGGTCCGCCCACCGGCGGGCCTTTTTTATGGGCTACGGAAAAACAGAAACGATGTAAGTTCAACCCCTTCACGATTGACTTACTCCTGTTCTACTTCATTATCGAAAACCAATAAACGAATTAACGTATAGGAGAAAAACATGGCTTATGAATTACCGGCGTTGCCGTATGCGTACGATGCGTTAGAGCCGCATATCGACGCGAAAACAATGGAAATCCATCACACAAAACACCACCAAGCATATATCACCAAAGCGAATGCAGCGCTGGAAGGAAGCGAACTAGCAGCCCTTCCCGTAGAAGAGCTCTGTGCCCGCCTCGGCGAACTACCCGAAGCAAAGCAAGGAGCCGTTCGTAACAACGGCGGCGGTCACGCCAACCACTTCCTCTTCTGGGAAATCCTCTCACCGGAAGCCAGCGAACCAAGTGCAGAACTGCAAGCCGCCATCGACAGCGCGTTCGGCAGCATGGACGGCTTCAAAGAAGCCTTCAGCAACGCAGCCGCCACTCGTTTCGGTTCAGGCTGGGCATGGCTCTGCAAGAACGAAGACGGTTCCGTCAGCGTCACCTCGACCGCCAACCAAGACAACCCCTACATGGCAGATGTCGAAGGCGGAACCCCCATCCTCGGACTGGATGTGTGGGAACATGCGTACTACCTCAACTACCAGAACCGCCGTCCAGACTACATCGCGGCGTTCTTCAACGTAGTCAACTGGGAAAAAGTTTCAGCCCTCTACGCCGGCTAAAACCAACTCCGCAGTAGTGGAAAAGCCCGATCAACCGATCGGGCTTTTTTTATACGCATCCATCCCGTGTACGCAGCAGATAACACAATCAAACCCAGCATATTGCCTCGAACCTACTTCTTTTGCCCAACAAAGATCAGGCAGTTCGTATAGGGAATAATAACATGAAACTCTCTCATCCCATACGGCTGAAGAAAAGGAGGTTTCACTTTATCGCTCTTCTGATGACTACGCTGATATAGCGCCCACGCTTCTTCCACGTCGTAAACTTCCAGATAAATACTCACTTCATTAGGACTCTCAGAAAGACTAGGAACGACATGCAAATCATTTCCCTCAATGGTTGTGATAATATAATCAGGAGTATCCATAACCACCGAAAATCCCAGCGACTGAACAAGGAAATCTTTCGTCATACCCATATTGGTAGATGGAATCATGGGGCTAAGTTTTTTCATCGTTTTCATGTTATCACCTCACT
>NZGU01000024.1 GCA_002691095.1 Kiritimatiellaceae bacterium | reverse complement strand
GGCCGATGTTCGCTACACATGGGCGCCGACTGGCAATTCATCCGAAAAAGAGGTCATTCTCCAAGCTGAATTCTTCCAGCGCATCGAAGATGGTATCTACAGCATCACGGAAGGCGAAGGCACTAATGCTGTAGTCGATACTATTGCCTTCAATGATATCGATGCAAGCGGCTGGTACGTGCAGGCCGTATATAAATTTGCGCCGCAGTGGCGTGCCGGTGTTCGCTATAGCCAGTTGCAATCTCCAGATGTGCCTGCTGACTTCTATGCTGAGCATGATGAATTGAATCCCGCAGGGTTCAACCCCGAAGCCTACTCCTTCATGATCGACTACTCGAACAGCGAGTTCAGTCGGCTGCGTTTGCAGCTGAATCAGGAAGAGCTGGCCGACGGCAACGAAGACACACAGGTTGTTTTGCAATATATTATGAGCATCGGTGCCCATAGTGCTCACGCCTATTAATAGCTGTATATAGAATGAAAAAATTACTTCTACTTGTGGGGCTGCTCATCGCAGCCCCCTATTTTTCAGATGCCTCGCTACGCGTCTTCGCCTGTGAACCGGAATGGGCTTCACTAGCCGAAGAAATCGGCGGCGACAAAGTCTCTACTTTCAGCGCCACGCACGCCCAACAAAACCCGCACTACATTCGCGCACGGCCCAGTTTGATTGCCAAAATCAGACGCGCCGATCTGCTCATCTGTTCCGGCGCAGGACTCGAAGTCGGCTGGCTGCCCATCCTGCTTCAAAAAGCAGACGCTGCTCTACAGCCGGGCAGACGCGGATACATCAACGCCTCTGATCATGTCACGGTTTTAGAACTTCCGACCGTTGTTGACAGAAGCCTAGGCGACATACACCCCGAGGGCAATCCTCACGTACACCTCAACCCAGTCAACATCTTGAAAGTCGCCAACGTTATATACGAGCGCCTCTGCCAGCTGGATGCTGAAAATGCCCCCTACTACCAAGATCGGCTTGAGCAGTTTCAACAGCGTTGGACCATCGCCTCTGCGCAATGGAAAAAGAGAAGCGCAAGCCTCAAGGGTACATCCGTAGTCGTCTATCATAAAAACTTCACCTACCTACTCGACTGGCTGGAGATGAAAAAAGTTGGGTCCCTTGAGCCAAAACCCGGACTACCACCCACCGCCTCCCACCTAAACCAACTGCTGAAAGAGGCCGAAACAACCGAGCTGTCTCTCATTATTCATACCCCTTATGAGAATGACAAAGCCGCTCAGTGGCTCTCCAGTCGCACGGGCACAACCGTTGTTGAACTTCCCTACACCATAGGTGGAAACGAACAAAGCAACGACCTCTTTGGTCTATACGATCAAACGATTAGCCTCTTGATCGAAGCGGTATCCAATGAACGTTGAACTGCTAGAAATTGTCGGTCCCGCCCTTTTGGCGGGTCTGATGATCGCCCTAACCCATGCCCCGCTCGGCATTGAAGTACTGAAGCGCGGCATCATTTTCATCGATCTGGCCATCGCCCAGATCGCTGGCCTCGGACTCGTGGCCGCCGCCACGTTCTTCCACCACCCTCCAACCTGGATCGTTCAATCCATTGCGTTAGCCGGCACCCTCTTGGCCGCGTTCGGTTTTCGGGTAGCCGAAAAAAAAGCCCCTACCTATTTGGAAGCCATTATCGGCGTCAGCTATGTCCTCGCTTCCACCCTCGCCATTCTACTGCTCACCAAGCACCCGCACTGCTCTGAAAGCATCGAACACATGCTCTCGGGACAAATGCTCTTCATCCAATGGAGTGATGTACTACATCATCTACCCATCTACATTGTTATCGTCGCGCTCTGGTTCTCCTCCCCCCGTGTACGGAGCGGCATTCTGTTCTATGCACTCTTTTCCGTGGCCATCACGTCCTCGGTGCAACTCGCGGGCGTCTATGTTGTTTTTGCCAGTCTGATTATCCCCGCCCTAGCCGTTACCAAAGTGAAAAAACCGCATCTAGCCGCTTGGACGCATGGCATCATCTCCGTAACGGTAGGCATCTTCATGGCGGTGACCACCGACCTGCCCGCCGGCCCCCTAGTCGTCATCAGCTATGCTTTCGTGACCCTGCTTTCCCTCAGCCAGCGCCTGCCGCAAAAATAGTTATCCCTGGAAACGCTGCTCCAACGCCTCCTGAACAACCGTTGGCACAAACTGGCTGATGTCACCGCCCAGCTTGGCCACCTCACGCACGTTGCTCGAGCTCACATAACTATAGTCCTGCTTCGGCATCAAAAACAGCGTCTCAATCTCCGGCTGCAACTTCCGATTGGTCAGCGCCATCTGAAACTCATACTCAAAATCTGAAAACGCCCGCAATCCGCGTACAATGACATGCGCCCCCTGCTCCAACGCAAAATCAACCAATAGCACCGAAAACGGAACGGTCTCAACCCCCTCCAAATGAGCCGTTGAACGCTCCACCAGCGCAATTCGCTCCTCCAGCGAAAATAACGGAGCCTTCGCCTCACTCGCCGCCACCCCAATCACCAAACGCGGGAAGATACGCGCCGCCCGCTCCACCACATCCAAATGACCAAATGTAAGCGGATCGAATGTTCCCGCACAAACAGCTGACTGATTCATCNCGACTCCCTTTTCAACATCACCACNCGTGTTTTACCATACGCCTTATCCCGCATCACTTTCCAATCGGCAGGAATTTCCACCGACTGTACCCCCCGCATCTCATAAACCAACCAGCCACTCTCCGCCAGAATACCCGACCGCGCCACCCCCGCCAATGTCAGCGAAAACGCCTCCGGCAAATCATACGGAGGATCAGCAAAAATCAAATCATAACAACCAAACGCACCCGGAAGCCACCGCAACACATCCGCTCGAACAACCTCCACCGCACCCAATACCTCCATCCGTAAAGCCGCCACACTCGCCTCCAACTGCGCCACCGCCGCCGACTGCTTCTCCACAAACCGAACATGCTCCGCCCCCCGGCTCCATGCCTCCAGCCCCAACGCACCCGATCCCGCAAACAGGTCTAATACCCGCCACCCCTCACAGCTCCCTCCCAACGAAGAGAACAACGCCTCCCGTACCGACTCCATCGTCGGACGAACATCCCCCTTCGGAACCTCAAACCGTCGGTTCCGCAACCAACCGCTCGTAATTCTCATGATTCCACCTCTCCCTTCAAACCAGCG
This sequence comes from Kiritimatiellaceae bacterium, assembly GCA_002691095.1. Classification (GTDB taxonomy): domain Bacteria; phylum Verrucomicrobiota; class Kiritimatiellia; order Kiritimatiellales; family Pontiellaceae; genus Pontiella. The sequence goes on along the minus strand of NZGU01000024.1, from coordinate 21,356 downwards.
CCTCATCATGAACCGTCACCCCANAATTTCAACCGTTTTCCACCGCTCGACATCCCTCTCACAATGTGATAGCACCAACACACCATTATGAAAAAAGAATCCGCTCATCGTGAAGCCCTGCAAAATGCCAAACGCATTGTCGTGAAAGCAGGCAGCAAAGTCCTCGTCCAGNGCTCGGGAAAACCCGACCGCGCACGGATGCAGAAACTCGTCGACGAAATCGCCACGCTACACCAATCCGGTATCGAATCAGCCCTCGTCTCATCCGGTGCCGTCGGAGCCGGGCTTGAAGCCCTCAATAAAACAACCCGTCCCCGCGATATCGCCGATCTACAGATGGCCGCCTCCATCGGACAGCTCCGTCTAATGGGCATCTATGGCGACCTCTTCGCCCGCAACCAATGCACCATCGGCCAGGTACTGCTCACCCACGATGTCCTCAAAGACCGCGAACGCCACCTCAACGCCCGCAACACACTACTCCACCTCATCAGCAACCGCATTATTCCCATCATCAACGAAAACGACACCATCTCAACCGAAGAGATTAAGTTTGGCGATAACGACGTCCTCGCCGCCCTCGTCGCCATTCTCGTGGATGCCGATGCACTCATCCTGCTCAGCACCACCGACGGACTGCGCGCACCCGCCGCCAACGGCCGCACCCGCCGCGTCTCCCACATACACGAAATCGACGACACCATCCTCTCCCTCGTCGCCGACAAACAAGACACCCTCTCCACCGGCGGTATGGCCTCCAAATTACAATCCGCCGAACTCGCCGCCAAAAACGGCATCCCCGTCGTTATTGCCAACGGCCGCAAAACCGGCACCTTAACGCGCATCTTAAGCGGCAAGGACGAAGGCACCCTGCTCATTCCCCGCAACCGCACCATCTCAAATCGCAAACGCTGGATCGCTTTTTTTAACCGCGTCGAAGGCAGCATCACCATTGATGCCGGCGCCGAAAAAGCACTCCACCAAGGCAAAAGCCTACTCCCCGTCGGCATCCTCTCCCACCAAGGCAACTTCCGCACCGGCGCCATGGTAGAGATCATCAACCCCGACGGCACACCCATCGGGCGCGGGCTCATTGAAGCCGACAACCAATCGATTGAAACCTTTCGCGAACAATCAACACGACAACCCATTATTCATCGCGACAACCTCGTCATGTTATAACCGGAGAAAAATAGATGAACACACAAGAACAGATGGCGCATATTGGACAAGCCGCCAAACAGGCAAGCCGCCAGCTCGCACGCCTATCCGCCCGCAAAAAAAATAGTATTCTCGAAGCGATGGCCGAAGCACTGGAAGCACACCGCACCCCCATCCAGACCGCGAACGCCAAAGACCTTCAAGCGGGCAGAGAAGCCGGACTCTCCTCCGCCATGCTCGACCGGCTCGAACTCAACGATGCCCGCATCGACAGCATGATCAAAGGCCTCCACGACGTCGCNGTTCTCAACGACCCTGTCGGCGATGAAATCGCCGCGTGGAACCGGCCCAACGGCCTCCACATCAGCAAAGTACGCGCCCCCATCGGCGTCATCGGCATCATCTTCGAGTCTCGTCCCAACGTCACCTGCGATGCCGCAGCCCTCTGCTTCAAGACCTCCAACGCCGTCATCCTTCGCGGCGGCAAAGAAGCCATTCACTCCAACCTTGCCATTGCCAACGCACTACAAGAGGGCGGCGAAGCCAAAGGCCTTCCCCCCAACGCCATCCAGCTTGTTCCCACCACCGACCGCGAAGCGGTTCGAGAACTCTGCCGCATGACCGACTATCTCGACCTTATTATCCCCCGCGGCGGCGAAGGGCTCATCAACGCCGTCGCCGAAATGGCACTTGTACCCGTTATTAAACACTACAAAGGCATCTGCCATACCTACATCGATGCCACCGCCAAACTCGACATGGCATGGGCCATCGCCGAAAATGCTAAGTGCCAACGCCCCGGTGTCTGCAACGCCATGGAAACACTGCTGGTTCACCAAGCGATTGCCGATGACTTTCTACCCACCATGGGCGAACGCCTACAGGCCGCCGGCGTCACCATCCGTGGCGACGAAACCACACGCACCCATATTCCATCTGCCCAAGCTGCCACCGAAGAGGACTGGTTCACGGAGTATCTCGACCTCACGCTCGCCATTCGAGTTGTCAACGACACCGAAGCCGCCATTGACCACATCAACCACTACGGTTCCGGACACTCCGACGCCATCGTCACGCAAGACACAGAAAGTGAAAAACAATTTCTAGCCGAAGTCGATTCCAGCTCTGTCTACGTCAACGCCTCTACTCGTTTCACCGACGGCGCCGAGTTCGGTATGGGAGCGGAAATAGGCATTAGCACCGACAAGTTGCACGCCCGTGGGCCGATGGGACTCGAAGAGTTAACCACCTATAAATTCATCATCGAAGGCACCGGTCAGATCCGCCCCTAACTCAAACATAAAAAAAGCTAATTTCCACTTGCGCCAACCCCACAATTCAATACTATTTCGCTTCCCTTTTGCGGGGGTGTAGCTCAATTGGTTAGAGCGCCAGCCTGTCACGCTGGAGGTTGCGGGTTCGAGTCCCGTCATCCTCGCCACTTTTTTTCTTGCCCCCATAGATGCATTTTATTTATATGAAAATACGTTCATCTGTTGAGAAGGGATCACTTCTTTCAGACGGAAGTAGCAGAATGGTCTGCGAAGGAACGCACCGTTAACAGAATGGAGGAAAGCATGGCTACTCTACAATATAGAGGTGCTAAGTTTGAATCTGGACGTACGGTGGAATGCAAGTCTCACATCGTGCAGTACAGAGGTACAAGCTACGACACCAGCAATGTTGAGAAAGCCCCAAAACTTCATCATGGATCATACCGTGGTGTTACTTGGGATGCATAAACAGAAAGGGGAGCTCTGCTCCCCTTTTTTACATTCCTAGCACCTGGTTTCTACAGTGCTTTCATCCCATCCATAGCGGACCGCAACTGCTCACCGATAATCTCAACTTCGTGATACCGAATCGCTGCATTCACATCAACCAACGTGATGTTATCAACACCCAAATCCTTCCGCGAAAGGCCCTTGCCAATCACATCCGTATCCACACCGGTCATGAACTCTTCGAGGAGTGGCACACAGGCATGAGCAAAAAGATAACAACCATACTCGGCGGTATCCGAAATAATGCGGTTCATTTCAAACAGCTTCTTCCGTGCAATCGTGTTGGCAATGAGCGGCGTCTCATGCAGAGACTCATAATACGCCGACTCTGGCTTGATACCGACCTCCACCATACATTCGTATGCCAACTCAACGCCCGCCTTCACCATCGCTACCATCAAAATCCCTTGATCAAAATAGGCTTGTTCAGCAATTTCATCTTCCGTGTTCGGCGTCACCTCAAATGCGGTTTCGCCCGTTGCCGCGCGCCAGCCCAGCAAGTTGGTATCATCGTTCGCCCAGTCTTCCATCATCGTGCGCGAAAAGTGACCGGTAATAATATCGTTCATGTGCTTCTCAAAAAGCGGTCGCATGATGCCCTTTAACTGCTCCGAGAGCTCAAACGCTTTCAGCTTAGCCGGATTAGAAAGACGATCCATCATGTTGGTGATGCCTCCCTGCTTGAGCGCTTCTGTAATAACTTCCCAGCCATACTGAATGAATTTTGAGGCATAGTTCGCATCCATACCCTGCGCGACCATCTTATCGAAGCATAAAAGCGATCCTGCTTGTAGCATCCCACAAAGAATCGTCTGCTCCCCCATCAAATCCGACTTCACTTCCGCTACAAATGAGGACTCTAGCACGCCTGCACGATGTCCACCCTGCGCCACGCAAAGTGCTTTAGCAATTTCCAAACCGTTGCCCTTCGGGTCGTTCTCACGGTGACATGCAATCAATGTTGGCACGCCAAAACCCCGCTTGTACTCTTCTCGAACTTCTGATCCCGGCGACTTTGGCGCTACCATGATAACCGTTAAATCTTCACGAATCCGCATGCCCTCTTCCACAATATTGAATCCATGCGCATAGGAGAATACCGCGCCTTCTTTCATGTGCGGGATCACCGTTTCAACCACCTTGGTATGCTGCTTATCTGGCGTTAAATTCATCACAATATCCGCCGCCGGTAGCATCTGTTCATACGAACCCACCGCAAATCCATTCTCACTCGCGTTCAGGAAGGACTGGCGCTTTTCTGCAATCGCGGCATCGCGCAAGGCATAGGCAACATCCAATCCGCTATCGCGCATGTTCAGGCCCTGATTAAGTCCCTGCGCCCCACAGCCCACAATCACAATCTTCAAGCCCTCTGCAGCGACCACGCCGTCCGCAAATTCTGATGCATCCATAAAGCGGCATGTCCCGAGCTCTTCGAGCTGCAACCGCATCGGCAATGAATTAAAGTAGTTTTCTCCCATGGTCTTCTCCCTCAATGTTTTGAAAAGAGGAAACCTACTTGAATGCCCTCTACTCGTAAACCGATTTAACCGGAAAAGAATAAAACAAAAAAGAAGCCCGACCACCTTTCGATGACCGAGCTCCTGGAGGAGAGAAAAGTATTTCTTATCCTATCGCATCTTCACCGGTTTCACCGGTTCGGATTCGGATGCAGTCACCCAGCTCTAAAACAAATATTTTTCCATCACCGATTTTACCCGTTCTGGCAGCACCACAAATCGCATCCACGGTTTCTTGTACGTGATGATCATTCACAGCAATTTCAATCCGCAATTTGTTGAGTAGATTAACTTCCTTGGCCGCACCACGATAATTTTCGTGATAGCCCTTCTGCTGTCCACAACCTAGGACATCCGTCATGACAGACATTCTGAAAATATCCTTTGCGAAAAGGGCTTCTTTGATCGGCTTTAAAGCCACCGGTTGAACATATGCTACTATCAATTTCATTTTTTATTACTCCATTTCATGTAGGTATTAAATTTATAGTTATTCTTTTTTAAATATTATTAGTCTATTTATTTTTTGGAAAAAAACAGCCCGACCGCACTGTTGCGGTCGAGCCATTAGGAGGAGAGAAAATCTACTCCTTAAATTTAAATTCCTCAGATTTAAATTTAAGACACGCTTGTGTATGAAGACATCGCATGTTCCGTTACATCCAGCCCTACCGTCTCTTCTTCCGCAGAGACCCGAATACCGACAGTCGCTTTGATGATAGAGAACAAAATGAGCGCAAAGGCAAAGGCAACGACACCATACGACAAGACACCAATAAGCTGCGCCGTGAACGTAACGTCCGGGTTAAGAGCCACAGCCAGCGTACCAATGATACCGCAGACAAGGTGAACTGTAATCGCACCCACAGGATCATCGATTTTAGCCTTATCGATGGCAATAACAGAGAACACTGCAATCGCACCCGTTACCACACCTACCAGCATCGCCTGTGCAGGTGTCAACATGTCAGCACCAGCCGTGATACCCACAAGACCTGCCAAGCAACCATTCAATGCCATCGTTAGGTCCGGCTTCTTCTGGACAAACTTAGACGCAATCATAGCGCCAACGATACCAGCGGCAGCGGCCAAACAGGTGGTTACCAAAACAAACGATGTGTAATCAGCGTCTGCTGAGAGCGCGGATCCACCGTTAAATCCAAACCAACCCAACCACAGCAAGAAAACACCAATGGTTACGAGCGGCATGCTGTGACCTGGAATAGCGTTAGGCTTTCCATCAACATATTTGCCGATACGGGGTCCGAGCAACAGAACACCAGCCAAAGCGCCCCAACCACCTACTGAGTGAACCAGTGTTGATCCAGCGAAATCGTAGAATCCGATTCCATCCAACCATCCACCACCCCACTTCCACGAACCGAGCCAAGGATACAAAAATCCGACGTACAGCACCGTGAAGATGAAAAATGAACCGAGCTTAATACGACCAGCAACCGCACCAGATACGATTGTCGCAGCCGTTGCCGCAAACATGCCCTGGAACAAGAAATCAGTCCACAAGCTGTAGCAACCATCCGCATATCCGATGCCTGCATCTGTTGCAAACATCTCATTCAGAGGCAGTGCAGCTGATGCGTAACCAAATATACCATTAAAATCGCCTGGATACATTAGACCAAAACCTACAAATGCATAAGTTATAAGACCGATTGCTATAATGCCTGTATTCTTAAACAAAATATTAACCGTGTTCTTTGATCTAGTGAGTCCTGTTTCAAGCATTGCGAATCCCAAATGCATGATGAAAACCAAAAACGTGGCAACCATCATCCAGATGTTATTCAACCAATAAAGTTCCTGCGAAGGACCTTCACCAGCCAAGCAATACATGGGGGTAAATGCTACTAACGCTAACAGCGTCATCGCAATTTTATTTCTTTTATTCATAAGAGTATCCTCTTTCTTTAGGTTATTCTTTGTGTTTGAACTGAAATTTAAATGCATAAGCCGTGCCATTCCTTAAAATGGCCGATAATACGCGATTTTTAACTTTTCTTTTACCATGCAATTACCGCACATCAACGCATATGCATCCATTTTTGTCGTTGAAAATTATAATCGTACATTTTTGTTAATTGAAGAGCAGAAAAAGACAACCACTGCCCAAAAAACGAATCCAACAACCGAAAAACGTACTAATGCGCGCTCAGAAATGCCTCAATATCACTGATTTTACCCATGTCAAGTAACTGTCGCGCCTGCTCTTTAGCCTCATCCAGACGAATCTCAGCAATGGAGCGCTCCAATGAGGGTGCATTTCCGATATCAATACTAAATGTACGCAACCCGATTCCCAGCAAAAAGGGTAACAGGCGAACCTCTGTAACCAAGTCGCCGCATATACTAACCGGTTTCCCCGCATCCTGTGCCGCCGCAACAATACGATGTATCGCACGCAAAATAGCGGGGTGATGTGATTTGTATAAATCTGAAACNTGCTCNTTTGTTCGATCAACAGCCAACATATATTGGACCAAATCATTCGAGCCAATCGATAAGAAATCAGCTTCAGCCGCCAATTCACCCACAACCTCAACCGCCGATGGCAACTCCATCATCACGCCCAACCTCGTATCGCGATTAAACGCCACCCCCTGTTGATCCAGCTGGTCCATACACTCATAAACAATCTCCCGAGCGCTCAAAAAATCATCAACCGAAGNAATCAATGGAAACATAATCCGCGCATCTGCCCCCGCACCTGCCCGCAGGAAGGCACGCAGCTGCTGACTGAAAATNTCGCGATTTTGCAACGAAAAGCGAATCGCACGCATCCCCAAAAAAGGATTAGCCTCATTCACATTCGAATAATACGAGAGCATCTTGTCGCCCCCAATATCCAACGTACGCAACGTCACAGGCCGCCCCTCCATCTGATCNACTAGACGANTGTAAATAGAGGTCTGTTCCTCCTCCGTTGGAAAATCATTTCGAACGATAAATGGAAATTCAGAACGATAAAGACCGACTCCATTTGCCTTAAATTCCCGCGCCGGCTCCAGATCCGACAATAAATTCACATTTGCCATCACCTCTACCCGCGCACCACATGCCGTACGGCGCTCTTCATTCACATCCGCCGCACTATGCAACGCATTCCACGTATTCTCTAACTCCCGATACTGCGTCAGAATCTCTTCGCTCGGATGAAAATATACAATCCCCTGCCCCGCATCCATCAACAAAGCAGCTCCCTCTTGAATAGTGGTGAATGCATCACGGCTCACCGCCACCATNGGAATCTTCAATGAGCGGCANATAATGGCATTATGCGACGTCACGCCACTACAAATAATCAACCCCTCCACCTTCTCCGCCGAAAACTTCAAAATATCGGAAGGCAACAACTCCTGAACCGCAATCACCTGCCCCCGATAATCTCCCTCAGAACCCTCGCCCGGTTGAAGATTACGAATTAACCGACTCCCCAAATCTTTCACATCCAGCACCTTTTCTTGAATCATCGGCACCTGACTCTTCGAAAACACATCCACATACTCATCCACCACAGCTGTAACAGCACCCCGAGCACTCACCCCCTGCTCAATCAACTCACGAATCCGGCCCGAAAACTGCTCATCCTCCAAAATCAACTGATGCGCACTGAAAATCAGCACCGCCACATCCTCCAGNTGCGTACTCGTGGTTAATTGTAACGATTTAATCTGATCAATCGTCCGCTGCAAGGCCTCTTCAAAGACAGCCCGCTCCTCCTTCGTATCCACCGGCAAGCCCGATTCGACCTCTTCCCGCAGCCCCGAATCATCCAATAAGCAGACCGTACCCACTGCCACACCCTTGCTCGCCGAACGACCACGCAGAATCCCTCGCTCCACTTCCTCCNCCGGCGACTCCAGCTGCGCCCCCCCGTTCCGCGCCTCATTCAACAGCTTCACACTCTCAAACATAGCCGCTAACTGAGCCGCAATCGCCCGCAGCGCCGTCATATCCGGATCTTCAAAGGCATGCTCACTATCCGCCTGCACCACCAACGCTCCAATCCGCCGCGTCCCCCGCAAAATCGGCACCGCTAGAAACGCCTCAAACCGCTCCTCCTGAATACCCGGGAAAAACTTATAGCTCGACTCCGTCGAAGCCCGATCCACACAAATAGGGCGCAATTCACGAACCGCCTGCCCCGTGATGCCTTCCTCCAAGCTCAACCGAACCGAGCCCACCGCCGCCTGATCCAACCCACACGTAGCCCGCAANACCAACTGCTGATCCCGCTCATCATAGATATAGATCGAACAAACTTCCGCCTTCATGTGCTCGGCAATCGACCGCGCCACACCTTCCAACAATACCCCACGATCCGCCCCTTGGTCCGCTCCCAAAATGCGCTCCGCAATATCACAAATCAGCTCAATGTTCTCTCTCATAAAATCACCAAAGGCACAAAGCTAAGCCCCCGACAGTCGAATGTCAAAAATTAGCGATAAAGCAATTTACACTCTCGACCTCACGCCCACAACTGCACTATCATTATCAAACACGTATAGGAACCATCCATTGGGAACAACTGACACACCAGAAAATCGCCTATTAGCCGGCTATCAGCACATGATAGCCTCACGCTATACCGATCAGCTTCAAGCCGACGCCGCCCAACGCGGCGAAGTCTTCTTCTACATCCCCTCCTCCGGACACGAAGCCAGCGCCCTCTTTGCCCCCCACCTTCAACCCAACGACTGGCTCCACCTTCACTACCGCGACCGCGCCCTCGCCTATGCCCGCGGCGTCACCTATCAAACCGTCTTCAACGGCCTCTTCAGCCGCGCCGACTCCAACTCCGCCGGCCGCCGCATGCCCGCCTTCCCCTCCGACCGCCAGCTCCANATCATGAGTACCCCCACCCTTGTCGGTGCCAACGTCCTGCAAGCCGCCGGCGTCGCCCACGCCCTCAAAAACAACCCACCCGCCTCCATCGTTCTCGCTTCCGTCGGCGACGGCGCCACCCAGCAAGGCGATTTCTACGAAGCCGTAAGCGAAGCCGCCCGCGAAAACCTCCCCCTACTCTTCCTCATCGAAGACAACCGCTTCGCCCTCTCCACCCCCACCGCCGGCAACACCTTCTACTCCCTCCCCGACGGCACCCAACCCACCCACTTCTGCGGCGTCCCCATCGAACGCATCAACGGCTCCGACCCAACCGCCACCGACCAAGCCGCCCAACGCATCATCGAAACCATCCGCACCACCTCCACCCCCCGCATACTCATCATGCAAGTTGAACGCCTCCAAAGCCACACCAACGCCGACGACCAAACCGTCTACCGCACCGAAGCAGACCTCAAACAAGCCCAAGAAAACGCCGACCCCTGCACCACTCTGCGTCAGCAACTACTCAAACTCGGCCACACAGCCCAGACCCTCGACCAGATCGAAGCCACCACCCGCAGCCAACTCGAAACCGCCTTCCAACAAGCCCGCAAAGGGCCCGCACCCAAACCCGCCTTCAACGCCAAACGCGCGCTCCCCGCCCAAAAAGCAGAATACCTCGGTGCCGACACCGCCCGCGACCTCAGCATGCTCGAAGCCATGCGCTCCACCCTCCACCACCAACTCCAAACCGCCCCCGCCACCCTGCTCTTCGGNCAAGACATCGAAGACCCCAAAGGCGACGTATTCGGACTCACGCGCGGACTCAGCCAAGCCTTTCCCACCCAAGTCAAAAACAGCCCCCTCGCCGAAAACACCATCCTCGGGGTCGCCACCGGCTGGGCCCTCACCGGTCGCCGCCCCATCGCCTTCATGCAATTTGCCGACTTTCTCCCCGTAGCCTACAACCACCTCCTCTCCGAAATCGGCGCCATGTACTGGCGAACCAACGGCAACTGGGAAGCGCCCGTCACCCTCATGGCCATCGCCGGCGCCTACCGCCCCGGCCTCGGGCCCTACCACGCCCAAACCCTCGAATCCATCTGCGCCCACATTCCCGGGCTCGACGTCTTCATGCCCTCCACCGCCGCCGATGCCGCCGGCCTCCTCAATGCCATCGAACACTCACAACGACCCTCCCTTTTTCTCTTTCCAAAAAGTCTCATCAACGACCGCCAACGCACCACCTCCGCCGACATCAGCAACCACTATGTCCCCATCGGTAAAGCCCGCGTCAAACGCGTCGGACAAGACCTAACCCTACTCAGTTGGGGGAGCACCATGCCCCACTGCGAAAAAGCCGCCGAATCCTTTGCCCAAGCCGGCATCAACATCGAAGTCATTGACCTGCGAACCCTCTACCCCTGGGATGAAGAAACCCTTCTAAACTCCGTCAAAAAAACCGGCAAACTCGTCATCGTCCACGAAGATAACCGCACCTGCGGCCTTGGCGCCGAAGTCGCCGCCTCCATCACCGAAACCCTCGATGACACCATTCTCATCCGTCGCGTCACCCGTCCCGANACCTATATTCCATACGACTTCAGCGCCCAGCTCGACGTCATGCCCTCGTTCCGCGGCATCGTCGAAACCTGCGCTCAACTGCTGGAAGCAGACCTTCACTGGGAAGAGAGCAACGAACAAGCCGACGGCACCCTACTGATCAAAGCCATTGGNTCCAGCCCCTCCGATGAAACCGTCACCGTCACCTCCCTCCACGTTACCCCCGACCAATCCATCCAAGAGGGCGACCTACTCGCCTCCGTCGAAGCCGATAAAGCCTCCATGGATATCTCCGCCCCCGCCGCCGGAACCATCGCCGAAATCCTCGCCGCGGAAGGCGATCAACTCGCCGTAGGCGCTCCGCTGCTAACCATCCAAACCGAAGACGACACCACCCAAACCAAACCCGTTACCGAAGAAAACGCCGGAACCCCCATCATTCANAAAAGACGACCTACCCAAGCTGCTCAAACAGNANCCCACGCCAGCCGCTCCATCAAACCCATCTACCTCTCCAACATCACCACCGTGCTTGGCTCNCGCCACCTCACCAACGAACAGATTCTACAAGGACACGAAGAGTGGGACTCCGATGCCATTCGCAAACGCACCGGCATTGAAAACCGCTACTGGATCGCAGAAGATGAAGACGTTCTCACCCTCGCCGTCAATGCCACCCGACAACTGCTTGAACAAGAGCAACTGGATATCTCCGAAATTGGTGCCCTCATCTGCTCCACCGGCACTCCCCCCTCCATGACACCCTCCCTCGCCTGCCGTATTCTCAACGAACTCAGTCCCGAAAAAGGCGAAGTACTCATGCAAGCGCACGATGTCAACGCCGCCTGCTCCGGTTATCTCTACGCCCTCCAATCTGCGTTCGACTTCATCAGCAATGCCCCCAGCAAAAAAGTAATCGTCATCACCGCCGAGACCCTCTCTCCCATGGTCAACCGAGACGACCAGAAAACCTACCCCCTCTTTGGCGATGCCGCGACCGCCTCTCTCATCTGTTGCGAAGAACGCCCCGGCGCCATTGGCGTGAAACTCAACCGCCCCGTACTCTCCGCCACCGGTGTTGATCCCAAAGTCTTATACGTTCCCAACCTCGGCAGCGGTGAGCACATCGAAATGGAAGGCCTCACCGTTTTCAAACTGGCGGTCCGTAAAATGATTGAAATGCTCGATCAAGCCTGTACCCACCGCGGTGTTACCACCGACCAGCTCGACTACATTGTCCCCCACCAAGCCAACGAACGCATCATTGAAGCCATTCGTAAAACCATCCACTGTCCCAACGAAAAAATGTTCAACCACATTGCCAAATATGGCAACACCTCTTCCAACACCATTCCCATTGCCCTCGCGGAACTCATGCCCGGTCTGCCCAGCGGCAACCGCGTGGGCCTCACCGCTTTCGGAGGCGGTTTCACCTTCGGTGCCGCCGTCATCGAAAAACAGTAACCACTGCTCGCTGAGCCCCACAAAAAAAGGCCGCTCTACAAACAAGCGACCCCATCCATCCTCCCGATCATCACTTACTCAGAAACCGTATCGTCCGGTGTAAAAACAATCGCCGCCGAATTAATACAGTAGCGCAATCCCGTAGGGGCCGGGCCATCAGGAAACACATGTCCCAAGTGCGCATCACACTGGGAACAGAGCACCTCCGTTCGAATCATCCCATGCGATATATCCCGCTTCTCCGTTATACCTCCTGCTGCCACGGGCTCAAAATAGCTCGGCCAACCGCAACCTGAATCAAATTTTGCATCCGAACGAAACAGTTTTGCTCCACAACAGACGCACGCGTACAGCCCCTCCCCTTTATGATTCCAGTATTCCCCCGTAAACGCCCGCTCCGTGCCCGCCTGACGGGTTACTCTATACTGTTCCGGTGTAAGCTGTTCACGCCACTCCGCATCTGTCTTTACTACTTTATCGCTCATCTCTTCCCTACTATCCGCCTCCGGCACACAACCCGAGCCTATTAACATCATCGCTATCCCTATAAACCATATCCTGATTAGTGCTTTTTTCATGCTACATCAGACCGACACCTAACTACCGTGTTCAATTTTTACAACACCCTAAAAAATTCTGTTGAAGTTCTGCTTACGGTCACGCTTACTTACAGCATGAGTGAAGCGGATGATTGGATTCCTATTCAAAAAGACGAAGCCCACTGCAAGCGCGAGCGAGAGCGGGCCCGTGAATTACGTCGCTCCTCATGGTGGAATCAACAGCTCCAGAAAGGTGTTTGTCACTACTGCCACAACAGCTTCCAACCCGACGAATTAACCATGGACCATGTTCTGCCCGTCGTCAGAGGTGGCAAAAGCACTCACGGCAACTGCGTGCCCTCCTGTAAAACATGCAACAACGAGAAAAAATATCTCACCCCTGCCGAGTGGATTATGAAACAACTTGAAAACGAAAATCAGAATAAGTCCAGCTGATCTTCATCCTGCTTGAACTGCGGAAAATATACCGCCTCTCGTCCCATCCAGCTGGAAAAATTTTCAACCGTCAGAGCCTCGCCGCGCTTTTCCAATGTTTCGATGATTTTAGCGAACAATAACCCGCAGTATGTACTGTCCTCTTCCGCCCGGTGAAATGTTCCACTTGGAAACTCGAAATGGCGAACAAGCGTCCACAATTTATAATTCGCAAGCCCCGGGAAAACTTTGCGGGCTAAACTTAAGGTATCCAAAACGGGTCCCTTTGGTGCGGGTGCCTGCAACCGCTTCACGTCTGCCAAATAGAATTTATAATCAAACGAAGCATTATGAGCAACCAACGGCAACGAGCCACAAAAGTCAGCAAACGCATTCATCACCTCTTCAATACGCGGTGCATCTTTCACCATCTCATCCGTAATTCCGTTCACCCGCGACGCTTCAGCCGGAATCGGTACCCCCGGATGGACCAACTTTCCAAAACTCTCCACCGAACGAGATCCGTTAAACCGCACGGCACCAATCTCCACGATAGCATCCGCACCGGGCTGTGTTCCCGTCGTCTCCAAATCAAAGGCAATAAATTCCATTTCCACTCCCTTCACCACCCACATCCCTGCCTACAAAAAAACCCGCTCATTACTGAACGGGTTCATACAAACATAAATTATGTTTATCGGGAAGCGCTGGCACGCTCCAACTCACGCTCTTCGCGCGTCATACCCCGATCATCAACCTGCGTTGCTTTCACTGTAATAACCAAATTCTTCTTCTGGTTCCGAGAACCTTCCGAACGGAAGAATCGACCAAAGTAAGGAATATCACCCAGGAATGGCACCTGATCACGGAACGTTTCAGTCCGCTCATCAACCAATCCACCCATTACGACCGTGCTACCATCCGAGATGGTAACCTGCGTCTGAATGCTACGCTTTTCAAAATAAGGCATTCTGGCAATCAACTGCTCCGAGTTACCAAACAACTGAGACACATTGTTACCACCTGATTCGTATGCGTTGATACCCACCAGATAATCATCGTATCCCAAGAACTTTGTAATTTCAGGCTGCAAGTCCAGATCGATCGTGTTGCTCTCCACATCCACTACCGGAGTCACTTTTAGCACCACACCCAGGTCATACTCTTCCCAATCCTGCGGCTTAACAACCGGCGCCGTACGCTGGCCGGTTTCAACGTCATAATCCTGCGGATAGCGGTGAACTTCTACCACCCGAATGAGTGCTTCGTTACCACTTTTTGTGGTTACTTTAGGCGCTGAGAGAACATCCGCTGTTCCTTCTTGCTCCATCGCCGTAATCGCGAGGTCGAGGGGCAATTCGTTGTTATTGCTGAACACCATTGTCGCCGGGGCTCCTCCCATCAGGCCTAGTAAGCCTGACTGAGCCGCTGTATCAAACGCCGTTGAGTTGTCCCGTAATCCAGAGCCAAACAAGCTCTGTCCATTATTAATCGTCTTAGCACCCGTTGAACGACCGTTGAACACTTGAGTACCATCAGCACCCACGACGCCTGAACTGGCCGGATACGAGCTCCCCCGTGTAAAATAAGTGCCGTCCTTCAACTGAAAATCAGCAAACTCACTACCATCGTTATCGAGCGTCCAGTCAAAGCCTAGCTCTTCCAATGCACCCTCGTTGTATTCCACAAACTTGGATTCAATCTCAACCTGCTGTGCGCGGCGTTTAATGGCTTCTTCCTTCAGGTCATAGAGAATATCTTCAACCTGTCCCAAATTCTTCGGTGTGTTTTTCACGAATAACTTATGGAAATTAGGCTGATAGACCGCCGATGAACCTTCCGGCCACTCAACAATAGAGAAAAAGCCAACCACATCAATGGGGCCACCTGCGCTGGTGGTCGAAGAGTCGCCAAACAGATCATCAATTCCACCGCCCGAGTCACCTGACATGTTTTCCAGCTCCGCTCCCACTTCAGGAATCACATCGTATGAGATCAACTGTAGATCACTTGGTGCCACATAACCAACAGGCATAATCGCAATTGCATTCTCTTGTATCTCAAATTTCAGAGACGCCATCTCCGTGATGTACTGCAATGCCTCAACCAGGCTCAAATCACGAATCGAGATAGTAATCCCGCCACTGATCGCATTCTCCATTCCCAAGGTGAGAATATTGATGCCCTCTGCATCCTGACGAAGGCATGTTTCTGTCAGGAAAATTACCACATCGCGAATGTCCGCATCGCGAAAATCCAAGCTGGGAATCTGAATCGCTTCAACCCGCTGGGTCATCGCCTCAATCGCCAACTCATTTTCTGACTTTTCAGCTCCTTGATCTTCATCCAGATTCAAACCATAACTGCGCGGCTCCTGATTCCAAGTCCGTTCCACTTCCGCCAGCGCCATCGCACGATCTGCACTCTGTTTTGTCTGGCTAATCGAAGCCAGCTTAGAGGCAATGCGCTGCAAATACGTCATCGCCGTCCGGTTGTATGGATCTTCCACTAACACCGCTTCAAAAACGTTCTCTGCTTTAGCCAGCTCATCCGCTCGATATAGGGCCACACCCTTTTCAAGCAAGCTAACTTCCTGGGCTTGAGCAACCACCTCGGCTGCGGCTGTTTCGACAGCCTGTTCTGCCGACTCAGCGTTCTGCTGCCCAGCATTCTCTAAGAGTGTGAACACATCACTATTGTATGTTTGCGCCACTACTGCGGTTGCAGAAAGCAACACGCTCATTAAACCAATTCCTATTCTCACCATCTCGTCACTCCTGATTAATACATTTAAAAATTTACCTTACGTAAGAACAATCATGAGACTGATATTTCATAAAGAGTCTGAAATAATAAAGTAAATAGCACCTCAAGCAAGCCTAATTCGCACTACAAATCAGCCTACTTCTTTCATTAATTCTTGCACTGCCTCACGCGGACACGGCTGACGTAAAAGTTGTTCTCCCACCAGCAACGCATGCGCACCACACTGCTGAAGTGCTCGCACATCTTCCGCCGTGCGAATCCCGCTTTCACTAATTAACGTAAGATCATCCGGCACCTCATGCGCCAACGAATAGGTCACATCAAGCGACGTCTCAAAAGTTTTTAAATTGCGATTATTGATGCCAACACACGTTGCCCCAACATGCATAGCTCGATCCATCTCTTCTCGGTCATGCACTTCCACCAACGGCGTCATATTCCGCTGAACAATATCGGCAGAATAAGAGCGCAGCTCCTCATCCGTCAACACCGCCGCAATCAACAGCACCGCCGAGGCACCCAACTTCTGCGCATGAGCCACTTGCCACGGATCAATGACAAACTCCTTATATAACATCGGCAGCGAAACCGCCGCTCTCACGGCTCGAAAATCACTCGCCCCCCCTCCAAAATATGCTCCATCCATCAAACATGAAATAGCCGCAGCTCCCGCCGACTCATACGAGCGCGCAATCTCAACCGGATCAAACGGTTCACGAATGATGCCCGCTGAAGGTGACTTTCGCTTCACCTCCGCAATCAGTCCCATGGGCACGGATCGTATCGCCTCCACAAAATTACCCGGCGCTTCCTCCGGCATACTCCACGATGCCACCGGATCAGCCGCCTTCAATGCCGCCACCTCAACCCGCTTATCCGCCACAATCTTATCTAATATACTCATGATCTATTCTGCTTTAAAAACGTTTGAATAAACGAGTCCAGCTCGCCATCTAACACCGCCTGCACATTCCCCATCTGCTCATCCGTCCGATGGTCCTTCACCATCGTATACGGCTGCATGACATACGACCGAATCTGCGACCCCCACGCAATCTCACCCTTATCACTATAGAGCTGATCCACCGCCTGCCGCTTCTTATCCTGCTCAATTTCATAAAGCCGCGCTTTCAACATCTTCATCGCCGACGCCCTGTTCTTATGTTGCGACCGCTCCGCCTGACACTGCACCACCGTACCCGTCGGCAAGTGCACAATCCGAACCGCCGAATCCGTTGTGTTCACATGCTGGCCACCCGCCCCTTGTGCCCGAAAGGTATCGATCCGCAAATCTGACTCCACCACCTCAATCTCAATCTCATCATCCAGCTCCGGACTCACATCCGCCGCCGAAAAAGACGTATGCCGCCGCGACTGCGAATCGAACGGACTGATCCGCACCAATCGGTGCACACCCCGCTCGGACTTCAACAACCCGTAGGCATAAGACCCCTGAATCAACAACGAAACACTCTTGATGCCCGCCTCATCCCCCGCCTGGTAATCCATCACCTGCACCTTAAAGCCCTGCCGCTCCGCATACCGTGTATACATCCGATAGAGCATATCCGCCCAATCGCAACTCTCCGTTCCCCCGGCACCCGCATGCAACGTCAAATACGCATTGTTCCCATCAAACTCATTGCCCAACAACGATTGCAACTCCAACGCCTTGAAACCCGAACCCACCGAATCCAACTCCGCCCGCAACTCCCCCAAAGCCCCCGCCTCATCCGCCTCCGCCAGCTCCGTCAACACCCCCGCATCATCCAGCGAATTCACAATCGCCTCAAACGGATTAACCACCTGCTTCAGCGCCCGCGTCGCCGCAATATTCTTCTGTGCCGCCGCCTGATCATTCCAAAAATCCGGTGTTGCCGCCGCCGCCTCCAACGCCGCCAGCTCCTCCTTGCGCCGATCCATTTCCAAGTAGCCCTCCATCTCCTGCAGCTTTTCCCGAAATGTCTCTAGCTCTTTTTTTAACTCTTCCAGCATACTACTTCGCTTACCCTCAACCCTCAACCGAATCTAACATCACCCCAACGCAACAGACCCGTATCCTATCTCGCGTGTCGTCGCAGTGCCACCCCCAACAATAAAAATGAGAGCACCCCGCCCGCCAGCACCACCTGCGCAAACCGCTCACCCGAAACCGTATACACCGTCGGCGCCCGCTCCGCCAATGCCGGTCGAACCGCCCCCACCAAAAAACCACCCTGCCGAGGTTCCAGCCGACGCTCCACCCGACCATAAGCATCAATAATCGCCGTCACCCCCGTATTGCAACTCCGCACCATCGGCACCCGATTTTCTACACAACGAAACACCGCATGCGCCAAATGCTGCTCCGATTGAGCCGATGGATCAAACCACGCATCATTCGTCTGATTGACCAGCCACCGAGCCCCACCCCGCACAACATCTCGCGCCAACCATCCCATCGTATCCTCAAAACAGATCAAAACCCCAAAAGGCGCAGCCCCCTCCATCTCAAAAACCGTCGCCGAATCCCCCGCCGAAAAATCCACATCCAACGGAGATAAAAAACGCAACAACCCCGGCAACGGAACATACTCACCAAATGGGACCAAATGCCGTTTATGATACGACGCCACAGGCTCCTTCCCCCCCTCAAACAACAACGAGCTGTTATACAACCGCCGCTCACCATCCACATCCCCATAATCCATCGAACCCACTAGCAACGGAACCCCCTCCCTCGTCAACCGATTCACCAGCGCCCGACTCGGGAAACTCAACCGCACATAATCCGGAGCCGCCGTCTCCGGCCACACCAGCAAAGCGATCTCATCCATTCGCAACGCCGCGCTACTCAACGACTCCAGCCGCTCCCGAATCTCCCGATTCATCGCTACATCTCGACGAGCCGTCTGTGGAATATTCGGCTGAATCAATCCCACCTGCAGCGGCTCGCCCATCGGCAACGGACTAAACAACACCCGCATCCCAAACATCACGCTCAACGCCAACGGAACCAACCCCAGCATCAGCTCAAAATGAGGGCGATACTTTCTCAACTGTCCCCCCTGCACATACTGTCGAACCGTTAAAAACACCCCCGCATTCATCCACACAATCACCGCCGAAACCGCCAGCACCCCTCCCCGTTCAGCCAACTGAATCGTCGCTGGGTTCGCATACTGAGAGATCCCCAACGCATTCCACCCAAACCCCGAAAAAAGAATGCCCCGCAAAAACTCAGACCCGCACCACACCCCCGTCAAGAGCAGCATCACCCGCAGATTTTGGAGCAACGACCCCTTCCCCCATAACCGCCCGCACCAACACGCCGCCAACGCAAACGGAATAAAATAGAGCGCACAATACCCAATCAATATCAGAAAGCCCCCCAACGTCCCCACCTTAAACAACCAGACATCCACCGTATGAGTCATCTTCCAAAACCACGAAAGTGACAACCCAAAGAAAACCATGCCACTCAACCACGCCAACCCCGCCGCCCTCTTTGAAGAGACCGACTGCACCGCCAAAAGCAACGGAACCAACGCCGTGAAAACCACCGTCGACTGCCCCCAACCTGGAAACGAGACCGCCAACATCAATCCCGTAAGAACCGCTCCCGCTATCCGTAATCCATCGCGCTTACTCATTCACATCTACCCGGTAAGACCATCACATCCGGACAATTCTGCCACGCCCGCTCCGCCCCCTCACACCGCAAAACCTGCTCCACAAACTTCACCACCTCAGACCGATCCCCCGACTCCACTTCAGCAAAAAGCCTACGCATCGCATTCGAACCCAATCCCCGCAGCCCCAAAACTCCTTCGCCCAGCTGCTCATCCCACAATACCGCCATCTGCTCCAACAACCACCGCACCGAACGAAACACCATTATCTCGTGCAACTCCTCTTCCGAAATAACCAATCGACCCATATCCAAAATCCACATAGAACCCCGCTGCAACCCCGCCCAGCGACCCGGCACAATCACCCCACGCGAAAAACAGGGAAACAGAGTACCAAACGAATCCAGCCGATCAAATCCATCCAACCAACCTTCCGCAAAACGCCCATAGATATCATCCGACTCCAACAGCAGCCGCGCATCCTCCACCCGACGCAATCCAACCAAGCCCTTCGCCGCCAGCAGCAATAAATCCGCCCGTTTCAACACCATAAAACCCGACTCATCACAAAATGCCGCAACCCCCGCCGCCACATGTTCCGCCTCCGCCTCTTCCAACTTCGGAAGGGATCGCAACAAATCAAACAACGGCTCTCGCCATGCCAACACTATAGATCCAGACAATCTACTCACTCCCGACCAATCAGGCGCTCCACCTCATTCATAAACTGACCCGCATCCCGGAAACGCCGATACACCGACGCATATCGAATGTAAGCAACCTCATCCAGTTTCACTAACGCCTCCATCACCTTACGACCCAGAATAATCGACGGAATCTCCCGCTCATACTCCGACTCCGCCTGGCTTGCAATCGAATCCGTAATCCGCTCCAGCTGCTCCACACTGATATGTCGTTTCCGACACGCAATCGCCAAGCTCTTCATCAACTTATCACGATTGAACTCTTCCCGCCGACCATCCCGCTTTGTCACCTGAAGATCCGCTCGCTGCACCTCCTCATAGGTCGTGAAGCGGTGACCACATAAATTACAAGCCCTCCGACGACGGATCGCATTTCCATTACGAACCTCACGACTGTCAATCACCCGATTGTCCCGACCATCACAATTTGTACATTTCATGAAAACCCCACTCTCTCTACCACCAAAAAGCCTAGAGTCATTCTCTTTCCGAAACCAACAAAAAACGGCGGAACAATTCCGCCGTTTTTCTGCTTTAGAAACTCTTCAGCGCTTTTACTTACGCCGCGTCTTCTTAGCTACTTTTTTCTTTGCCGGTGCTTTTTTCGCGGCCATCTTCTTCGCGGGAGCCTTTTTCGCTACCGCTTTCTTTTTAGCCGGCGCCTTCTTAGCAACCGCTTTCTTCTTCGCCGGGGCCTTCTTCACAGCCTTCTTCTTCGCCGGTGCTTTTTTCGCTGCCGCTTTCTTTTTAGCCGGAGCCTTCTTTGCAGCAGCCTTCTTCTTCGCCGGTGCCTTCTTAGCAGCAACCTTCTTCTTCGCCGGTGCTTTCTTCACAGCCTTCTTCTTCGCCGGTGCTTTTTTCTTGGCTGGCGCTTTCTTCACAACCTTCTTCTTCGCCGGTGCTTTTTTCTTGGCTGGCGCTTTCTTCACAGCCTTCTTCTTCGCCGGTGCTTTTTTCTTGGCTG
>NZGU01000023.1 GCA_002691095.1 Kiritimatiellaceae bacterium | reverse complement strand
CCCTCCTACTGGATTTTAACCGCTGTTGCCATCGTCGCTATTGCCATTTATGTGTTCCAAGCGATGGCCAATCTCTACGAACAGACCCTAGAAACCGACATCAAAACCCGCGCCCTGCTGCTCGCTGACCGCATCTCACCGCTGTTAGACCGAAACGACGAAGCGCACATTAATCAACTCTGCCAACAACAAGGTNAAAAAACCTCNACCCGTTTCACCATTGTGCTNCCNNANGGCCGCGTNATCGGAGATAGCAANGCGNTNCCTAGNGAAATGGAAAACCACNGCAANCGNNTTGAAGTNCAGCAAGCACTCGCCGGCGAACNAGGNAAANCTCNCCGAACCAGTCAAACCNTAGANANNGAACTACTCTATGTTGCCGTNCCNCTTTTTGATACAAATGGNNCTATTCGCTGTGCCGTTCGCGCNTCGNTACCCATCACCGCNATCCGCGAGCAGTTACGCCCCATGACCACCCGCGTGATTATGGCCACCNTNATTACCGGGNTNATTGCCATGTTTGTCTGNATCGTTGTGGTTCGTCGCATNACCCGCCCNCTTCAAACNATGAGTCAAGCGGCACTGAAGTTTGCCGAAGGCGAGCTGAACCANCGCGTTCCNCAACAAGATGNGGATGAACTCCAACACCTTTCCGAATCGCTGAACCGCATGTCCAGCCAGCTTAGCGATACGCTCTCCACCATCAATGAACAACGCAACGAACAGAACGCCGTCCTCTCCAGTATGGACGAAGGTGTGCTAGCCATCGATGCAAACAACCGTATTATTCATGCCAATCGGGTCGCAGGCGACATCCTAGGCATCAACCACCGTGAAGTCAAAAAAGCCTCTATCAACGAGATCATCAACAATGCTGAAATAATCGATTTCATGACCCAAGTGACCGAAGATCAGCAACGCCGNACCCGCGAACTGGAATNTNAACAGGAAGAACGAACCAAAATCATTCAAGCGAGCGGCAGAGCATTATGGAACAGCACGGATGACTCGATCGGNGCCCTGATTGTCATGCGCGATGTCACGCACCTTCGGNATCTTGAAAAAGTCAAAACCGACTTTGTTGCCAACGTCTCCCATGAACTCAAAACCCCCATTACCGCCATTCAGGGATTTGTTGAAACACTCCTCAGTGACGANTGGAAACACACCAAAGCGGCTCGACGATTTCTCGAGATTATCCGGCAGCAATCCGGACGCCTCAACAACATCGTCGATGACCTCCTCACCCTCTCCCGTCTCGAACAGGCCGACACCAATATCATCCGAAAACCCAATCGAATCCTAAAAGTAGTTGAAAACGCCATCAAGATCGTCCAACTGCAAGCGAGCGACAAAAAGATCAAAGTCGAAACCGATATTCCCAAAAAACTCGAATGGNCCATCAACGCACCCCTCATCGAACAAGCCATGGTAAACCTCCTCTCCAATGCCGTGAAATATTCTGACCCCGGCAAAAAAATTGTGATTCAAGTGGTCGAAGAGCAAAACCAACTCTNCATCAGCGTNATCGACAAAGGCTATGGCATGGACCAAAAGAACCTAGACCGTCTCTTTGAACGGTTCTACCGCGTTGACTCGGGCCGAAGCAGCAAACAGGGCGGCACCGGACTCGGACTCTCCATCGTGAAACACATTGTTCAAACCCATCAAGGGATTATTAAAGTTGAGAGTGAAGAAGGCGTTGGAAGCACNTTCCAGATCATGTTGCCTGNTCTNCGNGAAGAACCAGCCNACCAACAAGATTCACCTGAATAAAGGTACCAATTTAGAAAATTTGTGCTAGATTCTGGTCTTTTGCGGAGATGATATGTTTGAAGCCTTTATGATAATTGGTTTTGCGTTAGCAGCCTACTCAGCCGTTGCTAACGACTCCATCCAAACCCTCGGTACATTTCTTGCTTCAAATGCCAAACGGCCCTGGTGGCTACTCTGGATATGGATCTCCGGCATCATGCTCGTCACGCTCATTGTCGGCTGGATGATCAACAGCGGNGACCCCGCATTCGGACGCCTCTCCGCTTCCGGNAAAAATATACCGCACCCCAACGATCTTGGACTGATCTTCAGTTGGCTCTACGTCATTCCACCCATCGTACTCGTTCTCCTCACTCGCAGCGGTATTCCCGTGAGCACCACGCTACTCCTGCTTACCTCCTTCAAAGGCATTGTTGCCCAGCAACAGGGAAAAAGTGCGACCGAAGCCGTCCAAATTTTTGAATCCATGATGAAAAAGTCACTCGTTGGCTATGGCATTGCTTTTCTCGTCGGTTTACTCGTCTTCATGCTCGTGCTCCACATCGTGGAAAAGAAAGTTCAACAGGAGAGCGAAAGTGAGAAAAAACTTCACCCATACTGGACGGTTTTCCAGTGGCTATCCACCGGCTTCCTCTGGTCCATGTGGCTGATTCAGGATTTGGCTAATATCTTTGTCTACCTACCCAGACAGCTCAGCTTCATCGCCATGCTCACCTCCGTACTCGGCATGGTCGCGGTACAAGGCTATATCATCCGTAACAAGGGGGGNAAAATTCAACGTGTCGTAACCAGCAAAACCAACACACTAGACGTACGTTCCGCCACGTTCATTGACTTTATTTACGGCCTCATCCTGCTCTTTTTCAAAGTGGACTATATTCCCAATCTACTGGAAGCCAACGGCATGAGCGCTCCCTGGCCCACCAATCTACCCATGAGCACCACCTGGATTTTCCTTGGCCTGTTGGCGGGTCGTGAAATCGGTATCGCCCTCAAACTCCGCCACCGGGGCAAAAAAAGAGTCGCCCAACTGGTGTTGAGCGACGCTGGAAAAGCCACATTTGGCTCTCTGGTGGCCGTAGGAATAGCACTCTTGCTCCCCTACATAGCCACGCTATTCTAGTTCTCCTCAAACAACCATGTTGAGAGATATCGCTCACCCGTGTCACACACGATGGTCACGATCAACTTGCCTTCATTCTCCGGACGCTTCGCCTGCTCAACCGCCGCATACACATTGCCACCCGCAGAAATACCGCACAGGATACCTTCCTCCTTTGCCAGTTGACGCGCCATATCACCCGCCTCCTCGTGATCAATCTGCATCACCTCATCCACTAGCTCCGTATTCAGGTTACCCGGAATAAAGCCTGCGCCAATACCCTGAATCTTATGAGGACCCGGCTGTCCACCCGAGATCACCGGCGAGGTGATCGGCTCAACCGCAACCGCCTTCAAACTTTCTTTCCGCGGTTTCAACGCTGTTGCCACACCCGTAATCGTGCCGCCCGTTCCCACGCCCGCCACAAAAATATCCACAGCACCGTCGGTATCCTCCCAGATCTCCTCCGCTGTTGTTGATTGATGAATCGCCGGATTAGCCGGATTTTCAAACTGCTGCAACATAACAGCGTTAGGGGTCTCTGCCACCAGTTGTTCCGCCGCCGCAATCGCACCCGGCATCCCCTTCTCTGCTGGCGTTAATACCAACTCAGCACCCAACACTTTCAACAACCGACGCCGCTCAAGACTCATACTCTCCGGCATCGTCAGCACCAGATTCAATCCTTTTGCCGCTGCCGTAAAAGCCAAAGCAATCCCCGTGTTACCGCTGGTCGGCTCCACCAACTTTGTATCCGGCTTAATCAGTCCTTGCGCCTCAGCCGCCTCAATCATCGCCACCCCAATCCGATCTTTCACGCTATAAAGCGGATTGCGCGACTCCAATTTCACTGCCACCTTCCCCGGCATTCCCTCCGTGATCCGGTTCAACATCACCATGGGTGTATGCCCCACCGTCTTTGTAATATCTGAATAAACAGGCATTTCATTCTCCTTTATATATTAAACATAATCGGCTCCACATCCGTAAGCCTTGCATAATCATCAACTAATTTTTCTAACGAAATCCCCGCAAAATAATGCTGCAACTCCTGAAAGGCGCCCTGCCAAATGCCCTGCATGACCCGCTCATCCGAACGACTCTCCCCCTCCATCAACATCTCCACCCGATTAAAATCGCCCTCCGTTGCCGAGAGCACATCATATAACGAAATATCACCCGCCCCCTTCGCCAAGGCAAAACCACCGCGTAACCCCCGTGTGCTCACCACCAATCCCGCATTTTTCAATGGCACAATAATTTGCTCAATGTAGTCGGTAGAAATTCCCTCCTGCTCGGCAATACGCTTTTTCGGCACCGGTCCATCCGCTTGCAACCGTGCAATACAATGCATAATGCGCGCTGCATACCGCCCTTTAGTCGACAATTTCATATCCCGCTTCCGCCCCTGTTTCTGGTTGTTTATACGAGATATAGAACTTAAAGAGCAAAAATCAATTATAAATTCGGTAAATCCCTACGTCTTTTATGTATTTTACACCGTCTCATGCCGACTACGCAACTGCCCACACGCCGCATTCACATCAATCCCCTTCGACCAACGCACCGTCGTATTGATACCTGTTTTCTCCAACTCACCCACAAAATGTTCCACCGTCTCCCGATGCGATGTCTTCCCCTCATACTCATCAATCTCACTCAACGGAATCAAATTCACGCGGCACGGGAACCGCGACAGCCGCGCCACCAACTCCCGGCAATCTCGTTCCGTATCGTTCACATCCCGAATCATCGTATATTCAAACGTAATAATCCGCTTGGTCTCCCGTGTATAGCGCTCGCAACACGCCAGCAACTCATCAATTGCCCAGGTCGCATTCACCGGCATCAACGCATCCCGAACCGGATCAGAAGGCGCATGCAACGAGACCGAAAGTTCCACCTGCAGCCCCTCCTTCGCCAACCGCTCAATACCCGGAATCACCCCGCAGGTACTAATCGTTATACGCCGGGCGCCCAGTCCAATTCCATCTGGATCATTCAAAATACGAATCGCGCGTAGCACCTCATCATAATTATCAAACGGCTCACCAATCCCCATAAAAACCACATTGGTCACCCGCTGCCCATAGACCCGCTGCGCCGCCAGAAACTCCCCCACGATCTCTCCCGCCACCAAATTCCGCTTCACCCCGTTCTGTCCACTCGCACAAAAAACACAACCAAACATACAACCCACCTGGCTTGAAACACAGACCGTCCGCCGCTCCTCTGCCGGAATCAACACCTCCTCAATCAACTCCCCATCCCGTAACCGACTCAGAATTTTCCGCGTACCCGTATTCGAGGAACTCACCTCCACCTCCGTCAGCGGCATCAACACAAACGCATCCTCCAGCGCCCCCCGCAAGCCCTTTGGCAGATTACGCATCTGCTCCCAGTCTGCCACCGGGTTCCGATAGAGCCACTCCCAAATCTGCTTCGCTCGAAAGCCCGGTTCTCCCCGCTCCTTCAGCCACGCCTCCAGCTCCGACCGATACAACCCATAGATAAATGCCGGCGAATCCATCAAGCCCGACGCTCACGGTAAAAGCGAATCAACGCATTCGTCGAACCGTCATGAGCCAACGCAGCCTCTCCCTGCAACTCCGGCAGAATCGCCTTCGCTAACACCTTCCCAAGCTCCACACCCCACTGATCAAACGAATAAATATCCCAAATAATCCCCTGCACAAAAATCTTATGCTCATAGAGCGCAATCAACTGCCCCAGCACGCCCGGCGNCAGCTTCTCCGCCAGCAGCGAATTCGTCGGGCGGTTCCCCTCAAACACCTTATGCGGAACCAGCGCCGCCTCAACTCCTTCCGCCTCCAGCGCCTCCNGCGTTTTGCCAAACGCCAACGCCTCCGTCTGCGCAAAAAAGTTGGCCATCAGCTTATCATGGTGATCCCCCATTGGATTATGCGACTGGCAAAAACCAATAAAGTCACACGGAATCAACCGCGTTCCCTGATGAATCAACTGATAAAACGCATGTTGTCCGTTCGTCCCCGGCTCTCCCCAGATAATCGGCCCCGTCTGCCACTCCACCCGCTCCCCCGAGCGGCTCACATACTTCCCGTTCGATTCCATATCCCCCTGCTGAAAATAGGCCGCAAACCGATGCATGTACTGGTCATACGGCAGAATCGCATGCGANTCCGCTCCAAAAAAGTTTTGATACCACACCCCCAGTAACGCCAACAAAACCGGCATATTCTCTTTCAATGGCGCCGTCCGAAAATGCACATCCATCGCATGATACCCTGCCAACATCGCGCGAAAATGCTCCGGGCCAATCGAAAGCATCAGCGGTAATCCAATCGCCGAAGGCAACGAATAGCGCCCCCCAACCCAATCCCAAAACACAAACATATTCGCCGGATCAATCCCAAAATCCCNCACCGCCACCGCATTTGTCGAAAGCGCCACAAAATGCTTCGCCACCGCCGAATCATCCNCCAACTCATCCAGCAACCACGTCCGAGCCGAAAGCGCATTCGTCATCGTCTCCTGCGTCGTAAACGTCTTCGATGCCACAATAAACAACGTCTCCTCCGCCACCGTCTCACGCAACACCTCCGCCAGCTGCGTGGCATCCACATTCGAAACAAAATGCAGCTTCNATGCCCGATCCGCATACGGCTTCAATGCCTCACTCGCCATCACCGGCCCCANATCAGACCCCCCAATACCAATATTCACAACATGCCGAATCCGCTTACCCGTATGCCCCAACCACGCACCCGACCGCACCTCATTCGCAAATGCCTCCATCTGATCCAGCACCGCATGCACCGCCGGAACCACATTCTCACCATCCACCTCAATCACAGCTTCCCGCGGCNCCCGCAACGCAGTATGCAATACCGCACGGCCCTCCGTTGCATTAATCTTCTCCCCCGTAAACATCGCCTCCACCCACTCCGACAGCTTCACCTCCTCCGCCAACGCTACCAATCTCGAAACCGTCTCCTCCGAAATTCGGTTCTTCGAATAGTCCAGCAGCAGATCCCCCACCCGCAANGAAAACCGCTCAGCCCGGTCAGACGCTTCAAAAAGAGCCCGCAACGAAACCCCACTCATCTCCCCTGCATGCGCCTCTAACGCCTTCCACGCCGCCCGATCTGTCAACTTCTCGCTCATCTACATTCTCCAAAAAAGAAGCGCAAACCTACCCTCTTCCCCNCCACATTCCAAAACAAAAGTAATGAACTCAACTGCAATGATGGTTGTCTTTAACGGAATAACCACTATGTTAATCACTGAGAAAAGAAAACGCATGAAAATACGACACACAACCACAATCACATGGCTCACCCTGCTCCTCGTCCAAACCGGCGTCCTTCATGCCGAAAAAACGCAACTAGACATTAACCGGATCAGCCGAACCGTAGCCTACACCCTCCCCGTCTTTCACCTCAATCAACTCCCCCTCGACACCCACATCTCCACCAACGCCTTCCACCGCTACCTCGAAACCCTCGACCCCGCCCGCAGTTACTTCCTNCAAAGCGATATCGACCAATTCGCATCCAACGCCACCCAACTCCACAAACAACTGCGCAAAGGCGACATCAGCTTCGCCACCAACGCATATGAACGGCTCATGNACCGCATGCAGGACCGCCTCGACTACACCAAACAACTCCTCGACCAAGNTTTCCAAACCGACATCGATGAAACCTTCCACTGGGACCGAACCCAATCCCCCTGGCCCCAAAATCAAGAAGAGTGGGACAATCTCTGGCGCAAACGCATCAAAANTGAATACCTCGGCCGCCTCATCGCCAAACAACTGGACGACACCGAACCCACTCCCGAAACACCCGAAACCCAANCAACCAACACCAACCAAACCGCATCCGCCTCAGAAACAGCCCAGACCCAAGAANCCGAATACGACGAAACCTACGAAGAGAGTCTACTCACCCCCGAAGAATTCATCCTCGAAAAATACCAACAACTCCTCCTCACCATGCAATCCTTCGATCAAGAAATGCTCCTCCAACGCTACCTCTCNGCCTTCTCCCAAATCTACGACCCCCACAGCGACTACCTCTCTCCCAGCGGCGTAGAAGATTTTGACATCAACATGAAACTCTCCCTCGTCGGCATCGGCGCCATGCTCCGCCCCGACGACGGCGCCGCCAAAATCGTCCGCCTCATCCCCGGCGGTCCCGCCGAAACCGACGGCCGCCTCAAAGCCGGCGANAAAATCATCGCCGTCGCCCAAGACGACCAAGAACCCGTCAGCATCCTCCACTGGCCCCTATANAAAGCCGTCCGCCTCATCCGCGGCGAAATAGATTCCAAAGTCACCCTCACCGTCATCCCCGCCTCCGACCGCAACGGCACCCGCACCCGAAAAATCGACCTCATTCGTGACGAAGTAAAACTCGAAGAACAAGCCGCCAAAAGCGACCTCCACGAAATCGACACCCCCACCGGTGAAACCCGCCGACTCGGCGTCATCACCCTCCCCGATTTCTACGCCGACTTCAAAGCCACCAGTGCCAAACAAGCNGACGCCCGCCGCGCCTCCACCGACGTCAAAAACCTCATCGAAGAACTCCGCCAAGAAAAAATAGAAGGCCTCATTCTCGANCTACGCAACAACGGCGGCGGCTCCCTCGTAGAAGCCATCGAAATTGCCGGCCTCTTCATCACCTCCGGACCCGTTGTTCAAGTCAAAGAACGCCGAGGCCTACAAGTACTACCCGATGCCGACCCCAACCTCGACTACGACGGCCCCCTCATCATCCTCGTCAACCGCCTCAGCGCCTCCGCCTCCGAAATTCTCGCCGCCGCCCTCCAAGACTACGGACGCGCCCTCATCATCGGCGATGAACATACCCACGGCAAAGGCACCGTCCAAACCCTCATGTCACTCGGCGACAAAAAAGGCTCCCTCAAACTCACCACCGCCGGTTTCTACCGCATCAATGGCGGCTCCACCCAACTGCGGGGCGTCGAACCCGACATCGTCCTTCCCTCCCTACTCGACATTATGGAAGTCGGCGAAAAAGAGCTCGACCACGCCCTACCCTGGGACACCATTCGNCCCGCCCTATACCGTAAAACCGACGGCTACCAAAACTACCTANCCCAGCTCACCGAACAATCCCAACAACGCCGCGCCGCCGACCCCGAATTTCAAGTATTCCTCGAACAACGCGCCCGCCTCGAAGAACGCTATGCCTCCAAAACCGTCTCCCTACTGCTCTCCGAACGCCTCGCCGAAGCAGAAACCGAACGCGAACTTGATCAAATCCAAGAGAGCCGACTCGACGCATCCGACGACGAACAAAACGACCTCATTCTCAACGAAACCCTACACATCATGAACGATCTAATCGATCTCGAAGCCGGGCATCAGCCCACGCTGCTCGCNCCCGTATCCTCACTCACCGACTCGCTCAAATAGAGCGTCCGCGTCGGAAACGCAAACTCAATACCCGCCTCATTGAAACGCCGAAGCACCTCACGATTCACATAATCCGCATGCTCCATGAACGCCCAGTAATGCCCCGGATGATACCAATAAATCACCACCAAATCTAACGACGAACTATTGAACGCCTTAAAATAAATCCGCGGCGGATACGCCTCAACTCGTCCCTCATGATCAGTCANAATATCCGCTAAAATCGCTTTCGCCTCCTCCATCTTCTCCGGCGATGTATCATACGTCACCCCCAGCTCCAGCACCCGCTTGATGTGCGGCCGTTTGCTCACATTCTCCACCATCAAATTCGCCAACTCCCCATTCGGAATCGTTACCAAATGACCGTCCAACGTCCGCAACCGAGTCGACCGGAATCCCACCTCCTCCACAAACCCATCAAAATCACCCACCCGAATCCGCTCCTCCAATTCAAACGGTTTATCCGCGAAAATCACCAGCGAACCAAAGAAGTTCTTAATGGTCTCCTGCGCCGCCAAAGCAATCGCCAAGCCCCCAACACCCAACCCCGCCAAAATAGACGTAATCGGCTTATCACTCAAAATCTGTGCAATTTGCACCAGCGCCAGCACCACCACTACCACCCGCAAACTCTTCTGCACCATCGGCGCCATCATATCATCCAGCTTCGTCGCCGTCTTACTCGCCATCANCGTCAGCAAATGGTTAATCACATCAATCAACGAATAGATGAAAAACGCAACCGCAACGGTCAGCAAGACCGCCAACACATCCGCCATCAACCCCTCCAACACATTGTTGACCGGCAACGAATGCAATCCAAACCGAAGCCCCCAAACAAAAAACAGAAACGGAATAGGTCTCGCCAACGAAACAAAAAAGACCTGCAAGGTCGACCGTTGCGTAAACCGCTTCGCTCGCGCAGCACGCCGAATCGTCACCTGCAACAACTTGCCAAGTACCAACGAACCCAACACCCAGCCCAACAGCAACAACACATTGCTAAAGGGCACCCCGAAAAACAGCTCCGAATCGCTCATGATAACGCTCCTACTTTTCTATCTCATCCTCTTGCACATCGATATCTTCATCCGGTTCATCCGTCCCCGCCGCAGGCATCTCAGCTTGCAGCGCCAACGCCGCCGGAAACTCACCGTAGAAGCTCCGAATCGTTTCCGCAAACNGCTTTTTCAACGATTCGTCCACCTCAACCACCCCCTGCTGCGGCATAACCCGCATCAACCGCTCCAACAATATATCCTGCGGCTGCTCCAAACGCGACAGCCAGGCCCCCAACAAATTCTTATCCACCCGCGGCGGCAACGAACCCAACACACCCACATCATTCTCATCATGCACCAACAACCCAGCCGTCGTTCCCCGATCCAACAACAGCACCTGAAATAAGTAGAGCGTATGATAGGCCAATTGCGCCGCCCGCTCCGCCTCCGTTGGCAGCTCCAACGCCCCACGACCCTCCATCAAAAAACCCATATAGGTCGTGATCATCTCAATNCCAAANCGCTCCGCAAAAGCCAAATCCGCCGCCGCATCTCCCCCCCATAACCGCTCCAGATAAAAATGAGAAACCCCCCGCTGCCGTCCCAATGCCGGAATGGTAAAATACCGATCCCCATTCTTCATAGCCTGCGCCACCTGCTCAGGCGCCACCCGAGCCAACATACGATCAAACTGCATCCGATGTTGCTCACTCTCCACCGCCGGATTCAAATCCCCCATCAACCGCCAAGAACACGCCCCGTTTTGCAACTGCGTCAAACTCACATGCAAATGCGCCGAGGGCAATAACGGATGCCTNGGATGCACAATGGCCGACAACGCAGTCGCCACCGACAGCCGCGCCGCCGAATCAGCTGGATAATGCACCTGCGAAAAATTAACCGAAGCCCCCGCAAGCCATCCACCCTCAGCAAACACCTGCCGATTTCCCCCACCTTGCGCACCCCCGGATCGCAACCAATCCCGTTGCACCGGCTCCGCACCGGAAAAAGCACACAACGCATTCACATACCGCCCCTGCAACGCCTCCAGCACCGCCGCCGCCGCAACCGCATTCGGAATCTCTGACCGCTCCCAGCTCATCATCTCACCTCTTCCATCAACAGCCGAAAGCCCACATCATTCGCCCTCAACTCCATTCCACTCGCTGCCGCACAAGCCGACCACTCCACCGGCACCGCCGCACTTCCCCCCTTCACCAACGGAAGCGACGCATCAGCCTCCGAAAACGAAGCCGTCAACTCCCGAACATTCCCCGCCATATCCCGCGCCGAATAGATCGAAGCATCCCGAATCCGCTTACCCACCCGCTCCACAGATGCCAGAAAATCTTTTGGAGGCAGCCCCACATTACAAAACAACTCCGCCCCTTCTACACCCTCGCCCCAAACATAATCTCGTCCATCCACCCCCCGCGCCGCTTTCTCCCATTCCAACGCCGACGGCAACCGAACCACCCGACCCAACTGCTCCGATTTCCACCGACAAAAAGCCACCGCCCCCGCTCGCGTCATACCCACTACCGGATGCTCAAGCGACCAGCCCTCCAACACCACATCACCCCCCTCATTCCATATGCTCAGCCTATCACCCTGATCATTTTTAACCTTCGCCCGATAGGCATGTCGCTCCCCCTCATTCTCCAGAGAACGCCAAAAAGCGATATAGTCCGCCACCGTCACCTCTGTCCGTGAAATATAGAATGCAGGCAACTCCACCCGATGTTCCCGCACGCGCCCAGACGCACTCCCCCCCGTAATAAAAGCCCCCTCCGGAACAAAAACCCACTCCGCCCCCACATTCCCTGGCAACCGCAACTCTATCTCAATATCTTCATTCCGCTTCACCAACAACGGATACGACTGATACCCTCCCCACGGCAGCGCCGCCCAAATCAGATAGCTACCCGCCCGCACCGAATCCCGCACAACCGGATAAACCGTCGAACGTAACAAGGGATCACTCGGCACCCTACGCGAACCATCCTCTATCATCGGCCAAATAATAATCTCTCTCACATCCCCTGGCACTGCCACCCGTACAGACCCATATCCCGCCACCGTTGAACGGTGCGCACTCCACAGCTCCAACTGCTCACGAGAAAGCTCTACCTCCAACCGGTTTCGCCACGCCTCACCTCGATCCATCCACACCAACGCGCCCGCACCCTCCCCCACCAAAACATCCCACTCCGCCTGACGTCCACACAACCGCATATATGCTTCAACCAACTGCACACGCACCAAATCCCGCCGCGCCATCAAACTAAATTCAGCCAACAGCTCCTCCGCCTCAAGCCGCTCCTCCTCAAAAAGAACCCTCAAGGCCGCCTCCATTCGCTGCTCCGCCTCATCCGGGAGGGAGACCCGCTCATCCGCCCACCGATCCAACTGACCCCGCAAACGAACCCCCTCATCAAATCGACTTTCCCCCCTTATCCACCCCTGCTCAATCTTCTTCACCCGCAGCCGCTGCTCCACCAGATACGAACCAATTTCCCACGCCCGCCACCCAATAGAAACCAACAGCACCAACAGAATCAACCGCGCCACGCGCGGATAGCGCGTTACCAACTGAACAAAAACGCTCTCACGCCAACGATGAGAACGCACCCGCCCACTCTCACGCACTTTTGGCATCGCCATCTCCCGTCCATCCACCTCTCTGCTTTTCCAACGAGCAGAACGTTCTAGCCGATTAGGCTCGTATCCAAGCCTTCACCTCACTCGAAAGCGATAAAACCTCTGTCACCGTCATCCTTCCCTCCGGTGCCTCCACCTCATCACCCGCATGAGCTCCCAACAAAGCCGTCGCCAATCGCGTTTCGGAGGAAAGAATGTGCAGCGCATCATCTTGATCCCACGCACCCAAAATAAAGTATACCTGCTCCGTTCCCGCGCCATCTAACAACCGAACCCCTGTTCCAACTGACACGTGAGCCGTGGGCACATCCTCAAAATCACTCGGCTTAACGCGCTCCAAATCCTCCGCCAACTGCGCACCCTGCGCCATCAACAATCCTTGGCGCTCCTTCGCATACTTAAACTCCGCATTCTCCCGCAGATCCCCATAACTCCGCGCCACCTCAATCTCCTTTGAGTTCTCCGGAATATCCACCTTCATCAATTTTTCCAATTGCGCCTGCCGCTCCCGATACGAACGAGATGAGGTCAACGGAATCTCCTTTTTCGGCGGCGCCGATCCCGCCGGTGTCACAATATCCTGCAACTCAGGAAACTTCCGCAACACCTTCGCCAACACCGACTTGCGATCTAACACTTCCCACCCCTGACCTTCATTGATCCGCCGCATAAAATCACGCCGCTGCTGCTCAGACATCTCATCCATCACATCGTGCAACCACTCCTGCTGCTGAAACTTCTCCCGCAACTGATTCTGCGCCCGCAACAACGCACCCGAAAGATCCTTCTCCAACACTTCCTGAATACGAAATGCCAAATCACTCTTCGATATCAGCTTCCACGCCTTAACCTGCTTGGTAGAACGCTGACACCATAGCAACATCGAAGCACTCGCCTTCCGCCGACCCAATGCCGTTGCCATCAATTCCCGAGCGACTTCCTCCGCACCATGCCGGATCAAGCCCGCCATAATCTCATTCAGCACCGGATGACTCACCTTCGGAACCACTCGCTTCAGCCGGATCACGAGCGCTTCTTTATCGCTCTCGAACAAAATCGCCAACAATGTTTCCAACTGCCGGCTCGGCAATCGATCCAGCATGCCCTCCAAATCCGACTCAATCAACGCATGCAGAATGGCATCCACATCCAGCCCCACTGGCTCCACATTCATCAACCGCGCATAGATAAACCCTTCTGCCTTCCACTCAGGGCGCGAATTCGGCGCCCCCCCAATAACAAATGCCAACCGCTCACTCAACACACGCTGCGCCGCTTCCGTCGTCGTATCAAGACCCCGTTCCAGCACCTCCTTGAACCGCTCAAAAAGACGACCAATATCCCGCTCAGCCGCCAACTGATCAAACCAGCTATCGTCATAAGCCATCCCCTCACGCAGCTCAATCATCTCACTTCGCTTCCGCGGAATTTCAATGGATGCATCCTCTTTCAACGCTTTACGCGCACCATCCCAAAACTTCTTCCACCCACTCTCGGGAACAATCGACGGCACCAACCGATCTGTCAGCAACCCAACACTCATGTTGCCATAACTCTGCAACGCCAACCGAACCACCTCTCCTGGCTCCTTCTTAATCCGCTCTGCCAACCCCTCAGGGTCGGCATGCTTCACCGCCAGAATATGATCATCATCCAACAACTCCAATGCTTCCGCCGCATACGAAAACGCCAACGTATGCTCCCCCTTCTGCTCAAAATCGATCTCCAATTCCGCATAGAAATAATCGACCTCTTCAATCAACCCAAAGCCCCATGTCGCATTGTAACAAAGCGCACCCGCCCGCATCTTTCGCAGATGCACCAATCTCTCAAAGCAAGTTGCAATCGGCAGTGACGAACCAAACCCGGCCGGTTCAATCAACTTCATCGCATTTTTATCACGTCCAAAAACACGTTTTAAGCGATCGACCACATCCTCCTGAGAACCCGAATGCGACGCCAACCAACTCAACACACAAATTGCATCATCTATTCGGCTCTGTTCCGTGAAGGCTTCCAATAACTGCTGCCCCCCACTCAACGCCTCACTCACACGGCCCGCATCCGTCAAACCAGACAGCACCAACAGACACTGTTCTCGGTCTAAAACCTCCGCCGACGCCTGCTCCTCAAACCAACTCGAATCTACTCCAGAAACATCCATGCTCATCTCCCTAAACTGAAGCACGAGAATCTACTCTTTTTTAACCCCGCTAGGAAAGGTTTTCATCCAAAAGAAAAAAGATCCGCCTCAACGGATCTANAATTGGTGCACCCGAATGGAGTCGAACCATCACGCCATTGCTGGCACAAGAACCTGAATCTTGCGTGTCTACCAATTTCACCACGGGTGCNTANCGCAAAGAACTAGCCCGAACCCGATTACGAGTCAATGGCTTTATAAAAAAAGTACTGCTAGACAATAACTCTCACCTATATTACCTTAGTTAAATACTTGAAAAAAATATACAATNAATGAGCCGCATANTAAGAATATAGAGTATAAGAACACCATCATATCCATTCGGATGGATGCAGAACTTGTTGATGAATTAACTCAACNGGCCGACTCCTTATACCTCTCCGTGAGCAACTACTGTAAACGCGTCTTAAAAGAGTGGCTTGATTCAGATGAAAAACTAAATATCTCCGAAAAATAGTTCATCATCCAAACGCTCAACGATTGCAATCCGTTCCCACATTCNTATAATCCCTTNCTTAAATTTAAGGAAGAACCATGCTTTCATTTCGAACCTTTTCCTCTGAAGAAGAACTAACANAACAACTCGCAGATACCCTCACATCACATCTACAACAACCCGGTCACATAATGCTAAGCGGCGGCACCACTCCATATAAAACCTACAACCAAATCGCTCAGCATCCCCTGTCTGTTCACCCCGAATGCCATCTCTTCCTCAGCGACGAACGCTGTGTTCCCGCCACTTCACCAAAAAACAACGCTCATAATCTGCAACCCATGCTTCAGGCCCTTAACTGCACACAACAATTCCATGCCGTCCAGACAGAACTCGACCCCGAAGAAGCCACCCAACAATTCGCAACTGAGATCGAATCCTTCCAACAACCCACCCTCGGACTACTCGGCATCGGATCCGACGGACATACNGCCGGCATCTTCTCCACCGATCACGCCCACGATCCATCGCCACGCTNCACATTACACACCGACCGTCCAGACGGCCTACACGGCATCAGCGTCAGCGCAACGTTTATCCACCGCGTCCAACGCATCCTCCTCATCGCCACCGGTGAAAGCAAACGCGATATTCTCACGATCCTACGCCACCAACCCGAAACCATCCCCGCCGGCATCATTCTACGCCACCACCCTCAGGCCGAAGTCTGGACTGANCTCACTTTTTCCTCCCAAAATCAAACACCNTAAGAGACCCTAACCAAAAGCCACAACCGAAAGAATCAACNGATGAACACATTTAAACAACTCCGCGAAACCTATGTCCCCGAACTGGATACAACCGCCATTATTTACGAACACCTNCCCACCGGAGCCGAAATCCTCTCTCTCCGAAACAACGACGAAAACAAATGCTTTGGCATTGCCTTTAGAACCCCGCCCCAAGACTCAACCGGCATTGCCCACATCCTGGAACATACCGTCCTCTGCGGTTCAGAAAAATATCCCGTCAAAGACCCCTTCGTCCAACTGCTCAAAGGCTCCCTCCAAACCTTCCTCAATGCCTTCACCTATCCCGATAAAACCTGCTACCCCGTCGCCAGCACNAACCTAAAAGACTTTCATAACCTCGTCGGTGTCTATCTCGANGCAGTATTCAAACCCCGCATTACCCCCGACTTTTTCATGCAGGAAGGCTGGCACTACCACCTGGAAGAACTCGATCACCCCCTCGAATACAAAGGAGTCGTCTATAACGAAATGAAAGGGGTCTACTCCTCCCCAGAATCCGTTCTCATGGAAGCCTCCCAGCAATCCCTCTTTCCCGACACCACCTATGGACTCGACTCCGGCGGCAAGCCAGAAATCATTCCTCAGCTAACATATGAAGCCTTCCAAGAATTTCATACCACTCTCTATCACCCCTCCAATGCCCGCATCGTTTTCTACGGCGACGACCCCGAAGAACAACGCCTACAACTCCTAAGCGACTATCTCGACACCTATACCAAGATANTCCCCGCCTCCACCATTGAGCTTCAACCAGCCTTCNCCCAACCCAAACGCGTTACACGCTCCTATGCCGTCTCCGAAAACGAACCCGACCCCACCCCCATGTTCACGCTCAACTGGGTACTTCCATCCCCCACCACTGCCGAAACCCACTTCCGCTTCACCCTTCTCGATCACATCCTGCTCGGCACCCCCGCCTCCCCCNTACGAAAAGCCCTTATCGAATCCGGACTCGGCGAAGACCTAACCGGTGGNGGACTCGAAACCCACCTGAAACAGATGGTCTTCAGTGTCGGTCTCAAAGGAGTCCAAAACNAAAACCTCGAAAAAGCGGAAACGCTCATCTTCGANACCCTCAAACAACTCACTACAAACGGCATCGACAAGCAAGATATCGAAGCGGCCCTTAACAGTTTCGAATTTGACCTACGCGAAAACAATTCTGGCGGCTTCCCCCGTGGGCTTGCCCTCTGGCTAAAATCCTTAAACGGCTGGATATACGGAGCCGACCCCCTCGAACTCATCGCCTTCGAAAAACCCCTGCAACAGATCAAAACCGCCGCCCAACAATCCGGCTTCTTCGAAGAGTTGATTCGCACACACTTTCTCGAAAACAACCACCGCTCCACCGTCACCCTGCAACCCGATCCAAACCTCGCCGCCGAAATNGAAACCGCCGAAGAACAAAAACTCGCTCGGCTCAAAGAACAGATGTCACCCGANCAGCTTCTCGAAATTCAGCAACAAACAAAAGACCTGCTAACCCTACAAGAAACCCCCGATTCCGAAGCCGCNATCGCCACGCTGCCCCTGCTCAATCGTACCGACCTCGAGCCCACAGTTAAATCCCNAGCCCGCCAACAACACACACACCAAGACCTCACCATTCTGCAACACCCCCTCTTCACAAACGGCATCCTATATTTCGACTTCGGNATAAACCTCGATGTATTAANCAAAGACGAAATACCCTACACCTCCCTTCTCGGCAACCTATACCTTGAAATGGGAACCGAAAAAGAGGACTACAGCCAACTCTCNCAACGCATTGCCACCCAAACCGGCGGAATCTACGGAACCCCCTACACCGTGCCGCACGAAAAGCAAAACGAAAGTGTTTTGCGCTTCTTCATTCGCGGAAAATGCATGCTCTCCAAAACCGATGAGCTACTGGCCATCTATGCCGACATCCTCCTTCGCCCCCGATTCGACAACGCCGAACGCTTTAAGCAAATTGTTCTCGAACACAAAGCCGACATCGAAAGCTCCGTTATTCCCCGCGGCCACTCTGCCGTGATGACCCGCCTAAAAGCCCATGACCATCCCGCCCACACAATCACCGAACAAATCGGCGGCATCGACGCGCTCTTTTTTGCCCGCCAGTTGCTTCAAGAAATCGAAACCAACTGGCCCGCCGTAGAAAAACGTCTTCATACGATCCATCAAAAATTAATTTCCAAAAACGGCCTTCTCATCAATATCACGGCCGATGCAGCCGCCTTAAAAAGCATAACACCCAAAATCGAACAGTTCGCCGCACAACTCCCCACGGCATCTGCAACCCCCACCGAACGCACTACCCAACCCTATCCCGCTTCCGAAGCACTTCTCGTTCCAAGTCGTATCAATTTTGTCGGAGCTGCCGCGAACCTCTATACCCACGGGTATCAACTTCATGGCTCATCGCTCGTCATCACACGCTATCTCCAAACCGCTTGGCTATGGGAAAAAATCCGTGTTCAAGGCGGTGCTTACGGCGGTATGTGTGCCTTCGACCAACGCTCCGGAACCTTCTCGTTCGCATCATATCGCGATCCCAATCTAGAAGAATCCATCTGGGTCTATCAACAAACCGGTCAATTCCTCCAAGACCTCAAACTCGACGAAGCTGAATTAACACGGGCTCTCATTGGAGCGATCGGACAACTCGATAGCCATCTCTTGCCCGACGCCAACGCACTCACCAGCACCAAACGATATCTAATAGGTTATACAGATGAACAGCGGCAACAGTTCCGCGATCAGGTTCTCTCAACCAACCAAAGCCACTTCAATCAATTTGGAGAACTGCTTACACGCGCCTTTGCAACACCCCGACTAGCCGTGTTATGTGATCACGAGTCCGCGAAAAAAGCAGGGCTGAAAACCTTTACTGAAGTACTCTAAACCTTAGCGATTACTCAGACTGACCGGCGTACTGACTGCGATATTGATTATAGAGCTCTTTCTCTTCATCGTTCATATAATCTTTGATGTCCTCAATGACCGAACCCTGTCCTCCGAACGAACGATAAATCTTATTAAACTCCTGATTCAGCGTCCGATACGCACCATCCGTGCTTCTACCTGCGGGTGTTAACACCACCACATTCACACTCGGCCAAGCCTTTTTATCCGGTCCATACACATCTCGCATCATTAACGCAAATGCGCGCGCCGTTTTATCCGGCTCATTTTCCCTGATCAGTCGCGCACTATTCCCTTGGGGGATATTATTATCGTTAACCGACCAACCATCAATATAGTTAGTCGTCAGGATAAATATCGTATCCGGCTTTTGTTCCAGCAATGCCCAAGCAACTGCACGACCCCAATGCATGAATGCCGGTCCAATGCTATACGACGGGTTGGCTTGCTTACTCATCGTAAATTCGGGCGCATCACTCGCATATTTTTTCCGATAACGCTCATCCACCTCGTATGGATAGACCCATTTCGGCGCATAAAAAGGAAGTTCATCCGCCACTCGAGTGGGCCAGTTGTTCTGGGCTCGATTCACCGCACTACGTGCACCCGATGGAATCTGAAAACAGTGCTGATACTGACCCTCTAGGGGGTTCACCGGCTCCATCCAATCCAATACCCGCTCCTTATTCGACGGATTCGCCGGCAGCATAGAGGGCGAAAGCGCCCACGTATCACCAGCATAATAAGCCGCCACGTTGAACAACGTATACGCAGGTAACCCACTAATTAACTCCGCTAATCGATTCCGAATG
Organism: Kiritimatiellaceae bacterium; assembly: GCA_002691095.1. Lineage (GTDB taxonomy): Bacteria > Verrucomicrobiota > Kiritimatiellia > Kiritimatiellales > Pontiellaceae > Pontiella. The sequence continues at coordinate 24,684 of NZGU01000023.1, read as the reverse complement.
GTTAACGCTGTCATTCTTGAAAACGGTGTATACGACGTTTTTCCATCTTGAAAGACCGACATGGTCGCCGGACCAAAATGCACCAAAAAACAGACCTTTTCGCCTTTTGCTTTGGTTCCAAAAAAATCCAGTTCGGGCATACTAAACCCAATGGTCTCCATGCCTCCCCCGCCATCACCAGCTGCACCCAGCCCCCCTTTAACACCCCGAATTTCAGGCATCTTGAATGACGGTGTTTTCCGATTCAGGTTTTTAACAACAATCTGTTTCCGGAGCTTGGGCTTGGGCTTCTTTTTAGAATTTTTAACCGGCACCTTGAGTTTACGAAGCTTCTGAACCGGTCGTTTGACCGGCTTCGCCTCGAACTGTTGCTCCTCTTTTTCAATGACTGTTACCGCCACAAACGAGAGCGCCACCACGATTAACAACGCGTGAATACCTAGGCTGACCAACGCTGCGCTAGACTTCGTGTGCCTGGATCGTAATGATCTTAACCCCATGAAAAATCACTCTCCTCACATCGCCATGCTAAACGACATATTCTTAACATTGGCCGCCGCACACGCATCCATCACATTGATAATCCGACCATGAAGCGCTTTATCCGCCGGTAAAATATTCACAATCAATTCACTGCCCGAAGAATCCGCAGCCTCCTTAAGGGAAAGCAGCTGACCGATCAAATCGTCTAAATTACTCTCATCCTTGCCGAAAACCATTCCCTCAATCAGAATGTCACCCAACTCCGAAACCTCAATCAACACCTCAATCGGGATGTCAAGGGATTCGGGGACATCGACCTTGGCCGGAAGCATAAATCCCAAATCAGCCTCTTTCTTAATCAAAGAAGCCGTCACCATAAAATAGATCAACAGCAAGAAGACCACATCAATCAGCGGAGCAATTTGCAATTCCGCCTTCTTGTTTATCATTTCATCAAGTAGCTTCATCGCTTATTCCTCAAACGTTGCATAGATCAAATCCGTTGCGCCCACTTCACCACACGCAATCATGATCTCTTTACAGGTTTTATACTCCACTAACTGATCCGCTCGAATCAAGACACGCAAATCCGGATTTGCATCCAACTCCGTATCAATCAAGCTCTTCAGCTCCTCAATAGTCACCGCCAAGGTGCCCGCATAGATCTGGTTATTGGCATCCACCGAAAGCATCATACGCCCTTTGGTATCTTCCGGTACTTTAGCATAATTTGATTCCGGGATTTCCACTTCCACTTTTTCCAGCTCCGTCACCACCGATGCAACCATGAAGAAGATCAACAACAGGAAAACAAGGTCAATCATCGGCGCCATATCCACCGCAGCGTCTTCGCGGGCTGGTAATTTTAGTTTCATGCTATACCTCTCAGGTAGCTTTTTACGCGATGCTTACTCAGACGACTCACCAAAACCCAACGGAAGCTCACCGGTTTCAAGCGTATCAAGTAATCCGCCGATATTACGACCCAATGATGCCGTCGTTTTGATAAAACTATTGCGGAAATAGTAATAGAACAGCATCGCCGGAATCGCAATGATCAACCCCGTAGCGGTCGTAACCAGTGCCTCACCAATGTTACCCGCCAACACTTCCGGTTTTCCCATGCCCTGCGAACCGATCGTTTGGAACGCCTTAATCATACCTGAAACCGTACCCAGCAGTCCCAACATCGGAGCCGTTGCCCCAATAATGGAAAGGTAATCGATCGGCTTCATGTAGCTCGTAACTTCCTCCGTGCTCGCCTCTTCAATCGCCTCTTTCACTTTGCCAAAATTGATTTCACGCGTAGTTGAGCAACGCTCCAGCCCAGCCTGAAAGACATACGTGAATAAGGTCTCATTCTCTTTGCAAAGTGTATGAGCCTCCACGATCTTCTTATCCTTCATCAGCGCAATAAAGTCTGGCAACATATCAGGGCGCAACAACACCTTCTCGCGCAGTGCCAACGAATTTTGCACAATAAAATAGACCATCGCTGTTGACATCAATCCCAACGGAATCATCGCCCAACCACCCTGCAGAATCATCTGCCACAATGTGGTTTTCTCCTCCGTGATGGTTCCCTCAGCTTGGGCAAAAACTGATGCCGTCATCACTATCATTGTCAAAAACACCATGCCCCAATATTTTTTCCCGTTCATATTCACTGTTCTCCTGTCATTAATAAAATTAACTATTCTGTTCGAGGGCTTGTAACGCCCTCATCTCCATTACTTTTTCTTTCAATATAATTGATTTATCATACTCAGGTGTATTCGGGTATAACAGCTCAATTTGGCGAATCACTTCTTCCGCGGATTCATACATCCCCAACTCCGTATACACCTCTGCACAAAACAGCTCCGCCGGTTGCATCCACTCTGTATTCTGCGAATTAAAGGCAATCACATATGCCACCAGCTCCATCGCACGATTGAAATCCTTTTTCACACTCATCAATTTAGCGCCCAGAAACAACTGCTTCGGATCAGAATCTTCACCTAAATCATCCAACCACCCCAAGCGACTCATCAGCGCATCCGCCTCATCAGACCGACCGCTCTCAATCAGAGCCAACGCCTGATACGTCTGCGCATTTTCCACTGCCTCCCCGTCATCGCCCGCATCCGCCTCGATCTGTTTCGCATACGTCAGTGTTTGATCAAACTCTTCCGTTAAAAAATAGAGCTCCATCAACAACGCACGATATCGTGTCAAATTGGACGGGATATCCCCATACGGCTCAAACGGCTTCAGCACTTCATTCAAACTCGAAATGAGTTGATCAAACTCCCGATTCTCTTTCAGCTCCAGCAGACGATCCAAATTCAGCTCAACATCATAGTTAATTTTCTCAATCGTACTAGCACCCAACCGAATCGGACGCGCCGAAACACCCGTTGAAAATTCAATCCATTCGCCATCGCGCTTCAACAACGTTCCACGCCACGTCCGTCCACCCGACATCACCAATTCTGCCGACAAGGGAGCAGCCTCAACCGTAGACGCCACCATCAGCACCAACACCAAACCTATACGCAAAAAATTCTTCATCAAACGCTCTCCTACAATCGTTCCAACCGCTCACGTGCTTCACTCGCTAACCTATGCGACTGAGTATATGAATCATCTAACATCGCCTGCAGCGTGCTACGCGCCTCATCTTCCCGACCGAGTGTTTCCAACGTCTGCGCTGCAGCCAAATACCCTTTTGCCGCCCACAGTCCATCATCATATCCTTTGAACAGAAGATAAACGCGCTGAAAGAACGAGTGTGCCTTCTCCAACTCATCTTGTTGTAATCGACAATTTCCCAGCCCAATCATGGCCTTCGCATACGTGGCACCCCGCCACTCAGCAACGCCCAGGATCATATTGTATGACTCCTCAGCCCCCTCATAATCCGCCATCTCCGCTTGTGCTTCCGCCTTCATCAACTGCGCCCAGTCCATGTAGGGATCCGCTCCAAACAATCCCTGAGCCTCCTCAATAACCCCCATCAGCTCATCCAGTGATCCCGCCTGCTGCAACAATACCGCTCGAGCCCGATATGCCTTCCAAAGCAACTCTGACTCCTCATACGACGCCATAAAATAGGACGAAATTTCCGTCACTTTTTCTGGGGCCGATTCCACCGCCGCATCACACACTAGCGCCAATCCCACCGGCGAAAGCTCCGCTAATGCCACCCCATCCTCAATCAAAATTTTGCCAAATGCCAGTTGCGTGCCGTTCAACATCGACTCCAGCGACCGGAGCCGAAGCTGTAACACCGGTTGTGAACTCCCCAAATCTTCTCCCATGGAACGAACGCGGTCTGCCAAAAACTCAATCTCCTCGTTCTCCATCAACCGCTCGGCAACACGTTTGAGCTCCAGGATGATTTTATCGACCCCCTCCTGCTGGAGATCATTACCAAACCGCTCAATCGTATTCACATAGGCATCCACCGCCTCGTCAATTTCGCCCATCTCAATTTGCGCCTGTCCCAACCAGAACGTTGCCTCTGAAATGTTCGCCAGCTCCTCCCAGCGATCCAGATAATAGTTCATCAGCTCAATGATATCTTCCCAGCGTCCCTCAAGCTTATACACTTTAGCCGCTTGAAAAGCGGCATAAGATGATTGCAGTGGAGCCGTTGCCGTGTTGATGCCCTTGCGATAATCCGCTACCGCTCGATCCAATGGATTCGGATCCTCAACCGTGCTCTGCTTCGAAGCCTCGATATCCCCACGCATGCTATACGCTTCCGAGACAAGGATGTCCTCGGGATAGGTCGCAATAAACTCAGAGAAAAACGCTTCTGCTGCGTCAATCTCCTCTAAACCAAATCGGCAGACACCCATCCGAAAAAGAGCTGCCGCCGCATGCTCACCACTACTATTCAGCTCCCGATAGCCCTCAAAATCGCTGAGCGCTTCCGCATACTTGGCCTGTAACATCCGCGTCATCCCCCGATAGTAACGCGCATCGTTAAAATGAATACTATTCTCAAACCCACTTAAAATCGCACTAAACTCAGCCTCTGCATCCGCATAATCTCGATTCTGAAACAGACCGAATGCCATCATATAATGTAGATCCGCCTGCAAAGCATTTTCATCCAGATCGGATGATTCAGGAATCATATCCATATTGCTTTTCATGCCCACCACATCGCCAAATTCCTGCTTCACCAAATTATCTCGCATCTTCAGCGAAAGCAAGGTCCGCGCATATTGCCCATCGGGTTGCTCATTCAGGTAGGTAACAATCCGCTCTTCCGCCCGCGCTATTTCTTTCACATCATATAAAACCAGCACCGACTGCAACATCGCCGCTTCCCCGATCTCACTACTCCGATCTTGCCGATACAACTTATCAAAGAGAACAAACCCCTCCCAATAGCGTTTGATCTCTGCATAAATCTGACCGATACGAAACGTCACCTCATCCTCATACGCCGGCAAATCAACCAACACCGATTTCGACTCAACCAACCCATCAATTTCAGCCTGTCGCGTGGCTACAGCAGACGACTGTATACCCACCCGCTTGTCCGCATCCAACTTTTGCTGAAGCCCTGCGATTTTCTTATCCGTAAAGTCTAGCAATGAATTTCGCGGCAGAACCATTCGATACAAAAGCAACGCATTCAGATAATCCTCCGCCTCATACCGCGCTTTTCCCGCCCGCATCAACGTCAGATTCAACGTGATATCATATTTCGCATCGGTACGGTATAACTGCGGAACCAATCCAAACAATCGCGACCAATTCTCAGCCTCTACCAACGCACGAACCGACATAATATTACACAAATTCCGCGTCCGTTCATCAGTAGCACTCNTCGCAGCAACACCCAATGGGTCCAAACACTCCGACCAACGCTCTAAACGAAACAACGCCTGACCCAGCAGCAAATTACCGTTATACGTATCTTCACTCGTCAACTTCACCAAACCCAACAAGCGCTCCGCCGCCGTCTGAACCTTCTCCCACTCCTCTGTCTCAAAGTACCCCTGCGCCTGCATCCGCAGCATCAACGCCTCTTTATTTCGCGGTTCACTCTCCAAATAAGCTTCAATCACCTCAAGCCCAGCCGCCGTAGAACCCACTTGGTAATAAGCCCGCGCCAACTGGAAACGACACGTCTGACACGTCTGCTTTCCCTCANCATGTTCAATGCCTGCCGTACGTTTCACCACTTCTTCCAACGCAGGAATCGCCGCCTGATAATCCCCCCGTTGCAATGCCAGATTCGCTTGAGCAAAAAGATCTGTAATACCCGCCGTGCTCACATCCTGTCCCACAGCAACTGGCACCCAACCATGCATCCCTATCAATGCAATAGAAAATCCTAGAACTAAACTTCTTAAACCCATCTTAAAATCACTCCTATCACTGAAAATCTCACCCTGCTTTATCACTCCATTGGCACGCAGAACTAGACCAGTTAAGAGTACCAATAATCTTCTCTGCTAATTCGAAATTCAAGGCTTATTAACGAAAACCTTATCGCGAAGAGTGTAACCAGCGATGTGCACTCCATCGAATAGCCAAAGCCCCCGCCGGAGCCGTAATCAAAATAGCTACCACCGCCACCGCCAAAATCCACTCTCCCGCCGTCGTATCCCAACCCCGCTCCAGCATCACCGCCAACGGAACCGCTCCAATCGCCGCCTGAACCGTTGCTTTCGGCCAGAACGAAACCATCACAAAAAAACGCTCCCGAACCGTCAACGATGTTCCCATCACCGACACAAGCACCGCCGCACTCCGCACCAACAAGCCGCACAACACCAACCCTACCGCCACACCACCCGCCTCCCAGGCCAGACCAATGTCTACCTGCGCCCCAATCAGAATGAACAACAGCACCGACGCAAATATCCATACTTTACCCAGCTTCTCAGACAACTCATGCGCCATCGCCTCCCGCCGCTCCAGCATCACAATACCAGCTGTCACAATCGCCAACAGAGCCGAAAACCAGATATTCATACTCACCAGCCAGCGCTCCACCTGAATCAATACAATCGAAACCGCCAATACTCCAATCAACCGCTTCGTGGCACGCGGGTTAAACCGATCAAACAGCAGCACCAACACCACCCCCAACCCCACACCCACTGCCACCCCACTCACCAAAGAAAAGGGCAACTCAACCATCAACCGAGATACCACGTCCCCGCCCTCCACATACACTCCCAACAACACCGAAAAAATAACCACTGCCACCACATCATCCACCGAACTGGCCGCCAGCACCATCGTTGGAATCCCCTTCTTAACACCCAGCCCCCGCTCCTGCAGATCAATCATCATCGGCACCACCACCGCTGGTGAAACCGCCGCCAAAACAAANCCTAACAATCCCGCCTCTAACGAACTCAACGGTGTCCACAGCGGAGCCAGAAAAAAAATCGCCACCCCCTCACACACACCCGGAAAAAACGAAAGCAAAAACGCCGGACGCCCCAACGAGTTCAAAGACCGACGATCAATCTGCAAGCCCGCCCGCAACAAAATCACCACCAACGCCAGCATTCTCAGCTCATCTGAAGCCGCCAGAAACCCCGGCGAAACCCAACCCAATGCATGAGGTCCCACCGCCAGCCCAACCAACAATAANCCAATCAAGCCTGGCAGCCGCAACCGACGAAAAATCAACTCCGCCAACAGACCCAGCAACAGTAGTTCCGCCACCCCCAGCATCACCCACCGCCCTCAGCCATCACCATTCATCACACCGTCTTCGTGAAGCACAACGTCGTGTTATGCCCCCCGAAACCCAGAGAATTATTCAGCGCTGCCCGCACCTCCATCGACCGCTTCTCATTTGGAACATAATCCAAATCACAGTCTGGATCCGGCGTCGTATAATTAATCGTCGGAGGCACCACCCCATCCCGAATCGCCAACGCACACACAATCGACTCCACAGCACCCGTTGCGCCCAACATATGCCCCGTCATCGACTTACTCGAACTGACTGCCACATCATACGCACGCTCACCAAACACCCGCTTAATGGCCTTCGTCTCCCCCTTATCATTATAGGGAGTCGAGGTTCCATGAGCATTGATGTAATCAATATCTTCCGGCCGTAATCCCGCATCCTCAACCGCCAACGCCATACCCCGAGCCGACTGCTCAGCCGACTCATCCGGTGCCGTAATATGAAACGCATCACCCGTCCGGCCATATCCCGCTACCGAGCAGTAAATTGTTGCCCCCCGCGCCTCAGCATGTTCACGACTCTCCAGCACCAACACCCCCGCCCCCTCCGACATCACAAACCCATCCCGATCCTTATCAAACGGACGCGATGCCCCTTCNGGATCATCATTCCGCCGACTCGTAGCCCGCAATGCCGCAAAACCAGCCACCCCCAACAACTCAATCGAAGCCTCCGACCCCCCGGCCAACATCACATCTGCATCGCCATAGGTAATCATCCGCGCCGCCTCACCAATCGAATGCGTCCCCGAAGCACACGCACTCGTGATACAAAAATTCGGCCCCTTAAACCCATACTTGATCGAAATATACCCCGATAAAATGTTCGTTATCATCTGCGGAATCAATTGCGGCGAAACCCGCTTGGGTCCCCCCTCCAATGCTCGCTTATGCTGCCGCTGCAAATACTGCATGCCCCCAATACCCGAGCTCACCAACACCCCAGTCCGCTCCGGATCAAACGACCCCTCATGCAACCCCGCATCGTCTACAGCCATCGAAGCCGCCGCCATTCCATAGACCGTATACGGATCCATCTTACGCGCCTCCTTCGCCTCCACATATTTCTCCACCTCTAAATCCCGCACCTCACCCGCAATCTGAACCGGATACTGATCAATATCCTCCATACTCTCCACCCGAGCAATCCCCGAGCGCCCCGCCAAAATCCCCTCCCAAAAGAGATTCAGCTCACTGGCAATCGGCGACACCACACCCATACCCGTAACCACTACCTCACGTCCACGCATATCCATCTCCTCGCCTACCGCCTGCCAAAATAAAAACAGCCGGACACCTGCTCACCCACAGACGATCCGGCCCCTTTTTGGAAAGAGAAAAAATTATTCGAAACCCTTCTCTTTCAAGTAGCTCACAACACCGCCAACCGAAGTCAACTTCTCTGCGTCCTCATCCGGAATTTCCGCTCCGAACTCTTCCTCAAAAGCCATCACCAGCTCAACCGTATCCAACGAGTCAGCTCCGAGATCTTCAATAAACGAAGCCTCTGTCTTCACCTGATCCGCCTCCACGCCCAACTGTTCAACAATAATATCCTTAACCTTATCTTCGAGTGCCATTTCTTGTCTCCTTTAGTATTAAAACATCAGCATATTACATAACCATTCCGCCACATGTCGAGAGTGCTTGTCCAGTAACATACGCCGAAGCATCACTCGCCAAAAACAGAACCACATGCGCCACATCCGCCGGCTCACCAAACCGCGCCAACGGAATCAACTCCTTCATCTTCGCCTGCACATCCTCCTCCAACGCATCCGTCATCGCCGTCCGGATGAAGCCAGGAGCCACTGCATTGCAACGCACATTTCGCGAAGCCACCTCTTTTGCCACCGACTTGCTAAACGAAATCACGCCCCCCTTCGAAGCCGCATAATTCGCCTGCCCCGCATTTCCCATCAATCCAATGACCGAAGCAATATTCACAATCGAACCCGCCCGCTGCTTCATCATACCCCGCATCACCGCCTTCGTGCAGAGGAACGTTCCCTTCAAATTCACATCCAACACCGCATCCCAATCCGCCTCGCTCATCCGCATCAGCAACCCATCCTTGGTGATCCCCGCATTATTCACCAACACATCAATCGCACCAAAATCCGACTCAATCGCCTTCACCCCAGCCGCCACACTCTCCCCATCTGCCACATTCACCCCATACACCTCAGCCCGTCGACCCAGCGCCCGCACCTGCGCCGCCGAATCCTCCAGCCACGCTACCTGCAAATCACACAACGCCACATCCGCGCCCGCCGCCGCCAGCTTCACCGCAATCGCCTGNCCCAACCCACGAGCCGCCCCCGTTACCACCGCACATTTACCGTCTAATTCAAACACCTCAATCACCTCACTCACTCAAATCCACTAATGAACCGATGTTACGAACTGCCAGATTCTTGTCAATACGCTTTATCAGCCCCGCCAAAACCCGCCCCGGTCCACACTCCACCACCTCCAACACGCCCGCCGCAGCCAACGCCTGCACACACGCCACCCAGCGAACCGAAGAAGTAATCTGCTCCACCATCCGATCCTTCAACTCCGCTGCAACATGCACCTCACCCGTCACATTCGAAAGCACCGGAACCGAAAGCTCGCCCCACTCCACCGACGCCAGAAAATCCGCCATCTGCTCCCCCGCCGCCGCCATCAAAGGCGAATGAAACGCCCCCGCCACCGGCAACCGAACCACCCGCTTTGCCCCCGCCTCTGACGCCAGCATCTCCGCCCGCTCAATCGCCTCCGCAGANCCCGAAAGAACCGTCTGCGAAAGCGAATTAAAATTCGCCACATAACACCCCGCCTGCTCCGCAATCCTCACCAGCTCCTCCCCCGACAGATTCATCACCGCCAGCATCGCCCCCGGCATCTGCTCACAGGCCGCCTGCATAAATGCCCCCCGCGCCTGCAAAATTCGCACCGTATCCTCAAATCCAACCGCACCCGCCACATGCAGCGCCGTCCACTCCCCCAAACTATGGCCAGCCAACACATCGATCGCCCCCCGCAATCCACGCGCCTCCATCGCCCGAAACGCCGCCACACTCGCCACAAAAATTCCCAACTGCGCATGGTGCGAAAGATTCAACTCCTCCTGCGGCCCCTCAAAACAGACCGCCCGCAAATCGTATCCCACCACCTCATTCGCCCGCTCGAACAACTCACCGCAAACCGGCAACGCAATCGCCAAATCCTGTCCCATGCCCACTACCTGAGAACCCTGTCCCGGAAAAACTATCGCCCGCATGCTACCCTCCCCACTCCAACACATTCGCTCCCCATGTAAAGCCACTGCCAAACACCGTCAGCACCGCCAAATCTCCCGCCTTCAGAACCCCCTCACGCGCCGCCTCATCCAACGCAATCGCCAGCGCCGCCGAAGACGTATTCGCATATTTCTCCACATTGGAAAACATCCGATCCTCCACTCCCAACCGCTTCGCAATCGCATCAATAATCCGAATATTCGCCTGATGCGGAATAAAACAAGACACCTCATCGACCGCCACATCATTCTGCTCCAACGCCGCCATCACCGCATCGCCCATCCGCGTGACCGCATGCTTAAACACATCTCGTCCCTGCATCCGAATAAAATGCTCCTTCCGATCCACCATCTCATGAGAGATCGGATTCCGACTCCCGCCCCCCGGCGTCCACAACAAATCCGCCAACGAACCATCCGAACCCATCACCGCCGGCATCACCCCCCGCCCCGAATCACTCGCCCGCATCACCGCCGCACCCGCTCCATCTCCAAACAAAATACAAGTCGACCGATCGTCCCAATCCAGAAACGCGCTCATCTTCTCCGCCCCCACCACCAGCGCCGTCTCCACCGCTCCGCACGCAATCTGCGCCCGCGCATTCTCTATCGCATATAAAAACCCCGAACACGCCGCCCCCAAATCATAACAAAACGCATTCACCGCCCCGATCTGATCCTGCACAAAACAAGCGGTACTCGGGAAAAACATATCCGGCGACAACGTCGCCACAATCAACAAATCAATCTCCGCCGCTGCCACACCCGCATTCGCCAATGCCGCCCGCGCCGCCGCCGCACCCAAATCCGATGTCGCCTGATCCTCCGCGCAAATCCGCCGTTCCTTCATCCCCGTCCGGCTATAGATCCACTCATCCGACGTATCAACCAATGCCGCCAGATCATCATTCGTCACCACCCGCTCCGGCACATACGAACCCGTCCCCACAATTGAAACTGTACGCCCCACACTCATTCGCTACTCATTCACCGCCGCAATCCGTTCCAACGCATCCTCGATCAAATGATTCACCTCATGGCTTACCGCCTCCATCGCCACCCGAATGCCATTAAACGCTGCCTCCTGATTAGACGAACCATGCCCAATCACCACCACCCCATTCGCCCCCAACAACGGAGCTCCCCCATGACAAGACGGATCGGTCTTCCTTCTCACCTCTTTAAACACCCCGCGCGACAACAAATACCCCAACACCCGCAACGGCGTCTTGCGAAACAACTCCTTCAGCCACGACGAAATCATACTCGCCACCGCCTCCGTTGTCTTCAACACCACATTCCCCACAAACCCATCACACACCGCCACATCCACCTGGCCCGTAAACAGATCCCGACTCTCCACATTCCCCACAAAATGCAACTGCGCCTGCTCTAACAGCGCAAAACTCTTCTTCGTCGTATCGTTGCCCTTCGCCTCCTCCTCGCCGATACTCAACAACCCGACTTGAGGCGAAGCCACGCCCAAAATTTCGCTCGAATAGATACTGCCCATCACCGCATACTGCTGCAGCATTTCCGGAGTACTATCCGGATTCGCCCCCGCATCCAACAACACATACGGCTTTTGAGATGTCGGAATAACCGTTGCAATCGCCGGACGCGAAACGCCCTTCAGGGTCCGTAATTTCAACGTAGCCGCCGCTACAGCCGCTCCCGTATTACCCGCCGAAAAAACCGCATCCGCACGCCCCTCTTTCACCAGATCAATCGACCGAGCAATCGAAGAGTCTTTTTTACGCCGGATAGCCGTCGCCGGAGCCTCTCCCATCCCCACTATCTCCGACGCATGCTCAATCTCAATACACGCCGGAACCGCTTGCTTCGAATCAGCCAACTCCCGCTCAATCGCCTCACGGTTCCCCACCAGAATCAGTCGCTCCAACCCCTCCAGCTCACGCGCCGCCAGCAACGCACCCGCCACAATCGCACGCGGCGCGTCATCGCCCCCCATCGCATCCACAGAAATGCGCATACAAACTATTCCGACACTTCAACCGAAATAACTTGTCGACCCTTATAAGTGCCTGTACTCGGACAAACACGATGTGGCAACGCCGGGGCTCCCGATTGAGAAGTAGAAGCACGAGCGATCGGCTTCTTCATATTCTGAGCCTTCCGACTGGACGACTTACTTTTAGATGTTTTTCTCTTTGGAACTGCCATGATCAATCTCCTTCACAAACTATAAATCCAACGAATCCAACGCCGACCACGCGCTCGGCCCCGCATCCTCTTCACAACTGCAAGCGCCACGGTTCAAATTCACCCCGCACTGCGCGCACATACCCAAGCACTCCTGCGAACAAACCGCAAAAGCCGGTACATGCAACAACAACTCCTCCCGAAGATCCTCCGTCGCATCCACCTCATCCGTTCCCTCCGGGGCCGGATAAGCGCGTAGAAAATCGGAAACCCCTATCGATGTCGAGAAAAATTCAGCACATCTTGAACACCGCAACGCCACCGCCAAATCCAAGGCACCCTGCACGATCAGCTCATCCGAAACACGCTCCACCGTAAACCGATATACAATGTCCCCCTCGCTCCTGACAAAACGCTCATCCTCCCACGCCAGCACCTCCGCCGGTTCTGATCCCTCCAGAACCGATCCACTCTCCGGAATACGCGCTACCAAAATCTTCACTTCAAACCTCTCTATCCATCCATTACGACATCTTCTCCACGCCCCGTCAACTCCTTGTTTTTACCTAGCCCCCCACCCCCCACCCATGTAGCATGTTCCCACATGGACAGCTTCCAAACATCCCAAATCGCCCCCCCCCTACTACAAGCCATTGACCAGCTAGGCTATCAACAACCCACCCCCATCCAATCCGCCGCCCTCCCGCCCATTCTCAACGGACACGACCTCATCGCCACCGCCCCCACCGGCACCGGCAAAACCATCGCCTTCGCCCTCCCCCTCCTCCACCAACTCATCACCCACTGGCAACGCCCCCGCGAACTCCGCACCCGCGCCCTCATTCTCTCACCCACCCGCGAACTCGCCCACCAACTCCACCAAACCATCCAACACCTCACCCCCCACGTCGACCTCATCACCACCCTCATCCACGGCGGCGTTCCCCCCACTCAACAAATCGAAACCCTCCGCCCCGGCACCGACATCCTAATCGCCACACCCGGCCGACTCCTCGACCTACTCAACCAAAAAGCCCTCAAACTAGACGAAACCCACCACATCGTCGTCGACGAAGCCGACCGCATGCTCGACCTCGGCTTCGCCCCCAACATCCGCACCCTCTTCAAACAACTCCCCCCCCAACGCCAAGCCCTCCTCTTCTCCGCCACCATGCCCCCCGAAGCCCACAAACTCGCCCACGACATCCTCCAAAAACCCACAACCCTCCAACTCGAACCCAACACCCCCTTCACCGCCCCCATCCAACACACCCTCTACTACGTCGAAAAAAACAATAAATTCGCCCTCCTCGAATGGCTCCTCACCCAAACACCCCCCCAACGCACCCTCATCTTCTGCCGAACACGCCGCGGCGCCGATCGCCTCACCGAACGCATGCAACAAGCCCACCTCCCCGCCGCCGTTCTCCACGGCGAAAAATCCCAAGCCCTGCGCCACCAACGCCTCGAACAATTCCGCACCGCCCAAACCCCCATTCTCATCGCCACCGACCTCGCCGCCAGAGGCATCCACATCGACGACATTCACTGCGTCATCAACTTCGACCTCCCCAACGAAGCCGAAACCTTCATCCACCGCACCGGCCGCACCGCCCGCGCCGGCGCCACCGGACACGCCATCCACTTCTGCGATCCCACCGAAAAAAAATACTTACTCCACATCCAGCACACCCTTGCCACCGAACTCCCCCTCTCAACCCAACAGCCCTACCACAGCGAACAAATCCGGCACTTCACCGGTGCCACCGCCCCCGCCACCACCAAAAAGAAAGCCCCCCCCTCCTCAAACCGCTGGAAACTCACATCCAACCAAACCCAGCAACTCCATCGCCAAAAACGCACCACCAACTCCCGCAAAAATCCGAAAAAGAAATAGCTTTTAAACTGAACGAACGTTCAGATAAGGTGCAAGCAACCCAACCAAGGAAATGCCATGCCCCGCACCATCAACATAGCCGAAAAAATAGAACAACTCCGCACCTTCCATGCCATCGAACAACGAGACCCCACCTTCGCCGAACTCGCTGAACTCTTCGGCTACCGCTCCAAAAACGCTGTCTACGGCCCCCTCCAAAAACTCATCCAACTCGGTTACATACAGCAAAAAAGATCCGGCCGCCTCACCCTCACCCCCAAAATAACAGGCAGCAGCCGCCTGCTCGGCACCGTACAAGCCGGCTTCCCCTCCCCCGCCGAAGAAGAACTCATCGACACCATCAACCTCGATCAATATCTAGTTCGCAACCCCGAAGCCACCTACCTACTCACCGTCAGCGGAGACTCCATGATCGAAGCCGGCATCCACCCCGGCGATATCGTCCTCGTCGAAAAAGGCAACCCACCCAAAAAAAATGACATCATCATCGCTCAAGTCGACGGCGAATGGACCATGAAATACTTCGGCAAAGACAAACAAGGCGTCTACCTCGACCCCGCCAACAAAGCCTATCAACGCATCCGTCCCGAACGCTCCCTCTCCATCGGCGGCATCGTCAAAGCCGTCATACGCAAATATTCCTGAGTTCAACACTCCTTTTGCTTTACATACACAAACCAAATCTTTTGGATAGGTACGCATTCAGAAACCCCCACTAGGATCAAAATGACCCCATCAAAAATTGAACACCCCACCCACGGCGCCCCCATCGAAATCCACTCCTACAGCAAACTGAACGTCCCCGACCACCCCATCATCCCCTTCATCGCAGGCGACGGCGTCGGCCCCGAAATCACCCTCGCCATGAAACGCACCCTCGACACCCTCATCCAACAAACCTACAACGGCACCCGCCACATCCAATGGCTCGAAATCTACGCCGGCGAAAAAGCCGCTCACCTCTATGGCGACGACCACTGGCTGCCCCAAGAAACACTCGACACCATCAACCAATACCGCATCGCCATCAAAGGCCCCCTCACCACCCCCATCGGCAAAGGCCGCCGCAGCCTCAACGTCACCCTCCGTCAAGAACTCGATCTCTACGTCTGCCAACGCCCCGTCACCTGGTTCAAAGGCGTCCCCTCCCCCGTCCGCAATCCCGAACAGGTCGACATGGTCGTCTTCCGCGAAAACTCAGAAGACATATACGCCGGCATCGAATGGGAAGCCGACTCCCCCGGCGCCCAAAAAATCATCCACTTCCTGCAAAACGAAATGGACGTCAACCGCATCCGCTATCCTCAAGAGTGCGGCATCGGCGTCAAACCCGTATCCCGCAAAGGCTCCCAACGCCTCATCCGCGCCGCCCTCGAATACGCCATCCGCAACGACCGCCAATCCGTCACCCTCGTGCACAAAGGCAACATCATGAAATTCACCGAAGGCGCCTTCCGCCAATGGGGTATCGATTTGGCTGAAAAAGAGTTTGGCGCCGTCTACCACGGCACCGAAAAATGCTACACCTTCACCAACCCCAACACCGGCCGCGAAATCATCCTCAAAGACTGCATCTGCGATGCCTTCCTCCAAAACATCCTGCTCAAACCCCAAGAATACGACGTGATCGCCACCCTCAACCTCAACGGCGACTATGTCTCCGACGCCCTCGCCGCCTGCGTAGGCGGCATCGGCATCTCCCCCGGCGCCAACATCAACTACCGCGACGGAAAAGCCATCTTCGAAGCCACCCACGGAACCGCCCCCGATATTGCCGGACAAGACATCGTCAACCCCTGCTCGCTCATCCTCTCCGGCGAAATGCTCCTGCGCTACCTCGGCTGGACCGAAGCCGCCGACCGCCTACTGCAAGCCATCAACACCACCATCCAAAATAGAACCGTCACCGCTGATTTCGCCCTACTCATGGAAGACGCAACTCCCCTCAGTTGCTCCGCATTCACCGACCAGCTAATCGAAAACCTCTAAGCCCCACTCCCNCAAGAAAAGATCGACTGTTGAGCCTCCAACAACTCCCCAATACCCTTCTGTGCCAGCCCCAACATCTGCATCAACTCATCCGTTGAAAACGGCTCCTCCTCCGCCGTCCCCTGCACCTCAATAATCTTCCCAGAAGCCGTCATCACAAAATTAGCATCCACCTCCGCCGCGGCATCCTCCAGATAGCACAAATCCAGAATAGGCGTTCCATGATGAATCCCCACGCTAATCGCAGCCAACTCATCCTTCAACGGACTCTCCTTCAAAAGCCCCTCATCCATCAACCGCCTCACCGCCAGCTTCAACGCCACAAACGCCCCCGTAATCGAAGCCGTCCGAGTGCCCCCATCCGCCTCAATCACATCACAATCCAAAAAAATCTGCCGCCGACCCAGCTTCTTCAAATCAATCACCGCCCGCAACGAACGCCCAATCAACCGCTGAATCTCCATCGTCCGCCCACTCAACTTACCCCGCGATGCCTCCCGCTGAGTCCGATCCGCCGTCGCCCCCGGCAACATGCTATACTCCGCCGTCACCCAACCCCCCGGCACATTCTGATACCGCATCCAACCCGGCACCGACTCATCCACACTCGCCGTGCAAATCACACGCGTCTGCCCCATCTCCACCAATACCGAACCCTTCGCCGACGAAATAAACCCCGGCGTCAGCCGGACCGGACGCAACGCATCCGCCGCCCGTCCATCTATCCGCTGATTCTCCTGCTCCAACGCTGCACTCACATCAATACCCCCACTCAAATTTTCTTTTCTAACCATCCAAACACCCTGAACAAAAACCTCACAGAATGCAACGGCCAATCCCCGCCACTCTATCCCTACGAAACGCCACTAAAACCGATTGACAACCCAGCCAAGCATGCTAGATTACAACGCTTTTCCGAACACAAGGATCGAAACAAATGAAACGAACATACAACCCATCCAAGCTCAAACGCGCCCGCAAATGTGGATTCCGAAAACGCATGGCAACCTCCGACGGCCGCGCCATTCTCAAACGCAGACGCCAGAAAGGCCGCAAGCGCCTGACCGCCGTCTAAAATCCCATGCCGAAACCCCGTCAAAGGGAGTCGTCGGAACAAGCAATCGACTCAAGCCCGCCCACCAGCGGGCTTACTCATACCCACCGCCTGCAACGCCAGCAACGCATCACCCGCAGCAGTCACTTTCAAGAAACCTTCGCCCAGCAACAGAAATGGGTCGGAAAATACCTCATCCTCTGGCTCCGCAACACCCCCGATGCCCAGCTACGCCTCGGCGTCATCTCCAGCAAAAAAGTGCACCCACGCGCCAACAAACGCAACCTCGCTCGTCGCCGCATCCGCGAAGCCTACCGCCACCTGCGCCCCCAACTACACGGCAATACCGACCTCGTTTTTGTCGCCCGCCGCGCCCTACTCACCGCCCCGCACCACGCCCTGCAAACAGAAATGCGCACCCTCACCCAACAAGCCGGTCTTCTAACCACCACAACCCAACCCCCAAAGCAGCATGACTAACCCCCTCATCACACCCCTCATCCTGCTGATTCAGCTCTATCAAAAAACCATCAGCCCCCTGCTCGGCAACCGCTGCCGCTTTCACCCCAGCTGCTCCAACTATAGCATTGAAGCCCTCCAGCAACATGGTATGGTTCGCGGTCTTTGGTATGCCATAAAACGAATCGGCTCTTGCCACCCGTTTCACTCGGGCGGATACGATCCGGTTCCTCAGACCAGACAACTTAACAATAAAGAGAACCCATGAACAAAAAAGATTTTACCATCGTCATCCTACTCGCCCTGCTCATACCCGCCTGGATGTTCATCGACCGAACATTCGTCGCACCCCGCTACGCCCAACCCCTTCCCGCTCCCACCCCCGCCGCCGAATCTACAACACCCGTTGCGCCCACCTCCACACCCGCCAAACCAGCTGCCATCAGCACCGCACCCGGTCCCATTCCGGTTCAAAATCAACCCGACCAAAAAACCCTTCCCGCAGAAGAAACCCTCACCCTACGGAACGATCAGCTGCAACTCACCCTCAGCTCGCGTAGCGGTGGCATAACCGCCGTCACACTCTTCAGCTACAACGCCGAAAACAGCACCGACAGCCAACCCGTCACCTTCACCTTTGCCGATCAACCCGCCCTCAGCTACCAAGGCATCACCGGACTTGAAAAAAACGACACATTCCAACTCCGTAAAACCAAACCCCACCAAGCCACCATCATCAAACGCCTCCCCTCAGGCATTCAATTTGAACGAACCCTATCCATACAGGATAACTACAAAATCGAATTCACCGACCGCTTCATCAACCAAGCCGATCAAGCCCTACTACTTCCCGCCCACCGCATCCAAACCGGCTATATCGCTAACCCCGTCGGAACCGACAGCATGCAAGGGCTGCATATTCTCGGCGTCGACTCCTACACCCCTGCTGGCGGCATCAACTACTGGGGTCGCAAGCTCAACAAACTCTTCAAGCAAAACGGCAAACCCGCCCAACTCAACACCGTACCCGAACCGATGCGCCTAGAAGTCGTCGACTGGGTCTCCGCCAAAAACAAATTCTTCACCCAAATTCTACGCCCCCATGAACCCCTCGCCACCATGGCACTGCTCGCCAATCGCGATATCAATGAAAAAGGCATCATGCCCACCTCCATCGCCGCCGCCCTCCAATTTCCCTCCACCGCCATCGACCAGCAAAACGAATTCAACCTCACCTACACCTTCTTCATCGGCCCCAAACAGTTTGACCTTCTCAAACAGGCCGGCAACAACATGGAAAAAGTCATGGAGTTCGAAACCATCGGCTTCTGGAGCTTCACCAACATTCTCATGGAGCCCTCCCGCAAAGCCCTCCTCAGCGGCATGAACTTCTTCAACCGCACCCTCCCCGGCGGATACGGTATCGCCATCATCCTCCTCACCCTACTCATCCGCATCCTCTTCTGGCCGCTCACCCACAAAAGCACCGAAAGCATGAAGCGCATGCAGGAAGTCCAGCCCGAGCTCAAAGCCCTGCAAGAAAAATACAAAAAAGATCCCCCGCGCATGCAGCAAGAAACCATGAAACTCTACAAAGAGAAAAAAGTGAATCCCATGGGCGGCTGCCTCCCCATGTTTATCCAGATTCCCGTTTTCTTTGCCCTCTTCACCGTGCTTCGCAACGCCATTGAACTACGCTTCTCAAGCTTCCTCTGGATTCGCGACCTCAGCGCCTCCGAAAACCTATTTGCCGGTCAAATCCCCTTCGTCGGAGCCCTCAACATTCTTCCCATCATCATGTCCCTCTCCATGATCTGGCAGCAAAAACTCTCCTCCCCCGGAGCCGCCATGACCCCCGAGCAACAACAGCAACAGAAAATCATGATGTTCATGATGCCCGTCATGATGCTCTTCTTCTTCTACAGCATGCCCTCAGGGCTCGTTCTCTACTGGACGGTCAGTAACCTACTCATGATCGCCCAGATTGGAATACGCAACCTACGCAAAAAAACCGCCTAAGATCGATCAACGCACTCGCCGCAGATGCGAAGACAGAATCTTTAATTGATCGCGATATTTCGCCACCGTCCGGCGCGAAATATTGATATCGCGCTCCTTCAACAAAGCCACCAACCGCGCATCCGAATACGGTTTTTTCCGATCCTCTTGCGCAATAATATCCGCCAGCACCGTCTTCGCATGCTCATTCGAAACCAACTCACCCGAAACCGTCCGCACCCCCGGCTTAAAAAAATATTTCATCGCCAGCAATCCCCGCGGCGTCTCCATATACTTCCCCGCAACCGCCCGACTCACCGTCGTCTCATGCACCTCCAACCGCTCTGCCACCGTCCGCATATTCAGCGGCCGCAACCCCTCCACACCCTGCTCAAAAAAGCCCCGCTGTATCGTCACCAACTCCCCCGCAATCTGCTCAATCATACTAATACGTTGATCAATACTCTGAATCATCAAACGCGACTTCGCCAACTTCTCCCGAATATACGCCTTCGTCTCCGCCGGCGTTCCCTTATCCTTCAGCAGCTCCAGATACCGCGGATTCAAAAACAAACGCGGATACGGCTTCCGATTGCTCCGCACCCGCAGCTCCCCCTCCACCTCCTCCACAAAAATCTCCGGCGTCACCATCTCAACCGCATCCACACTCAACTGCAAGCCCGGCTTGGGATCCAGCTGCGCCACCCGCTCCGCCAACACCGTAATCCGCTCCAACGGCAGCTCCATCAACCCCGCCATCTCCTCCAGCCGATTCCGACCCAACAAATCCAAATGATCGTGAACCAACGCATATGCCTCACCCCCCGTCTCACCCGCCCGCTCCAGCTGCAACAGCAGACACTCCCGCAAATCACGCGCTCCCACCCCCGCCGGATCCATCCCCTGAACCGACCGCAACACCCGCTCAAACATCTCCACCGGAAAATCCGGACGCTCCATCATCTCCTCTAAATCAAGCTGCAGATACCCCTCATCATCAATGTTTCCAATCAACAACTCCGCAATACCCCGCTCCTGCGCATCCAAATCCACCATCATCAACTGCTCCAGCAGCTGCTCCTGCAACGACGCCCCCTCCGAAAGCGACTCCATCAAAAACTGATGTTTCTCCTCTGCATCCGAACCCAACCCCGACGAACGCTCCCCCGACCAATCATCCCCCAACGCCACCATCTCCGCATCAAACTGCTCCGCATCCTGCGTCCCCGTCTCCACCTCAATCTGCGCATCCGCCTCCGGCTGCTGCGCCTCCAACGTCGGATTCGCACTCAACTCCTGCTTCACCAACTGCTGCAAATCCATCAACGACATCTGCAGAATTTCCATCGACTGATACAGCTGCGGCGACAACGCCTGCTGCATCTTCATCTCCTGACTGAACCCCATCTCTGCCATCCCTCAAACCTACTCCCCCCGCACCAAAGAGCAAGCCCCCAGTTAATGCACCAACCCCCAACAAAAATATTTCAACTTACCCCCAACTCAACTAAGATCACCCAAACAACGAAAGAAGCTATGCAACTACAACTCTCCGTCCTCGCCAGCGGCAGCTCCGGCAACGCCACCTACATCGCCACCCCCACCACCCGCATCCTCATCGACGCCGGACTCAGCGCCAAACAGATCGAACTCCGCCTTCAACACATCGGCGTCTCCCCCGCCAGCCTCACCGCCATCTGCCTCTCCCACGAACACTCCGATCACACCAACGGCGCCCGCGTCCTCCAAAAACGTTACCAACTCCCCCTATACGCCAACCAACCCACCGCCGCCTCCCTCCAACGAACCCCCAAAGGCAAAGAATGCCAATTCAACATCTTTCAAACCGGATCCCCCTTTACCCTCGGCAACCTTACCCTCGAACCCTTCCACATCCCCCACGACGCCGCTGAACCCGTCGGCTTCCGCATCTCCAACCAAAACACCCACATCGGCATCGTCACCGACATCGGCATGGTCACCCGACTCGTCACCGAAAAACTAAAAGGCTGCACCTGCCTCATCATCGAAGCCAATCACGACGTCGACCTCCTCCGCGAAGCCCCCCGCCCCTGGTCACTCAAACAACGCATCCGCAGCCGCCAAGGTCACCTCTCCAACGTCGAAGCCGCACAGCTCATCTGCCAAACCGCCACCGACACACTTCAACACATCATACTCGCCCACCTCAGCTCCCAATGCAACAC
Organism: Kiritimatiellaceae bacterium; assembly: GCA_002691095.1. GTDB lineage: Bacteria > Verrucomicrobiota > Kiritimatiellia > Kiritimatiellales > Pontiellaceae > Pontiella. The sequence continues at coordinate 2,428 of NZGU01000023.1, read as the reverse complement.
CCCCGAAACCGTACTCCATACCATTCAATCCCAGCTACGCCTCGAAAAACTCGACCACCTCACCCTCGAAGTATCCGGCGCCAAACAACCCACTCCCCTCTGGACCAGCCCATAAAAAAAGCCCGCAAACGCGAGCTTCCACAAAACTAAAAACCTCATCCAGCTAGAAGCGATGAATAAAGTGACCACTCACCATCCACTCCGCATACGCCCCACCCGTCAAATGATCCAAATTCAGGCCAAACTCCGTCGTCTGGCTATCCCAATTCCAAAAACGAACGCCCGCACCCAAGCGAATCAAATCCTCTTCACGCGACTGCAACCGAGCATTCAACGTCTCAGCCGTGCCTGTAAAACGATAAGACTCTGCATCCATATCCGGCTCAAACTGATGCACCCAATGCACCCGCAACTCCGGCTGAAACGCCATCTGCAACCGAGCATTATCTAACACCCGCACCATCGAAACCGCCGCGCCCACCTCCGACTGATGCGACCACTGCTCATACGAATCAAACTCCATATCCGCAAAACCAAGCGTATCTTTCAACGAAGACGAACTCGTATAACCATCTCGTGCATAACGCGTTGAAAGCAACGAAACCTCCGGCGTAAACAACACCGAATCATCAAAACCCTTCAGCCCAAATCCAGCTCCCACAAAAAAGCTCAGGTTATTCGCATCATAATCAGCCGCATACCCAAACTCCTCCACCCCCGTCGTCTCCACATCACTCACCGCATAACTCACATGCGCATTCAAATAGAACATATCCGTAAAGTAACTCGCATACGCCGTACCCTGCAGCGAAGTCGCCTCACCATCATTACCAGTTGCACCCGTAACCGTCGTCTCACTCAATCCCCCCGCCAGACCCAACACCGCCTGATCAAAACGCCGATCCACACCCACAACACCCCCAACCACCGAAGCATCATAACCAGCAAACCCATCTACACTTTCCTGATCCACATCCGCCACATACGCCCGGCCCCACGTCTGATATCGCGCAGGCAACGCCAGCCCCGGTTTAATGTCAGGCGACCGCTCACTCAACGAACGCAACCGATCCGACGGCACCGGAGAATCCTTACTACCCGAAACCCACGCCTTCTGAACCGGCGGCTTCTCCGATGAAAAATCAAGACTTGGGGACTTCTCATCCACGGAACGCAATGTATCACGCACATCCAGTTCCGGCCATGATTCCGTCCACGAACGGCTAGAAGAATTTACCGACGGCACACGCTCCTGCATCGAACGAATCGAATCCCGCACACTGAATTCAGGNACTCGATTNNCCAACCAACTCATCGACTGATCCCACCACGAAGAAGGCCCCCGCGCTCCCACAGGCCCCGTTTTACCCGCCANCTGATACGACCGCAAATGCTCCCGCGTACGCNNCCCAATCTGATCCGCCAACACCGACTGAGCACCCGACAACGAGTTCGCCATCTCCGCCGTCCGCAAAAAACCAGCACTAATCCTTGCCGTTGCCAGCGCAGCAGAATCAAATAGCCTCAGATCACGAACAGTGGTATTACCCTCCACTAACGGCTGCATAAACCCCAATAAGGTTGCCATATCACCCTCTGCAGCCAGCGCCTCTGCCAAATCCTGAATGCCACACCGCGCGTACAACTCTTGAATAGCTCCATTCGTCACCACATGAAGATCCGAAATGCCATACAACCAAAACTTATCAACATCCTCATCCTCATCCTCACTCGTCAACTGCACATCACTCACAAGCATGTTATTCGTAATGGCACCCGATGACGCACCCAATAAAAACCCATCCGTACCCAATACACTATTAAAATTCGTAAACGAACCATCGTTAACCAGCTGCCACAATGCCCCCGCATCCACCGTCAACGAATCACTCATAATTTCACTGACAGCAAAGCTATCAGCTCCATCCGACGTTATGGTCTGCCTAACCGACCCCCCCGACTCAACCTGCAACTCGTTCGCCTCGACACTACCTAATGACACAATCAACGAAGCACCCGACTTCACCGTCGCCCGATCACCCATGAAGTTCACCGCCGCAACCGAACCCGTCACCGTCAACGACGCCCCATCCAGCAGATTAAAATCCTGATTATTAAAATTCAACACCCCACCCAACACCATCGTATCCATGAAATGATCATCACCCCATAGATTAACTTCTGTTGTGCCTCCATCGAATTGATGTGTACCACCTACTGATACACTATTACTTAAAGATAAAACAGCTGTGCCTAAACCACTGTTTTGAAATCCAGAAATAGCCGCTGTTCCACCAATAACAAGATCATGATCACCCGCACCTGAAAATATAATATTGGATGCTGTTCCCCCTGTCATAGCTCCCGATTGGCCTAACAAACCCTGAATATAAATATTACCAATTGCTCCGCCAGTTACATCAAATGC
>NZGU01000022.1 GCA_002691095.1 Kiritimatiellaceae bacterium | reverse complement strand
GTCCTCTTCCTCAACGGGGGCAACGATTCCTATAACATGCTCATACCATATACCAATAACAGCAACGGCTATCAGGGGTATCAACAAGCTCGTGGGGGAGTCGGAACCGATGACAATGGGTTTAAAAATGGCACCTCCCAACTCGCCATTGCACGCGCCGCACTCGAAAATACGGTTCTGAACAATGTTGATGGTCAGCCCGTCAGCCAATACGCCGTCCACCCAAGGCTTCCGTTTCTACAGCAGCAGTATAATGCCGGAAACTTAGCGTTCGTTGCCAATGTCGGCACCTTGATTGAACCCACCTCCCTTACGGACTGGCAACAGGGAGCAACCGATCTTCCTTTGGGCCTTTTTTCTCATCCCGACCACCAAATGCACTGGCAAACCGTGATGCCCCAAGTTCGAGGTGCCACCCCCAAAGGATGGGGCGGCCGAGTCGCTGACATTCTAACGCAAGCCAACAGCAACGGACAGATAGGCATGAACGTCTCACTCGCCGGCAACAACACCCTTCAAACCGGCTTTGAAACCACTCCGTATGTCACGTCATCTAACGGGGCGATACTACTGAACCAATACGATAACAACCACAACCTGCTAAAAACCGCGGTCGATAGCATCCTCAATAAAACCTATCCCAATATGTTTGAAAAAACCTATGCACATAAGAAGAAGGTAGCACTTGAATCCGCCGAAATATTCGGAGCCGCTTTCGATGCTCAATCAATTCTCACACCCGGCGGCGTTCCCAACGGAACCACTAATAACACCAACCAAACCGCCGAACAGCTGGCGGGCGTCATCAAAGCCATCAAATCAAAAGATGCCCTGAACATGAACCGTCAGATCTTCTTCGTGGAACGCGGAGGATGGGATCATCATAACGAATTATTAGATTCACAAGGGGGCATCCCTTATCCCAACTCAAACCTCGCGGATGGCGCGAACGGACTCTATTTCGAGATCAACGAAGCGCTCGAATTCTTCTGGAACGAACTGGTGTCGGCTGAACTCGAAAACGATGTCGTTCTATGCACCATATCCGACTTCGGTCGAACACTCACATCGAACGGACAGGGCTCAGATCATGCGTGGGGAGGCAATGCCTTTGTCATGAGTGGAGCCCGCGCTAACAACGGCACCGATGGAGGTCCCCTAAAAGGCGGAAAAATATATGGTGATTATCCGGTCTTAAATCCAAGCAGCATCGAACTGGACTTAGACAAATACAAAGGCAGTCCCCGAGGCCGAATCCTACCCACGCTATCGGCTGACGAATATCTTTCTGAACTGGTATCATGGTTTGGTGTCGATAAAACCCAACTGGCAAGCATCTTCCCCAACTGCACCAACTTTTTTGATCCCAACACAACCCCATTCCCACTCGGCATGCTCGACTAATGAAAAAACATATCCTAGCCGCGCTATTCACCACGGGAATCATCCTAACACCCTCATATGCCTCCATTGCACTCTCCAGCTTCACAACGGACGAGGAAGGGTGGGACACAGGCAAATGGACCACCGAAACCAGTCCAAACGGACTCAGTGAATCCAACCCCTATTTGCGTCTCAATCCAAACGGAATCGCGCCCCGCCGCGGGGTGATCATGTTTAATACAGCCCCCGACTGGACGGGTAACTACGCCACGAAAGGCGTCACAGCAATTCGCCTCCACGTTCGCAACCAATCTACCCTGGGAGAATCCATCTATCTTCGTGCCGCCATCGGCACTACTGGCAATCCCATGTCAGGCACCTGGTTCGCATCCTCTTTATCCACCATCGTTGATCCTTCTTCGGGATGGCAGCAAATTGAAATCCCCATATCGGAAGAAACCATGATAAAATCGAGTAGCGCGATGGAGGGCGGTACTTCCGGCCCTGATACGTTTGACCAAGTATATGAAAATGTTTTTGCATTACGGATTCTATCACAACGCAGTAGACGCAGTGCTATCGCAGAAACTTCCTCCGGCGAAGTGTACATTGATAATGTTCAGATCATCCCTGAGCCCCAAACCATCGGTATCTTAACACTGAGCTCGCTTTTACTTCTTCTAAAGCGAAATAAAGGCACTCATCCCTCCCTTAGATCCCCAAGACACTATCGATTACTGACAGATAAGTTGGACAAATTCGTAGGCGAATATACTAAATACGACCCAACCTAACGCTTATAACATTTGATAGGTTCCTATTCAGAACTTGCAAGCGGCGTAACGCCCTTCTTCAGAATAATATTGCCGTATTTTGCAGTCGTACCCGTAATCACACACGCAAACGCTTTTTCCGCCCGATCATAGAAAGCAAAGCGGTCGATCCGCACCGGCGGCGCCGCTTCCGGCACCACGGCATGTACCGCTGCCATATAATCCGCCTCCACCTGCGGGTCGAGCGCATCGCCCTCCACCGCCGCCATCATCAAGAGCGGATCGGCATATGAATCCAGCTCAAACAGCGGCAGAATGCCGCGCAACAGATCGGGAATTTCCAGCCCATCGCCCCGCAGTACATTCTTCGGACAGAAGGTCGCACCCGGAAAGTGCGCATCCGCCAAAATCAGCTCGTCTCCATGCCCCATCTCCGCCATAATTTTTAACAGTTCCGGCGACACGATTGGATCAATCCCTTTAAGCATCTTAGCCCTCCAGCTCCTCATCAAAACAAACCGCAACCTTACCGCATTTGCCGCTCGCCATCAATTCATACGCTTTCGGCGCGTCGTCCAACGAGAAGCGATGTGTAATCAAGTCCGCCGGATGCACGCCCCAACGCGCCAAACGCTCGAGCAACTCTTCCATCCGCCACAGGTTGGTCACCCACGAACCATACATCGTCTTCTGATCATGAATCATATCCCGACTCGGTGCAAAATCAGCACTCATGGTTCCCCCCTCACCAATCAGCGCAATCCGGCCCCACTTTCGCGTTGCCTGCACCGCCGTCAACCGAGCCTGCTCATGCGCCGAACACTCCACCGCCCGCTCAACACCATGGCCGCCGGTTTACGCCCGAACATCCTCGACATTATTCGGCCCCGCCTGCAACACGGTATCGAACAACTTAACCGAATCATCCCCCATCCGTAGTGGTAACTTACGCGCAATCTCTACGCGCTCCGGCACCGCTTCGATGCCAATGATATTGTTAGCGCCCAGACACCGGCACAACATCGCTGCTGCCAAGCCCACCGGCCCCAGACCCGTAATCAACACTGCATCGTTACCGCTGATCCCGATCTTCTCCAGCCCTTCATACACCGTTCCAAAACCGCATGCCACTTGAGCGCCGTCCGCATACGTTAACGCCTCCGGCAGATGAACCAAATCCTTCTCCTCCGCCACGATATAAGGTGCCATGCCGCCGTGTCGCTGCCAGCCATACGCCTTGCGGTACTTCTCACTCGTGCAGGAAATCTGATACCCACGCCGACAGTCATTACAAAGCCCACAACCGGAAATATGATACACCACTACCCGGTCACCCTCTTTAAACTCACGCATCCCCGGGCCCACAGCCACCACCTGCCCCGCCGGCTCATGTCCCGCCACCATCTCATGCTGATAGGCCTCCGGCCCTTTGCCCAAGTGTTCATTATAAATACAGCGTATATCCGACCCACAAATCGTCGAAGCCTTCGTACGAATCAACACCTCACCATGCCTCAGCTCCGGAATCTCATACTCTTTGAACTCCACCGTACTATCACCCGGCAAATACGCACCCACCATCTTTTCAGGTTGCTCACTCATTCTTCATCTCCTGCTTTTGAAATTATGTTGCAATCGTTCCATCTTCATCCCACAGAACGTCCCAGCCCGCGGCATCTTCCCATAAAAAAACCTGCCCCTTGATTAAGCGGCATCCTTTATCAATGCTCCCCAATGCCTCCATTTCGGCATCCGTTAACACCAGAGAGTCCGGCAACGCACAACGTAAGTTCGACTCAATCTTCGAGGGCGTAACCGAAAACGGAATCGGGACCACACCCCGCTGCACCGCCCACTTCAAGCAGACCACCGCCGGATGCACCCCCAGCCGCTCTGCCGCCTGCACTACCACCGGATCTTCAATATCCACCGTATCCGTCTCGGTTTTATCCCGCTCCGGCCGCTTCGGCGAACCGATGGGGCAAAACCCAATCGGCTGAATCTCCCGCTCTACCAAATAATCCACAAACGCCTGCTGCTGGAAATGAGGATGCAGCTCCATCTCATTCACCGCCGGTTTGATCCGACAATCCGGCAGCAACAAATTCATCTTTGGAATGGTCATATTAGAGGTGCCGATGGAACGAACCAATCCCTCTTCCACCAGCTGCTCCATCTGCCGCCACACGACCATATAATCCTCATGAATATACGGTTTTGAATCCGGGCTTCGCGATTCAACCGAACAGCCCGGCGGGTGAAAGTTAGGAAACGGCCAATGCACCAGATAGAGATCCAAATAATCCAATCCCAAATCCGCCAGCGTCTGCTTGCACGAAGCAATCACCTCGCCCTCGCCATGCCTATCGTTCCATACCTTCGACGTGATAAACAGCTCTTCACGCGGCACCCCGCCCTCAAGAATCACTTGAAACGCCGCACCAATCTCCTTCTCATTGCTATACACCGATGCGCAATCAAAAAACCGCTGTCCAACCTCCGCCGCATAGATCACCGCATCCGCCACCTGATCCGCATTGTATAAATCCGAACCAAACGTACCAATCCCGATCGTCGGCATTCGTTCCCCATTATTCAACACCTTCACCGGTATATCCGCCGGATTCACGCCCAATGCATTCCTACTAAAACTCTGCTTCATACAAACCTCCTCATACAAGATGCAACACACCTACGGGAAAACAAGCGCAGATGCGCTATCCTTAGAACAGTAATCAACCGCACAAGATCCCGATATAACGTATCGATTAAAACTGGACTCAAACAATAAATGCAAGGCATCATCTCGTATTAAATAGAGAAATCAACAGGAGCAGTCGTATGGAAGATCAATCAGCAAAACACGCCGTCGTACCCAAACATTTCATCGGGTCCTTTATTCTCGTCACCTCACTCTTTGCCCTCTGGGGTTTTGCCAACGATATTACCAACCCCCTCGTCGCCGCTTTCAAAGCCGTTTTCGACAACCTGAGCAACGCACAAAGCAGCACCATCCAATTCGCCTTCTACGGCGGCTATGCCACCATGGCCATCCCCGCCGCCCTCTTCATTCAAAAATACTCCTACAAAGCCGGCATTCTACTCGGCCTCGCCCTCTATGCCACCGGCGCACTCCTCTTCATTCCCGCCGCCCTCACCATGCAGTTTATCTGGTTCCCCCTCTCCCTCTACGTTCTCACCTTCGGCCTCGCCTTCCTCGAGACCACCGCCAACCCCTACATCCTCTCCATGGGCGACGAAGAGACCGCCACCCAACGCCTCAACCTCGCCCAAGCCTTCAACCCCATCGGCTCCCTACTCGGCATGTTCACCGCCAGCAAACTCATTCTCGCCAAACTATCCACCTCTCAATTTCGAGACAATCAGATGGCCGCCAACCCCGAATACAACGCCCTCCCCGCCAGCGAAGTCAACAGCCGCATCACCGAAGCATACGAAGCCTTCAAAGCAGCCGAGCCCACCACCCACGCCGCCAATCAAATGGCAGACGTCGCCATCATCCGCAACCCCTATGCCATTCTCGGCGGTGTCGTGCTCATCATGTTCATCCTCTTCCTACTCAAAAAAATGCCCGACACCGGAAACCGCGGCAATCACTCCAGCCCCCTCGAAAGCGCCAAACGGCTCTTCAAAAATAACTGCTGGTGGGAAGGCGTCATCGCCCAAACCTTCTATGTTGCCGCCCAGATCACCTGCTGGACCTTCGTCATCCAATACGCCATGGAAAACGTCCCCGGCATGACCCTCTCCAAAGCCCAGAACTACAACATCGCCGCCATGGGACTCTTTCTCATTAGTCGCTTCGTCTGCACCTTTTTGCTCAAATACCTAACCCCCGGCAAACTACTCATGCAACTCTCCACCCTCGCCGCCATCCTCATGCTCTTCACCATCTTCCTTCAAAACTATGCCGGCCTACTCTGCCTCATCGGCATCTCCGGCTGCATGTCCCTCATGTTCCCCACCATCTACGGCATCGCCCTCAAAGGCACCGGCGATGACGCCAAAATCGGTTCTGCCGGATTGGTCTTCGCCATCGTCGGCGGCGCCCTCATGCCCCTCGCCATGGGCTTCATCATGGACGGTGACGGCCTAGGCAAACTCAACGCCGTCAGCCTCTCCTTCTTCATGCCCTTCATCTCATTCGTCGTCATCGCCATCTTCGGTCACCGCGCCTACACCGTCCTCGCACGCCACTAATCCCCCACTCAGAAACGGCGACAGATCTATTGCCCACAACAGATCTGCGCCGACTCCACCCCATCAACGCGCCCATCTCATTCGGGTGCCGCTCATCATTAAAAACCTGCAGAAACCCCTCGATCCAAAAACAATACGTACCCTCCGTTCGAAACGCATAATGCTGAAACCGTAAAACGTCCCCCACCTGATCCATCAACTACGCATCTCCATTCGGCTCAAACCGCCTGTTTTCATCTACAATCAACCTCTTTGGAAAAGAACTTGTATAGAAATAAATAACACGTTATACTGTATTTTCTTATGAAAGTTTGCCTGCGCCAAACTAAACAACACACCGAAGGCGGTAGCCCGCCTAGCCAACAAGTTTTCCAATTATCCATGAGACCTTGATAATAAAATGAAACAAAACAACAAATTGAAAACATAACGAAACTAATCAAAGACAAACAATATTCTGAAACCTCAAAAAAGCTATTTAGATTCATGATTGCTCGTCATTGCTCGGTTCATCAGGTGGGATTCAGAGAAAGGCAAAGGATAAGCAAGAACTTTGATATTAAATCAGCAAAACTATTGTCAATGAAACCGAAAAAAAGTGACTCCTAAAACAGCCGAAGAAAAGGTCGCTAACCAGATCCTCGACCCTACTTGGACAACGCCCGTTTTGAAGGCAACGTCTATTTCTCAAGCGGGTCAGGATTAACGATAAGCTGAACGCTTCCACCCACCCATCACCGCGCCCGATCAACACCACCATTCCCCAACAGATTTAGCCCTTGTTAGCGCCTCAACCCTAATCTGCGTGACATCTCNTCGCCCCTATGGCTTCATATCCACATGAAAAGCGAGATCATCACGCCCGACGCCGAATTCGAACAAACCCTCCGCCCCGCCCGCTTCGCCGACTTCACCGGACAGGAGAAGATCCGTGAACGCCTAGAACTCTTTGTTCAGGCCGCCAAGGAGCGCGGCGATGTCCTCGACCACGTCCTCCTCTCCGGCCCGCCCGGACTCGGCAAAACCACTCTCTCCTACATCCTCGCCGATGCCATGGATGCCAGCATCAAATGCACCTCCGGCCCCGTCATCGACAAACCCGCCGACCTTGCAGGTCTGCTGACCGGTCTCGAGCGCGGCGACGTGCTCTTCATCGACGAAATCCACCGAATGCAACGCTCCGTCGAAGAGTACCTATATTCCGCNATGGAAGACTTCGTNATCGATATCGTGATCGACCAAGGCCCCAACGCCCGCTCCGTCCGGCTCAACGTACCCCCCTTCACCCTCATCGGTGCCACCACGCGCAGCGGTATGCTTTCCGCCCCCATGCGCTCCCGCTTCGGTCTCACCAACCGCCTCGACTACTACGACGCGCCCACGCTCGCCACCATCCTCCACCGCTCCGCCCAGATTCTCAACGTCACCTTAGAAGACTCCGGGGCTCTCGAGATCGCCCGCCGCTCACGCGGCACACCCCGCATCGCCAANAATCTTCTGCGCCGCGCCCGCGACTACGCTCAGGTCAAAGCCGACAACATCATCACTGCCGAACTCGCCGACCAAGCTCTCAACCTGCTCGATATCGATGGCGACGGGCTCGAAGAGATGGACAAGCGCCTACTCACAACNCTCATCAATAAATTTAGCGGAGGCCCCGTCGGGCTCAGCTCCCTATCNGTCTCCGTNGGCGAAGAGTCCGACACCCTAGAAGAGGTCTATGAACCCTACCTCATTCAGGAAGGGTTCCTCAAACGCACGCCCCAAGGCCGCGTCGCTACCGACCGCGCCTACACAAAATTCGGACTCACGCCCCCCGAACGGACTTAGTCCGTCCGCTGCGTCACTTCCAGCAAGTGGAAGCCAAACTGAGTCTGAACCGGTCCCTGCACCTCACCCACCGGCGCACTGAACACCACTTCNTCAAACTCCTTCACCATCTGACCGCGCCCAAACGTCCCCAACGCACCGCCCTGCGCCCCGCTCGGACACTGCGAATGCTCCTGCGCCAACGCCCCAAAATCCGCTCCNTTCGCAATCTGCTCCTTCAAATCAGAACACTCCGCCTCTGTCGCCACCAAAATATGTCTTGCTGCTGCTTCCGCCATCTTCATCTCCTGTTTAATGTAAAATCCTAAATCTGCACACCAACGCTCGCTCTTGCAAGCTCCGCNCCATCTCAATTTAATGTATAGTAAAAATNAACCGACNTACATATGGCAACCCGAGTAAAAATGAGAGAAGTCCAGCTATCTCATACTNACTACCGCCTCGATATCTCACCGCTTTCTATCAAATAAAGATTGATAAATAGTGATACTNTAATGATACTTATNCCCATGAAAACAGAACTCGTTACTACACTCAAACGCAAAGCCACCCTCATTCTCAAAGAGTTACGCCAATCCAAAGAGCCTGTNCTGATAACCGAACACGGAAAACCCTCCGCCTACCTAGTTGACGTAAANGCCTACGAACAAATACAGGAAAGACTCCTCCTTCTCGAAGGCATCGCACGAGGTGAACGAGCCATTCTCGAAGAACGAATATACAGCCACTCCCAAGCAAAAACAAAGCTCGCAAAATGGCTCAACTANTCTGGACCGAACCCGCCTTAATCGACCTCGACCGCATTGCCGAATATATCGCCATTCAAAATCCACACGCCGCCCAATCCCTGATTCAAAATATCCTGGATAAAACTGAACTCCTCTCGAAACAACCCCACTCTGGCAAACCCATTCCAGAAATTTCAGAAACCCTCTATCGAGAATGGATAATTCCTCCATGCCGCATCTTCTATAAAACCGACACAAAACGTCTCTACATTCTTCACATCATACGCGCCGAAAAAGAATATAACCNCCATGACCTTAGCCAATACTAAACGATAAACCCTCTGCTTTTCCCACAATCAGAGTTGAGCCTCTGCGTGCTTCTTGCTAAGAATGCCCACCNNAAANCCATAACGAAAGAAACCACATGCATCCAAACGCCGGACAACCTATCGACCCCAAAACCCTCACCGATATTGCAGAACTCATCGCACTCTACTACGAAACCGAACCCAACATAGATGATCCCGCCCAACGAGTNGCCTTCGGCACATCCGGCCACCGGGGCACCTCCCTCAACGGCAGCTTCACCGAAGATCACATTATGGCCATCACACAAGCTATCTGTGAATACCGCGCTCAACAGGCAACCACCGGCCCTCTCTTCATCGGCCGCGATACCCATGCGCTCTCAACCCCCGCCATGAAAAGCGCCCTCCAAGTCTTCGCCGCCAACGGCGTAACCGTCATGGTCGACCGGGATAACGGTTTCACTCCCACCCCCGTCATCTCACANGCNATTCTAACGTATAACCGCGGACGGGATATCGGGCTCGCCGACGGTATCGTTATCACCCCCTCTCACAACCCNCCNACCGACGGCGGCTTCAAATACAACCCGCCCCACGGAGGCCCTGCCGACACCGACGCCACCGGCTGGATCGCCAACCGCGCNAACGAACTGCTCGCCGAGCAAAACGACGAAGTCGAATCGATCTACTACCCCGATGCCCTCGCCGCGGAAACCACCGTTGCCTACGACTACATCACCCCCTATGTTCAAGATCTCAAAAACGTAATCAACCTCGAAGCCATTGCCAAAGCAGACCTCTCGATTTGTGCCGATGCCATGGGCGGCGCTGGCATGGCCTACTGGCACGCGATTCGCGAGACCTACGGACTCAACATCGAAATTCGCAACGACCTCGCAGATCCCACCTTCCGTTTCATGCACTGCGACCACGACGGCAAAACCCGTATGGACTGCTCCTCTCCCCACGCCATGAGCGGCCTCATCGACCTCAAAACGTCCTACGATATCGCCTTCGGGAACGACCCCGATTTTGACCGGCACGGGATTGTCGCCCCCTCCTGCGGGCTCCTCAATCCCAACCACTACCTCGCCGTTGCCATCCACTATCTCTACACCCATCGCGAACAGTGGCCCGCTACCGCCGCCATCGGCAAAACACTCGTCAGCTCCTCCATGATCGACCGCGTCGCCACCGAACTCAACCGCAAGCTAAACGAAGTACCCGTCGGCTTTAAATGGTTTGTCGACGGTCTGCTAGACGGCAGCGCCGCATTCGGCGGAGAAGAGTCCGCCGGNGCCTCCTTCCTTCGCCACGATGGAACCGTTTGGAGCACGGATAAAGACGGCATCATCCTCGCCCTGCTAGCGGCCGAAATATGCGCCGTCACCGGTAAAGATCCCGGTGAACACTATGCCGCGCTAACCGCCCGCCATGGCGCGCCCTCTTACGCCCGAATCGATGCTCCTGCCAGCCGCGAAGAGAAACAAAAGCTCGCCCACCTCGCGCCCGAAAACGTCACCGCCGAAACCCTCGCTGGCGAACCGATCACCGAACGGNTCACACATGCCCCCGGCAATGGCGCTGCCTTGGGCGGNCTGAAAGTTTGCACCGAAAATGGATGGTTTGCCGCCCGCCCCTCTGGCACCGAAGATATCTATAAAATCTACGCCGAAAGTTTCATCGGAGAAGAGCATCTCCATCAGATTCAAGCCGAAGCCAAAACCATCGTAAGCGCCGCGCTTCAATAACGCGTTGGCGGCGGAGAAGTCGGGAAGATNCGCCGACACTCTTTGTCAAAGTAGCGCGATACCGGAATCTTTTTCAGATTGTCCAGATGCTCAAACAACCAATCGTTTGATGTCGAATAATCTACGACCCGGCCTGTCTTGTCATACAAGACCACGAGATTCCCTGCATACTTCCGGCCCACACGTTCTCCATCCAACACATACTCTGAAAACTCAATCGAATCGCCGGAAAANTCATGGGCAAANCGGTTCTCTTTTGAGGGNNTGAATGAACTCGTGCGACGATCCGCTAAAATATATCCATTCCCCAACAGCTCTTGAGCAATGGCAAAATACTCCACCGTCAACTCATGCGGATACGGCTGCGAATTGCTCTGTCGCACTTTTGCACCAAACACAAAATCATTCACNCGCGGCGGATCTTCATTCAAGTACGGCGTGGTTTCCACCTGACGAACATTACTCGCCTTCACAAACGTCAGATCATAGGAGGGTGGAGTCGACAGATCGATATATTCCCGATCCTCACTACTCAGATCCCGAAATAATATTTTCGGCTGCTGATCGTCCGCGGTTCTNAAAATAGCNCGATCGCCAATGACCGAAATAAACTCCGCCTCAAACGATTGTCCATTATTCAACGTCCACGTCCGGTATTGACTCTCAACCACCTCTTCAACCACCTCTTCCTTCTCTTCTAGCTCCGCCGAAAAATCATAGTCGCGGAAAACCGGACCATTGGTTACCGATGCCTCATCCGTGACCATCGTTTTATAAATCTCATCCATCAAATCCAACGAAGGCTCATCTGTTTTGAAGATAGGTAAAATCGGCCCGCCTTGTTTATTCCGCTCATACTCCTCATCCTCCACCTGAACCGTCAACATAGAACAGAACTGTCCGCCGGGAACCTCGCCCAGAATCACTTCCATATCCACCGGCTCCCCCGCCTTCAGCTCAATCCAATCCCCACCTCTGGAGAGGTTATTACCCAGATAAAACCGGAAATCGTTTTTCGCATCACTGCGCCAATCTCCCCCAATACCATAACTACCCCACTGCCCCTCCGGCCAACAGGCATTCATCACCACCTCACCGTTCACCCGAATCACCATCACATCATCACCCATACCCCAGAAACGAAACCGGATATCCTCATGGTGAACCAACTTCCCTTTATAGTGCGCCATCCAGCACCACCCCCCCGTCTCCATCTCTCCGAAAGCGGCCGGCGCAACCGACGATTTTACCGGCGGAATCATAAAGGTGGTAGCAAACAACTTCTTAGGTGATCGGTAAAAGCGAGCCAGCTGCGATGTTCTCCANCCCCCCCGAACAAACCGCCGCAACTCTTCAACAAACTCAGACGGATCGGTCGGTATCGGACGCCCACTCCGATCCCGTTTAAAGTCATAGAAAGTCCCCACAAAATCGTTACCAATCGTCTGCCCCCCGCCAAAAAGGGTCACCTCTTCGAGGTTTGGCATCAAATCGAACCCGCCCACACCGCCCGCCAGTCCATCGGCCACGCCCCCCAGTTCCGGCAGCTGAATCTCGGGCATACTCGCCGGATTCACCTTCGTCACAATACGCTGTGTCGGTTTCGGCTTATTCTTTTTCACCTGCACTTTAGGCTTTTTTAANTGCATTTTCGGACGCTCTACCGGCGGAGGCGGAACAAACTTNTTCTCCTCTCGCTGCTGCACCGTAAACACCACCAGNAACCCTGCCAGAAAGAAAAGCCCCNCGTGAATCAACAAGCTCAACAACCAGCCGCTGGAAGCGCCCCGTGTAATCTTGATCGATTTTTTACGGTTCCGCTGCTTCATGTTCACATCGCCTTGCTAAAGCTCAGACTCTCCACTCCCGCAGCCGCACACGCATCCATCACATCAATAATGCGAAAATGCAACGCATCTTCATGCGGCAGAATATTAACAAAAAACGGAGACTGTTGGGATCGTGCAATCTGCTTCAATCCCGCCACTTGTGAAATCAATCCGCCTAACGCACGATCCTCTCGCCCAAAGCGCAATCCCTCAATCTCAACCACACCCTCCGCCGTCACCTCAATCAACACCTCCACCGGAATGATGATCATCTCATTCTGCTCCACATTCGCTGGCAGCATGAACGAAATATCTCCCTCCTTCTTGATCAACGAAGCCGTCACCATAAAATAGATNAGCAACAAAAATACCACATCGATCAGCGGCGCAATTTGCANCTCCAGCTTCACCTCTTCTAAATGTTGCGTCAGTTTCATGTCACTCCTCAAACGCCGCGTAGATCAGATCATTCGCNCCCACTTCCGCGCAGGCCGTAATCACTTTTTCATTCACCTTATAACGCGTCTGCGCATCCGACCGAATCAAGATTCGCAGATTCGGGTCCGCCTCTATCGCCGCTCCCAACTGCGTCTTCAACTCCTCTAAGCTCACCTCTTGCTGCTCAACATAATAGGTCTCATCATCCCGCACCGAGATCATTAAGCGACCCGTGGTATCTTCCGGCACTTTCGCATATACCGCCGCNGGAATCACCACATCCGGTTTCTCATCAATAATTTGAGANGCCACAATAAANAAGATCAACAAGAGAAAGACCATGTCNATCATCGGCGACATATCCACCTCGATATCCTCNTCCTCCTGTTTCATCCGCAGCTTCATCTGATTAACCTTCCATCTGCTCCAACGTCTCCAAATCCATAAAGCTCACCGGCTTCTTGCCCGTCTGCAGGGCATCAAANAAAAANCCAACATTCCGGCCCANCGTCGCCAGCGTCTTCTGAAAACCCTTCTTGAAGAAAAAGAAGAAGAACATCGCCGGAATCGCAATCACCAGCCCCGTCGCCGTTGTAATCAACGCCTCCCCGATNTTCGCCGCCAACAGCTCCGGCTTGCCCATCCCCGTGGTGCCCATCGTATTAAACGCCTTGATCATACCCGACACCGTTCCCAACAGCCCCAACATCGGCGCACTCGCCCCGATGATCGAGAGATAATCAATCGGCTTCATCAGCTTCGATGTCTGCTCGATCGACGCCTCCTCCACCGACTCCTTCACCTTCGCAAAGTCAATCTCCACCTCTCCATCCAAACACCGCTCCAGCCCCGCCCCCAGCGTATTCGCAAANANCGACGGATGTTTCCGGCAATAGATCAACGCCCCCTTCACCTGCTTGCCCAACATCATATCCAGCAGTTCCGGCATCTGCTCGCTATGCAGCAACACCTTCGGACGCAGGTTCAAGAAGTTCTGAATGATCAACGTCACCATGAAGACCGAAAAGCCCCCCAACGGCCACATCGCCCAGCCCCCCGTCTTGATCAACGACAACAAACTCGTCTGCTGCGCCTCCGCCGCCGTGCCCTGCGCCATCGCCACACCTGCCATCATTATAATCCCTATAATTACACCATACATTTTCATCTCATCACACTCCCTCTACTCTGCTTCTGTATCCTGCTTCCATTCATCCAAAAACGTTCTAGCGGACCAAGCCACGGCACTATCCGCATACATTNGCTCCACCAATCCCGCCGTCTCTATAGCCGAATTCGTCATCGCCATCTGCATATAAATCTCCGCCGCCAGCAACTCACACGGCCCGAGCCAATCCACCTCGTTAGCATGTTTACGAATCATTCTAATGACCGCCTCCATCGCCTCCTCCGGCTGCTCTTGCACTCGCAACTGCTCCGCTTCCAGATAGGCACGCGCTGCCGCTGATGGCAACCGACTCAACCACGTCTCAACTTCATTCGCATCCCCCTGTTCCATAGCAACCAATGCCGCATACCGCACGCCCTGCTGTTGGAAAAATTCATCCCCCGCACAACGCGCCAACATTGAAGCCGCCTGCTCAACCGCCGCCACATCACGCACCTGCCAATCCGCCGCCACCTGCAACAAATAGAGCGCCTGCAACGCATTGGGAATCTCCATAAACGGTGCATAAGGCTCAAGAAAACTATCTAACGCATCCCGCTCACGCTCCTCCATAAACAGGCGCTCAATCTCCACCAAATCTTCCTTCGGAAAAAATTCCAACCGAGCCACACGAGCCGCCGGAATGGTGGCTGTCTGCGATGCCCCGACCGGTAAAAATGTTACGCTTCCGTCCGATGCATCCTGCAGAAAAACACGAATCGACTTTCCATTCGCCGCCTCCAGCAGCGCCGGCACGCCTGTCGGCTGTTCCGCCTGACCCAACACAGCCCCCGCCAAAAACATCACCATAAGACTAACATTGCGAATCATGGCTGAACCGCTCCTTCCAACTCAACCGTGATATTCGTCACACCACCCGTCTGAATATACAATTCAATCTCCGCAACCTCCGCGTCTCCCAGCACCTCCCGTGCCTCCTCACTCTGCGGCAACGAACTCACAAACGGATCAAACAGCATCGCCCGATAAGTATTCCGACGATCATTCTCCAATCCCAACTCCTGCAAACAACGCGCACTCGCCAGATAGGCCTCCGCCGCCCAATAGCCTCCCGCATGCCCCTTATACTGAAAATAGGTCCGCTGATAATAGGCAAACGCTTTACGCGCCTCGCCTCGCGACTCTTCCACCTCTCCGAGCTGATAGGTAGCCTGCGCCATCGGCTCACCCCGCCACGCACGCACGCCCAGTACTCCCACATTCGCCTCCGATGCCTCATCAAAACGCCCCAACCGCCGCAACGCATCCGCCTTGATTAACTGCGTCCAAGACACATCTGCTTCGGTGCCATATCGCTCCTGTGCCTCCTCAATCGTCGCCAACGCCTCCTCAAAATCATTCTGCTGCATGAGACCCGAAACCCGCAACTTGAACGCCGCCCGCCGATAGTCCGAATCCGGGAAATAGAGTTCGAATAGTTCTAAAATCTCTTCCGCCCGCCGATAATCCTCCTGCTCAAACGAGGCTTCACAGATAACCGCCAATACCGGAGGGGAAGCCTCCTCCAGCGTTTCCAGCTCCTCAATCAACTGCCCGCCCAATGCCAGCGCGCGCCCCTCCAGCTCCGCTTCCATCACCCGCAACCGCAACGCCAGCGTCTCACTTTCGGCAGCCGCAATGGTCGTCTGAACCGATCCTAATAGCTGATTCCGCTGCTCCTCCTTCAGAAATACCTTCGAGATTTTCACCAACTCCGCAATCATCAAGTCCACACCCTCTTGCTCCCGATTCGAACCATAGGTGACGATCGCATCCAAATAGGTCTCCACTGCCTCGTCCAGCAATCCCTGTTGGATTTTCGTTTTGCCAATCCAGAAAAGCGCTCTCGCCACATCCGCCTCTTCACCCCACCGATAGAGATAGGTCTCCACGCACGCAATAATACGCTCATACCGATCCTCCGCCTCAAACACCTCCGCCATTTGAAACGTCGGATAGGTCGCCTGATTCACCGTCCGCGCCGCATCAACCGCCCGCTCATAATCCACAATCGCCTCATCCAGCAATCCACGCGAACCGTTAATATCGCCCCGCATACTGTTCGCTTCCGGAAAAACATCCGCATCCGGATGCTCTTCAATCACCCGCGAAAACCAAGTAAGCGCTTCATCATACGCTTCCATTCCAAAATGACACACCCCGATTTGATACACACACGTCGCCGCATAAGATCCCGTTCCAAACTTCTCCCGGTAGCGCACAAAATCCGGCAACGCCTCCGCATACTTCTGCAAAAACAGCTTCGACATCGCATACCAATACAAACTGTTCGCACTCTGGTGCGAATTCGGAAACGCCTCCAGCACATAACGAAACGCCGTCCCCGCACCCGCATAATCGAGCAATGTCAAATCCGCCACCGCCTGCATGAAATAGAGCTCCGTATCATACTGAACAATCGAAGCCTCGTTCGACCGCACCATTCCATCCAAATACGGCTTCAACGCTTTCACCGCCTCCATCTCACCCTTCGGCTGATAATATCCGTTCAACGCATAGGCCAACTGACGCGGCAACAATCCCTCTGGAAAACGCTCCATATGCGAAAACGCAACCACTTCCGCCTCCGCCGGCTGCTTCAGCGCCGTCAGATATATCTCCACCATCTCAAACACCGACCGCTCACCAATCTCATTGGTTGGATTGATTCCATACACCTCTTCAAAAAACGCCAGCGCTTCATACGGACGCTCCACCACCCGATAAATCTCCGCCATCCGATACGCCACATCCACTTCATACGGCGGCATCGCCTTCAACGCCTCCAGCAACTCCTCTTGCTCGATCAGTGCCTTCGGTTTTTCCAGCCACTCACCACTCGCCTCATCTTTCACATTGGTTGCCACTTCCGTCTCATCGACCACACCAAAAAGCAGCTGCTCATCCGCCGTCATTTCCGCACCCAGCTCGGGTGGCAAGCCCGCCTCAATCCGCAACGCCTTAAGCCGCTCCTCCTGAAAAACAATCAACTCGTCGCGAGGAATCATCATCCGGTAAAGCGGTAATGCTCCTGCATACTCCCCCTCTGCAAACAGGGCTGCCGCTGCGTTCAACAAGGCTAAATTCACCCGAATATCATACCGTGCATCGGTGCGATACAGCGCAGGAACCCACGCCACAATCCGCTCATAATCCGGTATTTCGATCAGCGCATTCACCACCTGCATAATCGCATAGCCCCGACGCTGATCATCCTCCGTATTTTCAACCACAAACTCGAACGGTTCCAGCGACTCTTCCCAGCGACCCAACGCAAAATAAGATTCCGCCAACATCAGATGAAGCATCGTCTCCTCAGCGAGCGTATACGGCGGTTCCTCCTCCTTCACCTTCAGCTGCTCAAAAACATCCGGCTCCTCTTCCTCCTCCTCACCGGTTTCCGAAAGCACCGCCTCCGGTTCAAACGCTAATGCCGCCAGCACGGCCTCCACCGCTGCTTCATAATCCGCGATCTCATACAGAGCCGTTGCCATCATTTTATGCGCCGCTCGAGGAAACGCACACGCAGGTTGCTCCAGATAGATCTGTAAAATTGCCGCCGCCTCATCAATTCGCTCAAGCTCAATGAGCAAAGTAGCCATTCGAAAGCGCATGTCCTGCGCGATCTCAATCACTCGTTCCGCCTTCGAATCCTCCACCTCATTCAGATAGATATACATCAACGAAACCGCTTCATCATAGCGCTCTTCACACACCGCCAGATTAGCCGCTTTTAACAGTTCAGCAGGTGTCTGCGACTGCGCGCACACACCCGTAAGTAGCCCCAGCACTACGCCACCCATTACTATACTATTTTTAATCCAAAACACTTTGTATAGCATCCAACCCAGGTATCATCTCAAAGTCACCTCGCAACAAGGAAGTCAGTTTTTTGAAGTTATCATCCGTTCGACCGTCATACCACTCTTCATATGAATCTTTTTTCGCGAACCGCACGACGTTAAAGGTGAAATCCACCTGTTTTTTCTTTCGAATGCCACTCGTCAACCCAACGGTTGGAGCTGCATGCAGCTTCCGCGTCTCTATCATAGCCCGCGCAAATTCATCCGGTTTGTGATAATAAAATTCCGGCTCAGGCGGGCGCTCGATATCCGGAAAATAGGCGCGATTCATCTCCCAAGCATTGCTCGTGTTCAAAACCCGCGGTGGTTCGCCCGCTTCCCGTCGGCGTCGATTATCCTCAATCAACATCTCCTTTGCCTTCTCAAAACACTCCTTCCACCGACGACCCGCACTGCTCTCATACCAACTAGCCGAGCGATCCTCCAACTTAATCCGTTGATGGCCCCAATAAGAAGTTAACAAGAAAACCGCATCCGCCTGCTGCTTCATTGCCAGCAGCGCCGGACGATACCACAACTCCTGTTTTTCAAATCTACCGTGCAACAAAGACTCATCATTGGGATACCCACCTTCGCCCAACGTACGAATGCCATAATCATTGTTGTCCATGTTTGATTGAACCGAGTTGAGCGGCATAATCCAACGCTCAAACTTCTCGACGTTCTGTGCACTCACGGCCATTAGTTTGGGAAACAACAAGACCGTATCCTCATTTTCATACACCGCCACATTGAAAAGCGCGGTCGGCGGCAGTCCGCGCACAATATTAACCAGCTCCTCTTTGATAATGGTATAGGCCCGCAAGCCCCCCATTTCATCCCACATCATGTCCCCCGTGGCATCTAGGCAGAGAAAAATTTTCTCGCCCTTGCCTTTGATCCCGAACACCTCAATTTCCGGCGCCGTGAATCCTAACGCAGAACCTCCAACAGCCTCTCCAGCAGCCGAACCAATTCCCCCCTTAACACCTGTAATCTCCGGCATTTTAATCTCTGGTACCGGCACGTTCTTCTTGGGTTTCACCAAAATCTGTTTGCGCAATTTAGGTTTCGGCATTTTCCGTTTTTTCACATTCACCGGCACCTGCAATTTCCGCAACTGCATCTTCGGCCGTTGCACCGGTTTTGCCTCAAAGTTTTGTTCCTCCCTTTGAATAACCGTAACCGCAACAAAAGAGACCGCAACTAAGACGAGGATAACGTGGATCCCAAGACTAACCAGCGCTGCACTAGACTTTACATGTTTTTTCATACGCTACACTTATACCTAAAACTACAGAAGAAAGCTAATCTGCTCTTTCTATTCAAATGTACTATCCCAAGCCCAAATCAACTATCGAACGCTAAACATAAAAAAACAATTGATACTCTGTGGATTTTATTTATGTTTATAAAAATTAATACCATAAATTAATTACTTATTCTTATGAAAATATACCCGTTAGTTTTAACCGTTCTACTGCTGCTCGGCTGGGTGGTGTATGAGCACAACCAGCTCATCAAACGTCAACAGCCACAAAACACTGCGTCTCCCTATATGCCAACTCGAAAACCCAATCCAAAACCAAGAACCACCAACACCGCAACCCAGACCATGGATAAAGGATTACTAACCAATGTATCCAATCCCGATATACAAGCACTGCCAGCACCTACGTGGTCCAACATCGACAAAGAAGCCTCAAAGCCGAAAAAGAAAACAGTCCCTTCCGAGAGCGACTCGCCCATCGCACCTCAAAAGGATAATCCCCTGATCATCCCCTAGCCCTGCCTCACGCCGACTCTTCCGGCAACCGAATCCGCTCCACCATCTCCACCACCGCCGTCGGCGGCGGAGCCGTGCATACGCGAACCCCAAATGCCACGGCAAAATTTAACAGCATCCCCACAAAACCAATTCCCTCCGGTGTGATGCCCCACCAATACTCCGCAGCCGTTCCCCCTAGAAACTGAAAATAAACAATATACGAAAAGGTAAAAAGGAGCCCCACACTCATCCCCGCCATACCCCCCGCTCGATTCATCCGCGTCGAAAAAATCCCCATCAACAACGTCGGAAAAAATGAACTAGCCGCCAGCCCAAACGCAAACGCCACCGTCTTCGCTATAAACGCAGACGGCGGATTGATTCCGAAATAGGTCGCAACGACCAACGCCCCAAACGAAGCCACCCTCGCCCAGCGCACCTCCTCCCGGTCACTCAGCGTGGGTTTCAGTATCTTCTTCATCAAATCATGCGCAATGGAGGTCGAGAGCACGAGCAACAAGCCCGCCGCCGTCGAAAGGGCCGCCGCAATACACCCCGCCATCAGCAGCGCCGTGACCCACATCGGCAAGCCCGCCATATAGGGATTCGCCATCACCATCATATCCGTACCAAATATCAACTCATTCGGTTCCGCGCTCTCAGCTCCACGATACTGTATATGCCCATCCCCGTTCACATCTTCCCAGCTCATCTGGCCTGTCGCCTCAAACGCACCAAACCACGCAGGCAGATCCGCCTGTGCCGTCTCGTTCAACGCCTCTATCAACTGCACCCGCGCAAACGCACCCACCGCTGGTGCCGTCAAATAGATCACCGCGATAAAAAGTAACGTCCATGCCGCCGACACCCGCACAGCCTTCACACTCTTCACCGTAAAATACCGCACAATCACATGCGGCAACCCCGCGGTTCCACACATCAACGCAGCCGTAATGCAGAACATATTCAGCTTGGAAAGCTTCCCGGCCGTATACTCCGCAAAACCCAACTCACGGTTAATCGCATTCAGCGCATCCAGAAAAGGCACGCCATTCACGGTCTCTCCCACCAATCCCGCCTGCGGCAACACATTACCGGTTAACATAAACGCAATAAACAGAGCCGGAATGGTATACGAAAACGCCATCACCAGATACTGCGCCACTTGCGTATACGTAATCCCCTTCATCCCCCCCAGACCCGCATAGAAAAAAACAATCGTCGCCCCGATCAGCACCCCCGCCGGCACCGAAATACCAAACAGCTGCGAAAACACCACCCCGACACCCCGCATCTGCCCCATGATATAGGTCATGCAGATAAACAACGCACACACCACCGCAATCGCTCGCGCCCCCCGGCTGTAATACCGATCCCCAATAAAATCCGGCACCGTCGCTTTGCCAAATTTCCGCAGATAAGGAACCATCAACACCGTCAACAACACAAAGCCCCCCGTCCACCCCATCAAAAACCGCGACCCATCATAGCCACTAATCGCCACCGTACCTGCCATCGAAATAAAGGTGGCTGCACTCATCCAGTCCGCCGCCGTTGCCATACCGTTCGCCAACGGCGAAACCCCACCGCCCGCCACATAAAACTCCTTCGTCGAGCCCGCCCGTGATCGAATCGCGATGGTAATATAGATCGCAAACGAAAGTCCGATGAAGAGATAATTCATAAACGCCTGACTCATCTACTTCCCCTCCTCATCAGAGCGAAAACGCTCCTCCAACCGATTCATCCCCCATGCATAAATCACCAGCAAGACCACAAACCCAAAAATCGACCCCTGCTGCGCCATCCAAAAACCAAACGGAGCATGTCCCACCGTCGGCGCATGCGCATCCAACCAGTCCCGCAACAGAATAGAACACCCGAAGCTCAACCCAAACCACACACACAGCAGCCCCGTCAACAAACGCAAGGCAGCTCGATGATATTCTCGACTCTTTTTAGATTCCATAGCGGGTAGATGTACAACCTAACCCCCCCCCCTGGCAATACCGAAAAAATTACGTTACGCCAAAAAACCGCCGCGCATTTTGATCCGTCTGCTTCGCCAGCTCACCCACCGACTCCCCTCGAATGGCCGCCACCCGCTCCACCACCCGAACCACATTCGCCGGCTCATTCAACGGCCCCACCGCCCCTCGTGGCAACAAATCAGGCGCATCCGTCTCCACCAGCAACCGCTCCACCGGCACCGCCGGCAATACCGCCACCGCCCGCCGATTATTCACCCGCGTCACCGTCCCCGAAAACGACAGATACGCCCCCCGAGCCAACAGCACCCGCGCCACCTCCACCGACCCACCGAAACAATGCACCATCCAACGCTCCGGAAAATCCACCTCATCCAACAACGCCACCAACCGTCCCCACGCCCCCCGCACATGAATACTAACCGCACGATCCAACCCCACCGCCAACGCCAGCTGCGCTTTAAACACCTCCTCCTGCTCCTCCATCGGCACCCCACCGCCCCCCTTCGGCTCCGGATCCAGTCCAATTTCCCCCACACCAGCCTCCGGAAACGCCACCAACCGCGCCTCCAATGCTGCCACCCAATCCCCGCTCCGCTCCCCCAAAAACCACGGATGAAGCCCAAATGAAGGGTGCAACCCCTTCTCCCGCTCCGCCAGCGCCGCCACCCGCGACCAATCCGACTCCCGCGCCCCCTTCACCGCAATACCCAAAACACCCGCACGCCGCGCACGCGCCAGCACCCCCGGCCACTCCGGCACCAACCGCTCATCCTGCAAATGACAATGCGCATCAAAAAAAACCATAAAACTTTATCTACTTTATCCGCCTTCAATTGTATAGAATGAAAACATGAATCGGTACATCACAGCACTCACACTCCTGTGCATACTCACGGCCGACGCACGCCTCTGGACCGACCGCGAAACCGGCCGTCAAATCGAAGCCGAAGTCGTCAAAGTCTACACCCGCCGCGAAGTCGTCCTCAAACGGCAAGACCGCTCCACCATCACCGTCTCCTTCGACCGCTTCTCCGAAAAAGACGTCCAGCACCTCGAATACCTCCTCCAACGCCGAAAACGCGGCCGCCTCCACAACGTCCCCTGGCAAACCCTCAACCAAACCTTCGGCATCGAACTCTGGCAAGACGACTGGCTCTGGGACGACGACCCCACCGCTACCGCCATCCGCCTCGAAATCCCCCTCGAATCCAAAACCGACTTCATGGAAAACTACCGCACCTACCCCGCCGGCGAACTCCACGTCCTCACCCAACCCCTCTACGCCTGCACCCTCTACGGCCGCGCTGAAAAGATCGACAGCCTCACCCTCGTCTTCCTCAACCAAGGCGACGCCCCCCAAGGCTACAGCACCAGCGCCCGACACAAAATCGAAGCCGCCGCCGAAGCCCTCGTCGCCCAACTCCAACCCATCCTCGGCAAACCCAAACGCGACTCCCTCGGCCGCGGCGACTTGCGCGAAAAAGTCTGGCGCTGGGACTGGAACGACCACGCCCTCATGGTCTCGCTCATGGAAGGCAAATACGCCGCCCTCAAAATCATGCCCGCCCCCCGAGCCGACCGCGGGGGCCGCATCGACAGCCTCGGCTACACCCAACTCCGCCAACGCGCCACCCAAAACGTCGCCCGCCGACCCAACGGCGACACCATCATCCAAAATATCCCCATGATCGACCAAGGCCCCAAAGGCTACTGCTCACCCGCCACCTGGGAACGCTACCTGCGCTACTTCGATATCCCCGCCGATATGTACCTCATCGCCGTCGCCGCCAACACCAGCCCCGGTGGCGGAACCTATCCTCACCTCATCAAACAAGCCATGGAACCCCTACTCTCCGCATATGGACGCGACCTCATCGACCTCGAACGCGATATGGACATCAAAGAAATCGCCAAACAGATCGACCACGGACTCCCCATCATGTGGAGCTTCTGGAGCACGCCCGGCTTTCAAACCGTTGCCAACCACAACCACGCCCTCCGCTCCGGACTCGAACCCGAAGAACCCGACCTCGATCTCGAAGCCCTCGAATTTAGCCGCGGTGGCGGCCACATCTGCATGATTATCGGATACAATCTCCAACAAAGAGAGCTCTGCATCAGCGACAGCTGGGGCGCCGATTACACCGAACGCTGGGTACCCATGCAACAGATGTTCAAAGCCCGCACCACCCAGCTCTCTATCCTCCGCTGGTAGACACCAACTTCTAACCATAATTGAATTGCGACCCACCCCTCCCACCCCTATATTCACGCCTTTACAAACAAAAAGTCCAACACAGCAAATAGTTATCAGGAGAAAAAAATGTCTGAAATCATCGATGTAATCGCACGTGAAATCCTCGACTCTCGCGGCAACCCCACCCTAGAAGTTGATATCGTACTCGACTCCGGCGCCACCGGACGCGCCGCCGTTCCCTCCGGTGCCTCCACCGGCGTCAACGAAGCCCTCGAACTACGCGACGGCGACAAAGAACGCTACCTCGGCAAAGGCTGCCAAAAAGCAGTCGACAACGTAAACGACATCATCGCCCCCGCCATCCTCGGCATGGACGCCATCGACCAAGTCGGCATCGACAACCTCATGCTCGAACTAGACGGCACCGAAACCAAATCCAAACTCGGCGCCAACGCCATGCTCGGCGTCTCCCTCGCAGCAGCACACGCCGCCGCTGACGAGCTCGGCATTCCCCTCTTCCGCTACATCGGCGGCACCAACGCCAAAGCCCTCCCCGTTCCAATGATGAACATCATCAACGGCGGCTCTCACTCCGATGCCCCCATCGCCTTCCAGGAATTCATGATCCGCCCCGTCGGCGCCGACACCTTCAAAGAAGGCCTCCGCTGCGGAGCCGAAGTCTTCCACGCACTGAAAGCCATCATCAAAAGCAAAGGCCTCTCCACCGCCGTAGGCGACGAAGGCGGCTTCGCCCCCAACTTCGAAGGAGGCACCGAAGAAGCACTCGACTCCATCATGCAAGCCGTACGCGACGCAGGCTACGAACCCGGCACAGACGTGACCATCGCCCTCGACTGCGCCGCCTCAGAATTCTACGAAGACGGCATCTATAACTATGCCAAGTTTGAAGGCGATGCTGGCGCCAAACGCTCCTCAGAAGAGCAAGCCGACTACCTCGCCTCCCTCATCGACTCCTACCCCATCGACTCCATCGAAGACGGCATGAACGAAGAAGACTGGACCGGCTGGAAAGTCCTCACCGACAAAGTCGGCCAACGCTGCCAGCTCGTCGGCGACGACCTATTCGTCACCAACGTTAAATTCCTCACCCGCGGTATCGAAGAAGGGTGCGGCAACTCCATCCTCATCAAAGTCAACCAAATCGGAACCCTCACCGAAACCCTCGACGCCATCGAGATGGCTCACAAAGCCGGTTTCACCGCCGTCGTCTCACACCGCTCCGGCGAAACATCTGATACGACCATTGCCGATATCGCCGTTGCCACCAACGCCGGTCAAATCAAAACCGGCTCCCTAAGCCGCTCTGACCGTATCTCCAAATACAACCAACTCCTCCGCATCGAAGAGATGCTAGGCAGCGACAGCCGCTACGGCGACGCATAAGCGCGCCCACAGATCAACCCGAAAGGCGGCTCCCCGAGCCGCCTTTTTTCGCTCTTGCGAGCCTCCCCAACAACCTTTACGATGCATCTCTTTACAGGGAATGCATGCGACAGACTGATTCATATTGGAACATCATCAACCGCGTCGGCCTCGGCGTTCTCATCTTGGTCGCCATCATCGGCATCTCCCTCGCCTTCATTCCCAAAGTGAACCAACTCAACACCTATCAGCAACGCAGTCAGGAATTGCAGCGCGAAATCGATCAAACCACGGCAGCTGAACAACAACTCAAAGAGAACCAACGTCGCTTCGTGACCGACCCCGACTTTGTCGAACGCATCGCCCACGAAGTCGGCTATGCCCACCCCGAAGAAACCATCTTTCACTTTCCCGAAACCCTGGAAAAGGATGAGCGCTAACCCCTCCACTCTCTGGACCATTGCCGGCTCCGACAGCGGCGGCGGTGCCGGACTCCAAGCCGACCTACAGGTATTCCGTGCCTTCGGGCACCACGGCTGTTCCATCACCACCGCCATCACAGCCCAAAACACGCTTGGCGTTCAACAAATCGAAGCCGTCTCGCCCTCCCTCATACAAGCACAATGGCAGAGCCTCCACCACGACCTCCCGCCCGCATGCATCAAAACCGGTATGCTCGGCGACGCCGTCGAGACCATCGCCGACCTGCTCGACACGCGCCCCGCCACCCCCCTCATCTGCGATCCGGTCCTACGCGCCACCTCCGGCCCCCCCCTGCTCGCCCCCCACCAACTTGAAACCCTGCGCCAACGCATCCTCCCCCGCACCACCCTCATCACCCCCAACCTACCCGAAGCCGCTCAGCTAACCGGTCTGCCCAGCGCCACCCCCTCAGCCTATGCGGACGCCCTCCTCCAACTCGGAGCCCCCGCCGTTCTCATCAAAGGCGGCCACGCCCCCGGCAACATCTGCTCCGACTTCTACGCAGACGCCCACACCCGCTTCCAGCTCGAAAGCCCCCGCATCAACACCCCCGCCACCCACGGCACCGGTTGTCTACTCGCCGCCGCCATCGCCGCCGCTCTCGCAAACAAACAGCTCCTAACCGACGCCATCATAACCGCCAAAACCTATCTCAATCAGAACCTGCACGAAGCCCACTCCCTCGGAAACGGGCACGGCCCCCTTCCGTTCCCCCCGCCCTGTAATGCTCGCCAATATCAACCGAACATCTGTTGAAATAATTAAATTAATTGATAAGCTGAAAACATGGAACCTTCATCACTATACGCAACGCTAGTCCTCAGCGGCTTTCTACTCATCGGTATCGAAATTTTTCTACCCGGCGGAATTCTAGGAATTATCGGTGCGCTGCTTTGGCTCGCTGCCGCCGCCGTCGGCTATTTCCAGTTTGCAGCTCCGTGGAATACGCTCAGCGCCATCGGCCTGCTGCTCCTGCTTATTCTCACCTTCATCATCTGGATTCGCTTCTTTCCCAAAAGTCGCGTCGGGCGCGGCCTCACCCTCACCGACAACCTCGACCACTCCCAATCCCACAACCAGCTCACCGTGTCGGTAGATGACGCCGGTGAATCCATCTCCAACCTCCGCCCTGCTGGCATCGCCCACATCAAGGGCAAACGCCACGACGTCATGGCCGATGCCGACTGGATCGAAGCCGGCAAACCTATCCGAGTCGTCAGCACCCAGAACGCCACGATCACCGTCCGCGAGGTGCCTCCATGCGACTAGCCCTTCTCACCGCCTGCCTACTCCCCTTCTTCGCCTCCGCCTCCGCCTTCACCTTTACCAATCAATATCTCATTCCCGCCAACCAAACCATTTCAGACGAACAATGGGTCGTTTCCACCGTCGCCCAGCCCGAAGGCATCTTCCTTAACGACCTGTCCATCATCTG
This sequence comes from Kiritimatiellaceae bacterium, assembly GCA_002691095.1. Lineage (GTDB taxonomy): Bacteria > Verrucomicrobiota > Kiritimatiellia > Kiritimatiellales > Pontiellaceae > Pontiella. Next base: position 60,088 of record NZGU01000022.1, on the reverse strand, counting down.
CGCCAATCCCCTCCAACTCAACGGAACCTACGCGGGCAACATCAACGGCATCGCCGGGATGGAGACCGTGCTCAGCGGTATCGCCAAACGCAACGCCCGCATCACCGGTAAAGTCATCCGCATCGAAGGGATCGTCGAAGGCAACCTGCTGCTGCTCGCCGACACCGTCACGATCAACCAAGAAGCCGTCATCGGTGGCAATGTTCGTATTTTGGCCGATAAAGTCATCTCCGAAGGGACCATTGGCGGCGATCTGCATGTCACCGCCGGTAGCCTCCTGAACCTCGACGGCACCATCGCGGGCACCACCCATCTACAGGCACGGGAAATTCTCACCGAAGAGACCCTCCGCATCGGCGGCGACTTTACGTATCGCTCCGACAACCTCCTCCTGCTCGATCCCGCACAAGTAGAAGGCTCCATCCAGCTTATCGAAAGCAACCCCACACAAGCCCCCCTCTCACCCGCCCGACTCAAATCTCGCGGCCTCTGGCTCTTTGCCGCCTTTCTCGCCGGTGCCGCCTATCTCCTCCTCTTTCCCTCACAAGCCGCCCACGCCACCCACTTTGTCTTCACCGCCCCCCTCAAAAGCTCCCTCATCGGATTTCTTGCCTCCGGTGCTCTTCCCATCCTCGGCGTCTTCTGCCTCACCTCTTTCGTCGGTCTCCCCACCGGTCTACTCATGCTCGGCCTCTGGGGCGCCTGGGTCTATCTCAGCCAAATCGTCACCGCCTGCCTCATCGGGCTTCTCCTGCTCCGCCTCACCGGTGCCCCCACCGGCCGTCTCCTGCTCGCCAGCGCAATCGGCTTGCTACTTCTCGCTTTAATCGGTTTAATTCCCGCGTTGGAATTGCCCGTTCAAGCCATCAGCCTCTGGCTGGGCATGGGCGCTATTTTACAAGCCATTTTTTTAAACCGCAGTGAATCGGTCGCGACGGCCCAACGCCTCAACACCGCCCAGCTGCAAACCATGGACACAAACTAGAAAACGGAGAGCACTATTATGTTCTATATTATAGCAATTCCCCTCACCATTCTCATTCTTGTCTTCCTCGGACTCGCCATATCCGTCATTAACCTCTGGGTACGCGCCCTCTTCGCTGAAGCGCCTGTTCGCATCCGCGACCTCATCGGCATGAAGTTACGACGCGTCCCCCCCACCCAAGTTGTCCTCACCTACATCTCAGCCGTCAAAGCCGGCCTGAACATGACCACCGGCATGCTCGAAGCTCACTTCCTCGCCGGCGGTAGCATCATGAACGTCGTTCGCGCCTTAATCGCAGCCGAAAAAGCCAACATCGAAATCTCCTTTCAACAAGCCGCTGCCATCGATCTGGCCGGCCGTAACATCGTTGATGCCGTACAAACCAGCGTAAACCCCAAAGTCATCGACTGCCCAGATCCTAATAAAACTGCGGGCGGCATGCTCGACGCCGTAGCAAAAGACGGTATTCGCCTCCTCGTCAAAGCCCGCGTAACCGTCCGCACCAACCTCGACCGCCTCGTTGGCGGTGCGACCGAAGACACCATTGTCGCCCGCGTTGGACAAGGCATTGTCAGCGCGATCGGCTCCATGTCGTCCTACAAAGACGTGCTAGAAAACCCAGATGCCATTAGCCGTAAAGTACTCGGCAGCGGCCTGGATGCCCAAACCGCCTTTGAAATTGTCTCCATCGATATCGCCGACATTTCCGTAGCCGGGGTCGGGCAAATCTCCAACGTAGGCGCTAAACTTGAAACCGACCGCGCCGACGCCGACAAAATCATGCGCCAAGCAGAAGCCGAAGGACGTAAAGCCATGGCGATTGCCGCCGAACAAGAGATGCGCGCCCGCGTGCAAGAGATGCAAGCCAAAGTGATCGAAGCCCAAGCCGAAGTCCCCCTAGCTCTTGCCGAAGCCTTCCGTCAGGGCAACCTTGGCGTCATGGACTTCTACCGCATGCAAAACATCATGGCCGATACCTCCATGCGAGAATCACTCGCCAACAGCGACGATGAGAAAGCCGAAGAGTAGTCCGCATGGATGATCTCATTCCATTTCTCATCTTTATCGGCGTCGCCTTGATCAATCTGGTCAAGACCGCCATTGAGCGCGGCGGTGCCAAAAAAGCACCGCCCCCCGCTCGCCGTTCTGCCCCCCCATCTCGTCAGGAACCAACGCCCCCCACTGCCCCCAACCAAGGCCCCACCACCCTCGAAGAGTTCTTCGAAGAGATCGCCGAACAGTTCGGTGCCGACGTGGAACCCGACGAACCGCTTTTTGAAGAGCCCCAACCCGTCTTCGAAACACCGCCCCCGCCACGCGACCCCCAACCCGTCCTCGAACCTCAACTACCCCCCATCGCCCTCAGCGAAATGATTCCGGCGAAACCCAAAGTCGCCAGCCTTCACCAAAAAGCACTCGGTTCCGCCCTCAAATCCATGCCCAATACGCTTATCTCCTTCAACACCATCAAACTCCCCTCCGTTCCGCTCATTTCCAACTCTCAGGCCGGCAACCTCAACTTTCCCCTCCGCGAACGCGATACTTTTCGAAATGCCATCATCGCCAACACCATCTTCTCTCCCCCACGCGCCCTCGATACCCAGCAGCAAAACACCCACCTCAGCTAATTCATAGCCCTTCCATCCCCCCTCGAAATATCCACCATCACAGTTGACCCTCCGCAAGCAACTCGCTAGATTCGAACCTCATTTTTACAGGAGATAGCGCATGGCCATGTTAATCACAAATTTCAACAAAATCATCCAATCCAAAATTGTCTGGGGACTCTTTATCGGACTCGTCGTTTTCGCCTTCGTCGCCATGGACATGGCCACCCCCGATGCCGCCCCCCAGCAACAAGCCAATGATCCCATCGGAACCGTCTTCGGCGAAGAAGTCACCCGCGCCCAGTTTGATACCGCCTACCGCAATGTATACCTCATCTACAGCATCATGACCGGACAAGCGCTCCAACTAGACGAACAAACCAATCAGGCGCTCAACGATGCCGCCTGGAGCCGCCTCGCCGTCCTACACAAAGCCAAAGAGATGGGATATACCGCCACCCCTGACCGCATCATCGCAGCCATCAAAAACCTCCCGATCTTCCGTAACCAGCAGACAGGGCAATACGATCCCAACGCCTACAACGCGTTCATCAGCAACTTTCTACCCCGCCTCGGCATGGACGCCCAATCCTTCGAAGGCACCTATGCCGAAAACATCATCATCGAACAAGCCGTCTCCATCGCCAGCCAAGGCGCCATCGTAAGCGACGAGGAAATCAACGAAACCTTCCACCTCCTCAACGACCTTGTCACCGTTGAAACCGCTCTCATTTCGCAAACTGCCTTCACCGCCGAACCCGTCACCGCAGCCGCCGCACAAACCTACTACGATCAAAACCCAACCCAATTCGAACTCCCCGAAAAAGCCCGCGTCCACTACGTGCAGTTCGATGTCGCCGACTACACCGATCAAGTTCAAATCACCGAAGAGATGATCACTCAGGTCTACTCGAACAACCTCGAACGCTACCGCGTCGAAGCCGACCCCGAAAACTCCGAATCAACCGCTTCCTACCTACCCCTATCCCAAGTCCGCGGCGCCATTGAACCCATGGTTCGCGCTGAGCTGGCCCGGCAAATCGCCTTCAACGCTGCCGACGAACTCGTCGCCGCCCTCGCCGACGAAGCAACCGACTTTGAAACACAAGCCAGCGCCCTCCAACGCGAAGTCGTCAAAAACATCCCACCCTTCTCCGCCAACGAAACGGCCTTCGGCATCGACCCAACGGCTCCCTTCTCACAAGCCACGTTCAATCTAGACACCACCCCCACTCAATACTACAGCGATCCCGTCGTCGGACGTGACCACGTATACGTCATCGCCCTACAAAAGAAACTACCCGCCTTTGTACCCGCCTTCGACATCGTAAAAACCGGTGCCCAGCAAGCCGCACAAGCACAAGCCGATGCCACCGCCTTCCGCGAAAAAGTCAACCAGCTATACACCCAGGTACAAACCGCCCTCCAAGACGGCACCCCCTTTGCGGCAGCCACCCAGACCGCCGGCCTCACCCACCAGACACTCGCCCCCTTCAACAACACGCAACCGCTGGAACACCCCGAAGCTAACGCCCTCATGGAACGCACCTACGAACTACCCGTCGGTCAACTCGCCGCACCCGTTCAAACCACCGAAGGAGTTCTCCTTGCCTCTGTCAAAGAGCGCCAAGTAGCGGACGAAGCCGGTCTAGCCGAACAACGGCCCCGAATCGAAGCCGCCCTCTTGCAGCGTAAACAAGCCGACCTCGTCACCGCTTGGCAAGACGCAGCCGTCGCCGAAGCCAATATTGAAAAATTTGAAATCCAGCCCGAATCATAACACCCGATGCCTCTCCCCCCCCTACTCCTCATCTTCATCGGGCTGCCGATTCTCGAGCTCGCCCTCCTCTTTGAAGTTCACGGAGTTGTCGGCTTTCTTCCCACCGTACTCCTCGTCTTCGCCACCGGTATAATCGGCGCCACCCTCGTTCGCCAACAAGGTCTCCACACCCTGCAGACCATCCGCCGTGAACTCAATATCGGCAACCTCCCCGCCCCCCAACTGATGGATGGCGTCATGATTCTTGTCGCCGGCGCCTTTCTCGTCACCCCCGGACTCCTCACCGACACGCTCGGCTTCGCCCTCCTCATCCCCGCCTTTCGCACATGGATTCGACAAACCATTATCAAACGGCTGGAAAAAAATATACAGGGTGGTTTTGTTGAAGTGAGACACCACCCCGAAGACCACCTCTAGGAGCCCGCGTGGACACCACTCATTCCCAGCCCGAGCCCCCCCTCTGCGTCGACCTCGACGGCACCCTCGTCAAGCTCGACACCCTCCACCAAGCCGTCTTATCCCTGCTCCGCCGCGCCCCTCTCACCCTGCTCAACCTCCCCCGCTGGATCAAACTCGGTCGCGCCCACACCAAACACCAAGTCGCCCAACACGCCCCACTCAACGTCGCCACCCTTCCCTATAACCAAGCCCTTCTCGCCCACCTAAAACAACAAAAAGCCAGCGGGCGCCAACTCGTTCTCGTGACCGCCGCCAACGAACGCACCGCGCACGCCGTCGCCGACCATCTCCAGCTCTTCGATGATGTCCTCGCCTCCACCGAAACCCACAACCTCTTCGGCAGTGCCAAACGCGACGCCCTCCAGCAACGCTACCCCACCTTCGACTACGCAGGCGATAGCCCCTCTGACCTCCCCGTCTGGCAAGCCGCCCGCCACGCCATCCTCGTGAACCCCCACCCCAAAGCCCGCGCTACACAGCCCGCTGACCTGCTCATCGAAGAACGCACCCCCCCTCTCAACACCCTCATGCGCGCCCTCCGCATCCACCAATGGATCAAAAACCTTCTCCTCTTCACCCCCCTTCTACTCGCCCACCGCATCACCGAAAGCATCCCCCTCACCCAAACCCTTCTCGCCTTCCTTGCCTTCAGCCTCACCGCCTCCGCCATCTATCTACTCAACGACCTGCTCGACCTCGCCGCCGACCAACACCCCCCCCGCAAACGCAACCGCCCCCTCGCCGCCGGCGACCTTCAGCTCATCAACGGCCTACGCCTCATTCCCCTCCTGCTCCTCATCGCCCTCCCCCTCACCCTCCTGCTCCCCCCCCTCTTCAACCAACTCCTGCTCCTCTATCTGCTCCTCACCACCCTCTACTCCATCCAACTCAAACGCCGCTTCGGCTGGGACCTTCTGCTCCTCACCCTCCTCTACAACCTCCGCATCTTCGCCGGTGGCGCCGCCAGCCAAACCCCCGTCTCCGCATGGCTCATCGCCTTCTCCGGCCTCTTCTTTCTCTCCCTTGCCCTCGCCAAACGCTGCACCGAACTAAACGACCTCACCACCCAAAACCCAACCGAAGCCCACCACCGTGAACGCCCCTACCAACCCCACCAATACCGCCCTCTCTTCCGCATAGGCCTGCTCACCGCTCTCCTCAGCGGCCTCGTACTCACCGGCTACCTCCTCAGCGACAAAGTCCAACAGCTCTATTCCCAACCGCACCTCCTCTGGGGACTACTTCCCCTCCTCCTCTTCTGGCTACTACGCATCTGGCAACGCGTCCTCAACGGCACCCTCCACGACGACCCCCTCGTCGCCACCATCTCCGACCCCATAACCTATTGCATTGCCCTCCTCATTTGCTTATTAGTACATCTAGCATCTTAAAAAAAGGACCTCCCATGTCACACTCCATCGACCTCACCATCGTCGGCTCCATCGGAATCGACACCATCGAAACCCCCACCGAAAAACGCGAAGAGATTCTCGGCGGATCCGTTAGTTACGCCTGCGCAGCCGCCTCCTTCTTCACCCACACCGGCATGGTCGGCGTTGTCGGCACCGACTTTCCCCAAACCTACCGCGACATCTGGACCCAAATGAATATCGACCTCGAAGGCCTCCAAACCCAAACAGGCAAAACCTTCCGCTGGTCCGGCGTATACGAAGCCAACATGGACAACCGCCAAACCCTCTCCACCGAACTCAACGTCTTCGAAAACTTCACCCCCAACCTCCCCGAAACCTACCGCGACGCCCCCTACCTCTTCCTCGGCAATATTCACCCCGCCCTTCAGCTCCACGTCCTCGAACAAACCCACAACCCCCGCTTTGTCCTCATCGACACCATGGACCTCTGGATCAACATCGCCAAAGATGACCTCACCCAAGTCATCCAAAAATGCGACATGCTCACCCTCAACGAATCCGAAGCCCAGCTCTTCACCGGTCACCACAGCCTCATGCAAGCCGCCAAAACCCTCCTCGAACTCGGGCCCGACTATGTCCTCATCAAAAAAGGCGGCAACGGCTCCATGCTCTACAGCCGTGACGATCTCTTTCTCCTACACGCCTACCCCCTTGAAACCTTCGCCGATCCCACCGGCGCCGGCGACACCTTCGCCGGCGGCCTCATGGGCGCGCTCGCCGCCTCTGGAAAGACCGATGCCGAAGCCATCCGCCAAGCGATGGTACACGGCAGCGTCATCGCCTCCTTCGGCGTCGAAAAATTCAGTCTCGACCGCCTCCAGCAGCTCGACCGAGACCAAATCGAACAGCGCGTCCAGCACTTCCGCAACATCTGCCGCCTCTAAAGCAGCGACATCGCATCCACATCCACCGTCACACGCACCCCCTTTGCCAGCTTCAGCTGTCCCAGCAAATGCCGAATCGGCGCCGTCATCTTCACCGTATGCTCGCACCGTAACATCAGCTGAAACCGATAAAACCCCTTCGCCCGTGCCAACGGTGCCGGCATCACCGGAGCCGCCACCACCCCCTCCGGCAACATCGCCCCCAACCGCCGCGCAAACCCCTCGCACTCCTGCATCACTACAGCCTCCTCCAGCCCCCGAAACGTCACCATCACCAAATGCGCAAACGGCGGATAACTCAGCTCCTCCCGAAAAGCCAAATCCTCCTCCAGATAAATCTCCGCACGCATCTGCTGCGCCGCCCGAATCGCCGGATGATGCGGCGAATAGGTCTGTACAATCACCTCCCCCGGCACATCCCCCCGCCCCGCACGCCCCGCCACCTGCGTCAGCAACTGATACGTCCGCTCCCCCGCCCGGAAATCCGGCACATGCAACTGAATATCCGCATTCAACACCCCCACCAACGTCACATTCGGAAAATCCAACCCCTTCGCAATCATCTGCGTACCCACCAACAGATCAATCTTCCCCGCCCGAAAATCATCCAGCACCTCCTGATACGCCTCCTTCCGCCGCATCGTATCCGAATCCATCCGAGCAATCCGCGCCCGCGGACAGAGTTTCCCCAGCACCTCCTCCATCTTCTCCGTCCCACTTCCCCGATACGCAAAAGTCGGATCCCCACAACTCGGACAAGCCCCTGGCACCCGCTCCTCGCTACCACACACGTGACAGATCAACTTCCCCGCCCCCTTGTGATAATGCCGCGACACACTACACGACGAGCACTCATTCACATACCCACATCGCTCACACTGAACCGACGAAGAGAACCCCCGCCGATTCAAAAACAGCATCACCTGCTCCCCCCGATCCAACCGATCATACAACCCCTCAATCAACGCCGCCGAAAAAAGCGACGGCCGCCCCAGCCGCTCCGCCTCCGCCGCCATATCCACCACCCGCATCACCGGCATCGCCCGATGATCCACCCGCGCATCCATCCGCGCCAACCGATACAGCCCCCGCTTCACATTCCGGCACGACTCCAACGAAGGCGTCGCCGATCCCAACACCACACAACACCCCTCCAGCCGCCCCCGCATCACCGCCGCATCCCGCGCATGATACCGCGGCGACTCCTCCTGCTTATACGTTGGCTCATGCTCCTCATCCACCACAATCAATCCCAACGCCTCCACCGGCGCAAACAACGCCGACCGCGCACCCACCACAACCCGCGCCTCCCCCCGCCGAATCCGATGCCACTCATCATGCCGCTCCCCATCCGAAAGTCCCGAATGCAACACCGCCACACCCGCACCAAACCGCGCCCGAAACCGCTCCACCGTCTGCGGTGTCAACGCAATTTCCGGCACCAGCACAATCGCCCCCTCGCCCCGCTCCAATACCGATTGGATCGCCTGCAAATAAACCTCCGTCTTCCCACTCCCCGTCACCCCCTGCAACAACACCGTCTCCCGTGGCTCCGCCACCATCGCCTCCCGAATAATCCCCAACGCCTGCGCCTGCTCCTCCATCAACTCAAACGGCGCTGTCCGCACCAACGCCCGACCCGCCAACGGGTCCCGCCCCTGCTCCGCCAATGCAATGGAAACCACCCCCCGCTTATCCAGCGTCCGCACCGGCGACTCCGAACAACCCAGCTCCTCCACCACCGCCCGCAACAGCAAAGGCCCCCGCTCCTTCAGCAACGCCACCACCCGCGCCTGCAAGCCCGACAAACACCCCACATCCCCCTCCACCAACGAAACCACCAACTGCCGCTTCGCCTGCGCCCCCCGCCTTCGCACCGCACTCGGCAACACCGTTCGCACCGCATGCTCAATCGGAGCGCAATAATACTCCGCAATCCAATACGCCAATTTCATCACCCGATCCGGAATCAACGGACGCTCCCCCACCACCCCCGCAATCTCCTTCAACCGCTCCTCATGCGCCGACCGCTCCGCCAGTCCCACCACAAATCCCCGCAAATCACGCCCATGAAACGGCACCTCCACCTGCGTCCCCACCGCAATCACCGAACGCAACCCTGCCGGCACCAGATAATCAAACTCCCGATCCAGTGAAATCTCCACCACCACTTTTGCAATACGACCCATAGCCAAAAACGATAACCACGTCCCCCTCAAAAAACAGTAAAAAAAGAGACCACTTGAAAATGACACACAGCAAGGTACACTCTTGACATGAGTTCCCATTTAAAAATTGATCCTCAACACCCCGCACCCGACGCCATCACCCGCGCCGCCCAGCTCCTCGCCGAAGGCGGCCTACTCATCCTACCCACCGAAACCGTCTACGGCATCGCCTGCGATCCCCAACAACCCCAAGCCCTCCAACGCCTTCAGGCCGCCAAAGGCCGCGATGCCAACAAACCCATCGCCCGCCTCGTCGCCACGCCCCAACAAGTCAAACCCCTCGCCCTCCACTGGAACAACGGCATACAAGCACTCTGCCAGGCCCACTGGCCCGGCCCCCTCACCCTCGTCCTCGAAACCGCCCACGGCTGGACCGGCTTCCGCGTACCCGACCACCCCGTCCCCATCGCCATAGCCACCGCCTATGGCTCCGCGCTCGCCCTCACCAGCGCCAACCTCAGCGGACAGCCCGACCCCCGCACCGCCCAACAAACCCACGACCTCCCCGCCGACCTCACCCTCGACAGCGGCCCCACCGCCGACCAAGCCATCCCCAGCACCGTCATCAAAATTGACCGCCAAACCATCGAACTACTCCGCGCCGGCGCTCTCCCCTTTCCCGCCCTCGAATCCCTATTCCACCAAGGGCTCTCCACATGAAAAACATCCTCTTCGTCTGCACCGGTAACACCTGCCGAAGCCCCATGGCCGAAAGCCTATTCCGCCTACGCGCCGGCAAAAAAAACCCCTGGCACGTCAGCTCCGCCGGACTCGCCGCCACCCCCAACCTACCCGCCTCCCTCGAAGCCCGCATCGTCACCAGCGAACTCGGCGCCGACCTTTCCCGCCACCAAAGCCAGCCCCTCACACCCGAAACCGCCAACCAAGCCGACCTCATTCTCGTCATGACCGAAGCCCACCGCGAACACCTCCGTTCACAATTTCCTGAGGTTGCCCACCGAGTTTACTTGATTAACGAACTCGGAACCTCGAAAGTTCACGACGTTTGCGATCCGTTTGGCGGATCACTCGAAATATATAAACAAACGCGCGACGAGATAGAACGAGCCATCCTCGAACTCATCATCTTCCTGCGTCTAGGAGAAGCCTAAAAAAGAAGGAATAACATGAAGATAGCCATCGGATCAGATCATGCCGGATTTAACCTAAAACACGCACTCGTCGAACGGCTCGAAGAACGCGGTATCACCATCGAAGACCACGGCTGCTTCGGCACCGAAAGCACCGACTACCCAGACCACGCCGCCGCCGTCGCCGCCGACGTCTCACAAGGCCGAGCCGACCAAGGCATCATCGTCTGTAAATCCGGTATCGGTGTCAGCATCACTGCCAACAAATTTCCCGGTGTCCGCGCCGCCCTCTGCATCAACACCGACACCACCCGCCTCGCCCGCGCCCACAACAACGCCAACATTCTATGTCTCGGCAGCCTTCATACCGATGAAGCCAAAGCCACCGACATCCTCAATGCATGGCTCGAAAGCACCTTCGCCGGCGAACGCCACGAACGCCGCCTTCAAAAACTCGATGCACACGCCAGCGAAGTCGATGGCACCCTCACCATCCGGCACAGCGACCCCGAAATCTATCACCTACTCCAACAAGAAGATCAACGCCAGAAAGAGAACATCGAACTGATCGCCTCCGAAAACATCACCAGCAAAGCCGTCCGCGAAGTCCAAGGCTCCCGCATGACCAACAAATATGCCGAGGGCTACCCCGGCAAGCGCTGGTATAACGGCTGCGAATGGGTCGACGAAGCAGAAACACTCGCCATCGACCGCGCCAAAGAACTCTTCGGCGCCGAACACGCCAATGTCCAACCCCACAGCGGAAGCGGCGCCAACATGGCGGTCTACTTCTCCCAGCTACAACCCGGCGACACCATCCTCGCCATGTCCCTCGCCGAAGGCGGTCACCTCACCCACGGTCACCCCATGAACTTCTCCGGACGACTCTTCAACATTGTCCCCTACGGCGTCAGCCCCGAAACCGAACAGATCGACTACGACAACATCCACAAGCTCGCCCACGAACACAAACCCAAACTCATTGTCGCCGGGGCCAGCGCTTACTCACGCATCATCGACTTCAAACGCATCCGCGAAATCGCCGACGAAGTCGACGCCCTCATGATGGTCGACATGGCTCACATCTCCGGGCTTGTTGCCGCCGGATGTCATCCCAACCCCGTCCCTCTCGCCGACTTTGTCACCACCACCACCCACAAAACCCTACGCGGTCCACGCGGGGGTCTTATCCTCTGCAAAGAGGCCTACGGAGCCGATGTCGACAAACACATCTTCCCCGGCACACAAGGCGGCCCACTCATGCACACCATCGCCGCCAAAGCCGTCTGCTTCGGCGAAGCCCTGCAGCCCGCTTTCAAAGGCTACATGCAACAAGTCGTCAAGAACGCCCAAAGCATGGCTGCCGCCCTCTCCAGTGAATCCATCCGGCTTGTTTCCGGCGGCACCGACAACCACCTCATGCTAGTCGATCTATCCGCCACCGGAACCACCGGCAAAGACGCCGCCGCCGCACTCGACCGCGCCGCCATCACCGTCAATAAAAACTCCATTCCATTCGACACCAAAAGTCCCTTCGTGACCTCCGGCATTCGCATCGGAACGCCCGCCGTCACCACCCGCGGCATGCAAGAACCCGAAATGGAGCAGATTGCCGACCTGATCACGCGCATCATCATGCAACCCAGCAACGAGGCCCTCATCAAAGAGGTACGCCAAGAAGTGATCGCACTCACCGCCGCCTATCCCGTTGCCTAACGGATAAAAAAAGGGGCAACTCATTCGAGTTGCCCCCTCACTCAGGAGAGAAAAGAAGAAACATCTCTTCTATTTAAATTCAAACTCGGCCGGCATCACCGTCCCATCCCCACCTGTCGGCGGGGTAAACAATCGTAAATTTTCCGGCAGATCCGGATACGCATCCAACCCCTCATCCTCTATAGGTTCCACCGCAGGCCCCCTCACGTCCACATAGACCGCCTGCTCCGACTCCGGCGCATGACGTCCCGAAAGCTGCACCAACGCCAACACCAAAAAAAGCAGTGCCAAACCATATTTTGGCTCTGCCACCCACGCCCCCAAACGCTCTCTCAACCGAACCGCCCAAGATGCCGAACGCTCCGCCTGCACCGCCCGCACCTGCCGCATAATCGCCGCACGCTGCAACCGCATCTGCTGCTCATCCAGCGGCACACGCCCCTGTTCACGCAACAACTGGACCAACAACTCCTCACGCTGCATCGATGTTCTCCTCTCACTCATCACACATAATCTCCCAATTCTGTCTGCAACTGCCGCCGCGCATAAAAAAGCCGCGAGCGAACCGTTCCCACCGACACCCCAACCACTTTCGCAATCTCATCATGCGGTATCCCCTGCATGTCATGCATCACGACAACGGTTCGGTGTTTCTCAGACAGACCCTCCATCGCTTCGTTCAATTTTTTCTGCAATTCCCCCAGACTCACATTCCGCAACGGCGAACCCTTACTGCTCAGCGAATGATAATTCTCCTCACTCGTGACCTCCTGTTCCATGGCATCCAAACTCACCGGGCGGTTGCGATTCCGCTTCTTCCGATAATTAATCGTCTTGTTGATTCCGATCCGATAAAGCCATGTATAAAAAGAAGAGCGCCCCTTAAAACGCGGCAATGCCTCAAACGCCTTCACAAAAATTTCCTGCGTCAAATCCTCCGCATCCTCTCGGCTAGACGTCATCTGGAACGTCAGCGTGTAGATGCGCGAATGATATCGATCCACCAGCTCACTAAATGCCGCCGTATCCCCCTCCTGCGCCAGCCGCACCAGCTCCTGATCCTCTATTTCCGGTTCTTGATCTTCCTCCGCCATTGCACACTCGCCAACTTATTCCGCACTAAGACCAACACATCCATCAACTGTTCAAAAAGATCCTACCCATTTCATCACCGCTTGCAAATCCTGCCACGCCTCTCGTTTTGCCTCCACATTTCCCAGCAGATGCTCCAGCGCATGCGTAGGCATCGCCCGCGCACCCCACAACTCTATCCAGCGTCCCCGGCTCGAACCAATCATGACCGACCGACCCAGCAATGCCCCCAACATATTCCCACCCAACACCACCGTTGCCTGCGGTTTCACGCGCTCTAATACCGCCCTCACGGCCTCTTTCATGCCCCCCTCCATCACCACCACCTGAACCACGCAGACACGCGCCAAGGGAACCTCCATCGCCTCAATCATCTTTTTCAGCAACGCCCCCTGCTCCCCCTCAAAAGGTTCCATCTCAACAGCCTCAGCCAACTCCCCCTCTCGCAAAAAAAGCAACGTCGGTTCATGCTCCATCCCATCCACTCGCACCACGGGAGCCGTATCCGCTTCTACCGCAACAACCGTATTCACTTTCACCCCAGTGGCTGCCTCTTTTGCAGGAACCACGACTGCCTCCTCTTCCAGCAACGCCTGCCGCACCTCGCGCTCCACCTCAACCGACTGCGTTCCCGACAACTTCTCATATGCCAAATATGACGACAATCCCTCGATAATTGATGCTAAGGATGGTTCTGACACTATATAATCTCCCGCAACTGCTGAATAACATCCAACATATCACCCGGCATCGGAGCCTCAAAGCAAAAGCGCTCCCCACTCACCGGATGGCTCAGCTCCAACCGCCAAGCATGCAGAAGCTGGCGCTCAACCCCCACCGCTTCCACCACTTTCTTACGCCCTCCATACAACGCATCCCCCAAAACCGGATGCCCCAAATGAGCCATGTGCACCCGAATCTGATGGGTTCGCCCCGTCTCAATCGCCACCCGCACCAACGATGCCTCCGCAAACACCTCCTCACAATACACCCGCGAAACCGCCTCTCGCCCACCCGTCTCTAAAACCGACTGCTTTTTTCGATGCACCGGATGCCGGCCCAGTTGCGTTCTCACCACCGTCTCCTGCGGCGCACAGCCCCGCACCACCGCTCTATACTGCTTTCCCGTTGTCCGCTCCTTAAACTGCGCCTGCAATGCCTCCCGCACCGCCTCACGCTTCGCCACCACCAACACCCCGCTCGTATCCTTATCCAGCCGATGCACTATCCCCGCCCGCTCCACCTCCCTGAAAACCGCATCATATCCCAGCAACCCATTCAGCAACGTACCCGCGCCTTGCCCCGCCCCCGGATGCACCACCACACCCGGCTGCTTGTTCAACACCAACAACGCCTCATCCTCAAACAGAATCTCTAGCGGCAACACCTCCGCCTGCGGCTCATCAGCCAACAGCTCCTCTTCCAACTGCCACACCACCTCATCCCCCACCGCCAGCTTCAGATGCGCTTTCGCCCCCGAACCATTCACCGTCAAACAACCCCCCTCCATCAATCGTTTAACCTGCGACCGGCTACATCCCGAGACTACCGCTACCGCTTGATCTAGGCGCCACCCAGCCTGACCCCACTCCACTATAAAACGCCCATTCACGACCCTATACTACGCAATCCCATCCTTCGCGTAAAGCCGATGACCTACCGTATCATCTGAACGGATTAACAGAACCGCTTTCCAACAAATCACGAAACGGAATGCTCGTATCAGAACTCAAGAAACTGGCACCCACCGTAATACATATCAGAATGACAGCCGCTATAATTAGAAACCACTCACTAATACGAGTAACTAAACTTTTAGGTGCCCCTCTCATATACGCTACTATAAAATATCAGACTTGTAAAATTTCAAGATATAATTTTACATTATGGATTAAAATATTACGGATGGTAAAATCCATACCAATCAACTGGAAGGAATCGTATCNACATGAAATCAACCGCCGAACTCATCTCCATCGGAAACGAACTCCTCACCGGACGCACCCTCAACACCCACGGACGCGACCTCGGCGCAGCCCTCTTCTCCATCGGCATTGAGCTCAACCGCGACACCTCCATCGGCGATCAAATCGAACAGATCCAAACCGTTACCCATGAAGCTCTCCAGCGCACCTCGCTACTCTTCATCAGCGGCGGTCTCGGTCCCACCGTAGACGACATCACCCGCGAAGCACTAGCCGNNTACCTCAACCGCCCCATTATCGAAGACCCCACCACCGCCCATCACCTACAAACCTGGTACGAAAAACGAGGCCGTCAACTCAACGCCATCGGCCTGCGCCAAGCCCTCGTCCTCCAAGGCGCCACCGTACTCCCCAACCCCATTGGCGCCGCCCCCGCCCAACGTCTCGACCTGCCCGACCAAAAAAGCTGCTACCTACTCCCCGGCCCACCCAACGAATTTAACGCCATCCTCGAAACCGCCATCCTCCCCCACCTCAAACAACAATACACTCACCTACGCCCCAAACTCGTACGCTCCATTCACACCCGCGGCATCGGAGAATCCGACATCGTTGCCCGAATGCAGCAACACAACTTCACCTTTCCCAACGACATCGCACCCGGCTTCTATCCCGCTCAAGGGCGCGTCGAAATTNGACTCACCGCCGAAGCCAGCATCGAAGAAAAACTGATCGACTGCCAATCCGAACTACACAAGCTCTTCCACGACTTTCTGGAAGCAACCAACCAGCCTCGCCACTAAAGATCCACAAACACGTGCGACTCGCCCTGCGCCCCCGGGTGCGTCACCGCCCCATCCCGCGCCGGCCCAACNAGCTGCGCAAACTTATGCAACGCACCCGATGTATACTGCGTCGCCCGCGGCTTCCACGCCGCCCGCCGCTCCGCCAACTCCTCATCGCTCAGCTTCACATCCAACGTTCCCGCCTCCGCATCAATCCGGATCACATCTCCATTTTTCAGCAAACCAATCGGCCCGCCCACCGCCGCTTCCGGCCCAATATGCCCAATACAGAATCCACGNGTACCCCCCGAAAAACGACCATCCGTAATCAGCGCCACCTTATCGCCAGCACCCTGGCCATATAACGCCGCCGTCGTCGAAAGCATCTCACGCATACCCGGCCCCCCCTTCGCACCCTCATAACGCACCACCAGCACCTCCCCATCCTCATAGTCCCGCTGCTGCACCGCCTCAAACGCCGCCTGCTCTCCATCGAAAACCCGTGCCGGCCCCTCAAAAATCAACTCCTTCAAGCCCGCGATCTTCACAATCCCGCCCTCCGGCGCCAAATTACCCTGCAAGCCCACCACGCCCCCCGTGGGATGAATCGGATGTGAAATCGGGAACACCACATCCTGCCCCTTCGGCAACNTCACACTTGCATAATTCTCAGCCAAGGTCTTCCCCGTCACCGTAATACAATCCCCATGCATATAGCCATGATCCAGCAACTCCTTAATCACCACCCCAACGCCCCCCACATCAAACAGATCTTTCGCCACATACTTACCCCCCGGCCGCAAATTAGCAATGTATGGCGTCTTCTTAAAAATCTCCGCCACATCAAACAGATTAAAATCAATTCCCGCCTCATGCGCCATAGCCGGCAAATGCAACGCCGCATTCGTCGATCCCCCCGTCGCCGCCACAATCGCCGCCGCATTCTCCATCGACTTCCNCGTCACAATATCCCGCGGATACGGCCCCCCGTTCTTGATCAACTCCACGACCGCCGCGCCCGACGCCTCCGCATACGCATCCCGGCTCTCATACGGCGCCGGCGCCCCCGCCGAATTAGGCAATGCCAACCCAATCGCCTCCGAAACACACGCCATCGTATTCGCCGTAAACTGCCCCCCGCACGCGCCCGCCGACGGACACGCCACACACTCCAGCTCCTTCAAGTCCGCATCCGAAAACTCCCCGCTCGCATGCTTACCCACCGCCTCAAACACATTCACCACATCCACATCTTTCCCCCGGAAACTCCCCGGCAGAATCGTCCCCCCATACATAAACACCGACGGCACATTCAATCGAATCATCACCATCATCATCGCCGGCAACGACTTATCACACCCCGCCAACCCCACCAGCGCATCATAACAATGCCCCCGCATCGTCAACTCCACCGAATCCGCAATCACCTCCCGCGAAACCAACGACGACCGCATCCCCTCATGCCCCATCGCAATACCATCCGTCACCGTAATCGTCGTAAACTCCCGCGGCGTCGCCGCCGCCCCATCCACCCCCTTCTTCACCGCCTGCGCCTGCCGCGACAAGGAGATATTACACGGCGCCGCCTCATTCCAACACGTCGCCACNCCCACCAACGGCTGATGAATCTGCTCTTCGCTCATCCCCATCGCATAATAATACGAACGATGCGGCGCACTCTTCACCCCCTCCGTCACATACCGACTCACCAACTTCTCTTTATCCCATCCCTCCGGATGCGCCCGCTCCTCATTAAAACTCATAGCCATCTCCCGTCATAAAANCAACACNCTATCACGCGTCCCACACAATGAAAATCTAAAACCTAAAACCCCCATCACCCACCCCTAATAATCTCCAAAAAAAACTCATCATTTCCCCCCATTCATCCTACCCTATTCACGTGAACGAAAATTGGATCCAACCCCATCTCAACCAAGCCGCCGCAAACAACCTCACGCGCACCGCAACCCCCTACCCCCAAACCGGCGGCATCATACAAGCCAACGGCAAACGCATCCTCAACTTCTCCGGCAACGACTACCTCAACCTCGCCCACCACCCCCACCTCATCGACCGCGCCCGCACCGCCCTCGAACAATACGGCACCGGAGCCACCGCCTCCCGCCTCGTCAGCGGCACCCTCCCCCTCCACGAAGAGCTCGAAAACCGCCTCGCCCAACACAAAGCCTACCCCACCGCCCTCCTCTACGGCTCCGGCTACCTCACCAGCCTCGGCACCATCCCCCACCTCGTCAACCGCCACGACCTCATCTTCGCCGACCGCCTCATCCACGCCTGCATGATCGACGGCGCCCAACTCGCCCGCGCCCAACTCATCCGCTTTCAACACAACGACCCCACCGACCTCCACCGCCGCCTGCAACAACACCCCGCCAACGGCCACAAACGCCTCATCCTCGTCGAATCCCTCTACAGCATGGACGGCGACCTCGCCCCCCTCCCCGAAATNACCCAACTCGCCGCCGAACACAACGCCATGCTCATGGTCGACGAAGCCCACGCCACCGGCATCTTCGGCCCCCANGGCGCCGGCCGCGTCCACCAACTCAACCTCTCCTCCCAAACCACCCTCACCATGGGCNCCCTCAGCAAAGCCTACGGCGGCTACGGCGGCTACATCGCCTGCTCCCCCCTACTCCGCGACTACCTCATCCAAACCTCCCGCTCCTTCATCTACACCACCGCCCCACCCCCCGCACAACTCGCCGCCGCCCTCGCAGCCCTCGACCTCCTCCAACAAACCCCCAACCTNGGCACCCAGCTCCTCCAACGCGCCCACCAATTCCGCCAACATCTGCAACAAGCCGGACTCAACACCCTCCAATCCGAAAGCCANATCATCCCCATCATCATCGGCGACAACCAACGCGCACTCTCCATCGCCAACGCCCTCAAAAAACAAGACATCCTCGTCAGTGCCATCCGCCCTCCCACCGTCCCCGAAGGCACCGCCCGGCTCCGCATCAGCCTCACCCTCGCCCACACCGAAGCCGACCTCGATCGCGCCGCCACCGCCCTCATCAACGCCTGTACCCCATGAAAACCCGCCTTCTCCTCATCTCCGGCTGGGCACACGGCACCCACACCCTTCAACCCATGGCAGACCGCCTCGCCCCCCTCTTCGACATACAACTCCTCACCGGNGCCGACGCCCTCAACCACCCCACCCTACCCGAAACCGACGCCATCCTCACCGGCTCCATGGGCGGCCTTCTTGCCCTGCAACGCCCCCCCTCCAGCTGCCAAAAAATTATGCTTCTCTCCGGCACCGCCTGCTTCTGCAAACGCCCCAACTATCCCNACGGAACCCCCGAACGCATCCTCCAACGCATGCGCCACCAACTCGACAAAGACCCACACACCCTACTCNACACCTTCCACCAAAANGTACACGCCCCCCAAAAGCCCAGCCGCCAAAAAAAAGACGCCCCCCACCCCGACCTATCCGCCCTGCACGCCGGACTCGAATACCTACAACACACCGACCTCCGCCCACAAATTCCAAGCTTCCCCCTACCCGTACTCATCCTCCACGGCACCCACGATCACATCATCCCCCTGCAAGCCGCCCAATGGCTACACGAACAACTGCCCACCAGCGAACTCATCCCCTTCAACGGACTAGGCCACGCCCTCCCCGCCCACGCCTTCGAACGCGTCATGCAGGCGGCGGAACATTTCCTGGTGTAAAATACCGCACCGTCGGATACGCCAGCTCAATCCGCTCCTCCGCCCCAAAGGCCCGCAAAATATCCTCCCAAATCTTCTGCTCCGTCCCCCGCCGCATCCGCGGATTCACCAAATACCGAATCGTCAGCATCACCCCCGAATCCTTCACGCTCGTGTAGACAATCGGCGTCAACTTACCCGCCACAATCAAATACTTCCTAGCCGCCCGCCGAATCTGATTCTGCGCATCCATCGAAAGCGACTCCGCCTNCTCAAACGCAATCGCCAGCATAATCTCCTTCGCCTTCTGCCAATCGCTCTCAAACGTAATCANCACCGGAATCTCATTCCAAATATACTCAAAGCCCACATGCGAATTCGCCGTCGAATACTTCANCACATGACTGTTCGGCACATGGATAATCCGCCCCGTACTCTGATCCGCATCCACCCAATTTCCCACCTCCACAATACTGAACTGGAACAACCGAATATCAATCACATCCCCCTGCACCCCATTAATCTCAATCCGCTCCCCCACCCGAAACGGCTTCCGCGCCTCAATAAAAAAGAAGCCCGCCAAATTCGCAATCGTATCGTGCAACGCAATCGCCAACCCCGCACTCGTCAGTCCCAAAAACGTTCCGATCGACTCCATCCCATTCAGCCAGATCGACCCCAGCGAAAACAAAAACAGCCCCGAATACACATACGTAAACGTCTTCCGCAAATTGTACGACCGCTTCTCATCCTGCACATGCCGCCGAATAATCATCGCCGTCAGCATACGAATCAACACAAACACCACCAACGCGCCCAACGTATAAANCAAATGCTCCGCCACCGAAACACTCACATTCAGAATCTGTGCAATCNTCTGTACCATACGAACAAATTAACCCATCGCAGCGGACAGCGCAACGGTAGCATTTGCAATTTCCCCCAACTTTCACTACCGTAGTCCAAAGAGGTAGAGATGACACACAAACGATTTTCAAATGCAGCCGCCACCTACAACCGGCACGCCGCACCCCAGCTCGAGCTCGTCGAACAGCTCCTGNANTGGGCACCCCCAACCCCCCCCACCCGCATACTCGATGTCGGAGCCGGCACCGGCCTGCTCACCGCTAAACTCGCCGACCACTACCCCAACACCCCCATCGACGCCATCGACATCGCCCAAGAAATGGTTGAACAAAGCCGCCAACAATTCAGCCCCCAACCCCATATCCAATGGCACCTCGCCGACGCCCAAACCTACCAGCCCACCCACCCCTACCCCTTCATCGCCTCCAGCGCCGCCCTACACTGGTCCCCCGATCTNGCCGCCACCCTTCAAAACCTCCACACCCACCTCCAACCCGGCGGCACCTTCCTCCTCGGGCTCATGCTACGCGGCACCCTCTGGGAACTACGCGAAATTCGCCGCCGCATCGCCCCCACCAAAGGCCCCGGCCTCTCCCTACCCACCGAAAGCAGCATCACCGAACAGATCAACGCCGCCGGCTTCACCCTACTCGAAGTAAAAACCCAAGAACGCCGTCACATCTACCCCACCGGACGCGCCTTCCTGCAAGCCATCCACGAACAAGGCGTCACCGCCCTTCCCCAAGCCGACCTCCCCCTCAACCGCACCGAACTCAACGCCCTCATCCACACCTACGAAACCCAGCACGCCACCGCCAGCGGCGTCTACGCCACCTACGAAACCGCCTGCTACCATCTCCAAAAAACAGAAAGCCCCACCCCATGAACGGATGGTTTATCACCGGCACCGATACCGACGCCGGCAAAACAGCCCTCACCGCCTGCCTGCTCGCCGCCCTCCACCACCGCGGACACGCCACCCTCCCCATGAAACCCGCCCAAACCGGCTGCCAACAAACCATCCCCGATCTCGACTACGCCCTCCACCTCAGCGGCATCCACGCCGACCCCAACCTTCGCAACCTCATGGCACCCGCNCGCTATCAACCCGCCTGCTCCCCCCACCTCGCCGCCGAAATCGAACAACGCCCCCTCACCCTCGAACAACTCACCCACGCCTACCAAACCCTCCGCCCNCACGCCCCCACCCTCCTCGTCGAAGGCGCCGGAGGTGTCCTCGTCCCCCTCAACCGCCAACACACCATGCTCGACCTCATGCACGCCCTCCANCTCCCCATCCTCATCGCCGCCCGCCCCGGACTCGGCACCATCAACCACACCCTTCTCACCATCAACGCCCTCCAACAACGCCACCTCACCATCACCGGTTTCGTCTTCGTTCACACCACCCCCGATGCCACCGATTTCACCGAATCCGACAACGCCCAAACCATCGCCCACTTCAGCAACATACCCTTTCTCGGNACCCTCCCCTACACCCCCCAACTCGACACCCCCACNCCCCCCCCNTTTTCCACCCTACCCCACTCCCTCCAAGAAACCCTCATCACCCTAACCCAGAAACTAATCCCATGAGCCACCTCTTCCACCCCTACACCCCCTTCTCCGCCATTCAAGCCGGCGACCTCCCCCACATCGTCCGCGGCGAAGGCGTCTACCTCTTCGACCAACACGACAACCGATACCTCGACGTCGTCTCCAGCTGGTGGGCCTGCGCCCTCGGCCACAACCACCCCCAAATCGTCCACGCCATCCAACAACAAGCCGCCACCCTCCAACACTCCATCACCGGCGGCATGACCCACCCCAACGTACTCGAACTCGCCGAAACCCTCGCCCACCTCATGCCCACCCCCGACCGCCACGTCCTCTTCGCCTCCGATGGCGCCAGCNCCATCGAAGCCGCCCTCAAAATCGCCGTCCAATACTGGCACAACATCGGCCGACCCGAAAAAAAAGCCCTCATCGGCATGGACCAAGGCTACCACGGCGACTCCCTCGGCGCCCTCGGCGTCGGCTTTGTCGACACCTTCCACGAACCCTACAGCGACATCATCACCCACACCGCCAAACTCCCCTTCCCCCACCCCACCCCCCACGACCCCCACGGCTTCCAACCCAGCCGCGCCATCATCACCCAACACGCCCACCAGCTCGCCGCCATCATCCTCGAACCCCTCTGCCTCGGCTCCGCCGGCATGAAAATCTACACCCCCGGCTACCTCCAACAACTCGCCGACTGCTGCCAAGAAAACGACATCCTGCTCATCGTCGACGAAATCGCCATGGGCTTCGGCCGCACCGGCAAACGCTTCGCCCACAACCACGCCGGCATCGACCCCGACCTCGTCTGCGTCGGCAAAGCCCTCACCGGCGGCACCATGCCCCTCAGCGCCACCCTCGTCAAAGACGCCATCTACGACACCTTCACCAACCTCGGCGACCGCGACTGCACCTTCTACCACGGCAACACCTACGCCGGACACCCCATCGGCTGCGCCGCCGCCCTCGCCGCCCTCCGCATCTACGAAGCCGAGAACACCGTCGCCAAAACCCAACAAAAAGCCGCCCTCATGCGCCAGCTCATGGAACCGCTCAACCAACACCCCTCCGTCAAAGAGACCCGCTTTCTCGGCATGATCGGCGTCGTCGAACTCCACCCCCAATACGCCGANCANATGCCCCACATCAAACAGACCCTACGCCAAGCCGGCTACCTCTTCCGCCCCCTCGGCACCGTCCTCTACCTCATGCCCCCCCTCATCATCACCGACGAACAACTCACCCACGCCATCCACGCCCTCACCCACGCCCTCCCGCAGGATTAAACCCCCGCCGACCCGTCGGCAACGTTTTTGCGTTTCCGCACATGACATACCATATTTAGTATAGTACATTTTTAGTATGTGGGAGATCTATGAGCATCAAGGGTTGGCTCGAAAGCTAAACAAAACGCCACTAGAGGTGTTGAAACGGTATGAAAAATGGAAAGATATTGTCCGGCTTTCGGGACCACAAGGACTTCGTCTGATCAAAGGATTTCATGACGAAGCCCTTCGTGGCGAGTGGAAGGGCTTCCGCTCTTCTCGATTGGGAAAGCAGTATCGGATTCTCTACCGAGTGGAGAGCCGAATTTGTTATGTGAAGGTACTCGATATTAACCCGCANGATTATCGGAGAAAATAGAATGAAACAGTACAGAAAAGCAAAGAAGACGGTGGAAGTGTCAGTAGCGGAATCGGTTCGCATCATGCGGGAATTGCANGAGCTGAGTCAGTCGCAACTGGCGGAACAGACCGGTATTCCGCAATCAACGCTCTCTGCGATTGAGAACGGTCGTGTTAACCTCGGCGTAGAACGAGCGAAAGTATTGGCAAGAGCCTTGAAGTGCCATCCCGCTGTGCTTGTTTTNCCTAGCTGGACANTGAGCGATGAAGAGGCCGCTTAAACCCCCGCCGACCAGTCGGCAAAGTTTTTNAGCATCNGCAGCCCAACTGCTTGGGATTTCTCGGGGTGGAACTGGGTAGCGAAAACGTTATCGCGCCAGACACAAGAGCAGTAGTCGATCCCATAGTTCGTTTTACCCGCGATCAGCCCGCGATCGGGCGTATCGACATAGAACGAGTGCACGAGATAGAAATGGGCATTGGGCTCCACTCCNGCAAACATCGGGCAGCTGGGCTGTACCGCTTCCACCCGATTCCATCCAATCTGCGGCACCTTTAGCGGCGGCTCCAACTGAAACCGCCGTACCGTACCCTCCAGAACGCCCAACCCCTCNACACCCGGCGACTCCTCCGAGCCAGCAAACAGCGCTTGNAAACCAAGGCAGATCCCCATCAGCGGACGCCCCGTGCCGATCCACTCGCGAATCAACTCCACAAACCCGTGCTGCTCAAGATGCTCCATACAGTCACCAAAAGCACCAACACCGGGCAGAATTAAAGCATGGCAGCGGTCGGTCTCCTCGCGCCGCTCAATCAGCCGCACATCCTGCTCCAAGAAGCGAAGCGCGTTCACCACACTCCCCAAATTTCCCATTCCGTAATCGATCACACCAATCATGCTCACCTCAACTAAAAGATAACTCTACCGCCCTGAGACCGTTTGAACACCCAAAAGTACGGCCTAAACACACCGCTCTACCCAAGGGCCTTCACGATCAACGTNATAGAAGTGAAGAGCAGAACAGCATAGATAAGTCGCACATAATGCGTCTGCTCCGTTCGATGGGTCAGCCACCACCCGACCGCCACCCCCAACGGCAACACCGGCAGCAACACCAAGCCCAAGCGCAAATGAGACTCTTCCAACCGCCCCATCCAAGCAAATGGCANCAGCTTAACCAGATTCATCATCCAAAAAAAGGCACAGCCAGTCGCAGCAAAAACTTTCTTGTCCAACTGCTGCGGCANTAGATACATCTGCATAACCGGTCCAGCAGCATGTGCCATAGTCGACGTGACACCAGCAGCAAATCCAAAGACAGAACCACTCAACCAAGTGGGTTTCGACGCTTCCAACCGCTTGAGAATCCAGCGCTTCGCCGCAAAATAGAGTACGAACAAAATTCCCAACAGCCCGATCAACAATTTTAACATGCGNTCCGATACCGCCAACAGCGCGGTTTCCGACGAGACAAACAGCACCGCCCCCACCGCAACCCCCGCCANCATCGCCGGCACCAGCATACGCAGCTGATGCCAATCNACTCGCCGCCCATAAAAAGCCATCGCCACCAGATCCATCAGACAGAGCATCGGCAGCATGAACCCCACCGCTGAGCGCGCAGCAGCCCCCTGCTCAGGCCACACCAAAATCAAGAGCGGNAGCGCAATGGTNCCCACCGGAAAGCCCCCTTTACTCATCGCTAATAAAAAAAGGNTTAANCCGANCCAGAACAGANCTNCCCCGCCATATTCGGTCAACATGCTCCGCCCTCGTGCTTATGCGCCCAGNCGACCCTTGCTAGAAGGCACCTGATCGAGCGCCCGCGGATCGTTTGCACACGCCATTCGCATCGCCCGTGCCACAGCCTTAAACACCGCCTCCACGCAGTGATGCAAGTCTTCCCCAAACCTCAACTCGATGTGCAGATTCATCTGTGCCGCATCCGCAAACGAACGCCAGAAGTGCTTAATGATCATCACATCAAAATCCCGAATATAATGCTGCTCGTGCTCAAAGGTATAGACAAAGAACGGGCGCCCACTCAAATCCANACAGACCTCCGCCTGTGCCTGCGCCTCATCCATCGGCAGCACCCAGAAGCCATACCGGTTAATNCCTTTCCGGTCGCCCAGTGCCTCCTTGAACGCACCCCCCAACACAATCCCGACATCCTCCACCAAGTGGTGATAATCAACCTCCACATCNCCCGTTGCCTTAATATTCAAATCCAGCAANGCATGCTTCGCAAATAGATCCAGCATGTGATTAAAGAAAGGAATCGGCGTATCAATCTCATACACCCCATTTCCATCGACCGCCAACGCCAGCTGAATCTGGGTCTCGGATGTGTTTCGTTCAATGGTTGCTTTTCGCTCGCTCATGATGCACCTCAGGAAAGAACATACGACCCCCGTGCAAACGCATCAAGAACGAATCCCCGGATCGTCTANGGCGTTTGCGATGTATCAGGTGCCTGAATCTGAATCGGCTCATCAAAACGCACCGGCTTCAACTCCTCAACAGGCTCCACCAGCACCACCGGATCTTCCTCCGGCAACTCTTCCGCAACAACCTCTACCCACTCCTCGACGGGCGCCTCAACCGCTGCAGGCGAAGCAACCACCTCGACGGAATCATCCCCACGATCGCCCCAAAAAGGAATCGTCATACACCCCGAAGCACTCAACAGCCCCAGTAGCATCATAAAAGTTGGAAAACGTGTTCTCATCCGTAAAAGCCGCACAACCTACCAGAAGTCCAAAGTGCGTCAACCCCTATCCACTGATCGCCTTGGATTTACCTTGTACCCTGCTCCGATCACTTCTAGGATTTAGACTTTTAACCAGGAGAATTTTATGGCCACGATTACCCTCAAAGGAAACCCGATCCACACCGTTGGAACCCTACCCACACCCGGCACTGCCGCCCCCGCATTTGAAGGCGTGCAGACCGACCTGAGCCCCCTCACCCTCGGAAGTCTCAAAGGCTCAAACGTGATTCTCAACATTTTCCCCAGTATCGATACCGGTATTTGCGCCGCCTCCACCCAACGCTTCAATCAAGAAGCCAGCGCACTGGAAAACACCAAAATCCTCTGCATCTCCGCCGACCTCCCATTTGCCCTCAACCGTTTTTGCGGAGCCGAAGGCCTCGAAGCAGTCGTACCGCTCTCCGTTTTCCGCTCCAGCTTTGGTGCAGACTACAACGTCACCATCACCGACGGCCCACTCGAAGGCCTCCTCTCCCGTGCCGTGATCGTCATCAACACCGCAGGTGAAGTCATCTACACCGAGCAGGTACCCGAAATTGCTCAAGAACCCGATTATGATGCCGCATTAGCCGCTCTCTCCTAATGCAATCTGATTTGGATCATTCAGAGAACACCACCCCGATTCGCCGCTGTCCGGTTTGCAAAATCGATCTGGATAAACCATTTCGAGAGCGCACACCCCGCGAGCGGCGGATACGCTTTCACTTCCACTCGATCCGAGTCGTTGCAGCCATTCACCTGCTAATTGCCATCGGCATTCCGATATACATGCAAGGCTACCTGCCCCTGCTCGCGCTGATCATGTTCGTCATTATAAATCTATCCATCGCCATTTTACTCAATCGCTTCTCCCTCTTAGGCTATCGAATGGCCGTGATCTACTACTTCCTCTTCGGCATGGTCTCAACGCTCACCATCCAGCGAGGCAGCGGTGAACAGTTGATCGGCATCCTCCTCGCGCTCGTTTCGCTCTACCTCATCGGCAACCAAACCTCCAAATCACTGTTTGATCGTTCGATTGAGCCTCAGGCATAAAAAAACACCGCCTCATGGACGGTGTTTTCTTCGTGTTATCAGTCGCCGATTAACGGGCGCTAATGTCGGTGTAGTCACGCAGTGCCGCACCCGTATAAATCTGACGAGGACGGCCGATTCGCTGCCCTTGAACATGCAATTCACGGTAGTTGGCAATCCAGCCGGGGATTCGACCAATCGCAAACAACACCGTGAACATATCAATCGGAATGTTCAATGCCTTCAGCAGAATACCGCTGTAGAAATCAACGTTCGGATAGAGGTTACGGTCGACAAAATAACTATCACTCCGCGCCATCTCTTCCAGCTCTTTGGCAATTCCCATAAGCGGATCATCAATATTTAATGCTTCCAGCACGTTGTCCACTTGAACCTTTAATACTTTCGCACGTGGATCAAAGTTTTTGTATACGCGGTGTCCAAAGCCCATCAGCTTCACGCCGGATGTCTTGTCTTTTGCTTTGGCTACAAAATCACTAGGTGCGATGCCATCGTTATGAATGCTGTTGAGCATCTTAATCACTTCGCAGTTGGCACCCCCATGCAACGGTCCCCACAAAGCGCCCACGCCCGCAGCAACCGAACTGAACAGATTCGACTGCGAACTTCCGACGATACGGACGGTGGAAGTTGAGCAGTTCTGCTCATGGTCAGCGTGAAGGATTAAGAAAAGATCCATCGCCTTCTCAACNGCGGGCAACACTTCGTAGGGCTGTCCGGGTTCTGAGAACATGAGATGCATGAAGTTAGCGGCGTAACTTAAATCAGGATTATACGTATTAGGTGTTTTCCCTAGATTCACACGATACTGACCAGCGGCTAATTCAAGTACCTGAGCCATGATGGTATAGAG
Organism: Kiritimatiellaceae bacterium; assembly: GCA_002691095.1. Lineage (GTDB taxonomy): Bacteria > Verrucomicrobiota > Kiritimatiellia > Kiritimatiellales > Pontiellaceae > Pontiella. The sequence goes on along the minus strand of NZGU01000022.1, from coordinate 31,693 downwards.
CGGTCTCGTGAAGCTTTCTCCTTCAACGGCTACGCCCAAATCAGCTGTATTATGTGTGGCGAGNACGCTAATCAGAGCNGATAAGGTTGCCATCGGCGGAGCGTCTTTTGGAAAGGCATTCAGGTGGCCCACGATATCTGCTGGCATGCCGGCAGCACTGTTGATGCCTGCCTGAAAAGAGGCTTTCTCATCGGCAGTCGGAAGGTGGCCGTANAGAACGAGAAACGCACTTTCTAAGAAGTCTGACTTTTCGCAGAGTTCCTCNATCGCATAACCGCGGTACCGAAGGATCCCCTTGCCACCATCGATAAAAGTAATATCCGAGGTGCAAGAGCCGGTGTTTCCGTAAGCAGGATCGAGTGTGATCAAACCGGTCTCCGCNCGTAATTTCGTTATATCCAGTCCCGTCTCATTCTCGGTGCCCGTTAACGAATCTAATTCGATTGTTTTGCCATCAAATTCTAATGTTGCCTTCTTTTCACTCATATCTATCTCCACTTATCTAGCTTAAAGCCTGTTTCNCTGTTCTACCAATATCTGCCGGGGATTCAACCACAACAATGCCGCATTTCGCCATCATCTCTTTTTTAGCGGCCGCCGATTCATCGGCTCCGGAAACAATGGCACCCGCATGCCCCATCCGACGCCCCGGAGGAGCCGTCTGCCCCGCAATAAATCCAATNACCGGTTTGGTGACGTGGGCGTTGGCATACTTCGCNGCCTCGATCTCCATGGATCCGCCGATTTCACCAATCATCACAATCGCATCCGTTTCNGGATCCGCCTCAAACATTTCCAGCAGCTCCTTCATGGTCGTTCCAATAATCGGATCGCCTCCAATGCCCACACAAGTCGACTGACCCAGCCCCTGCTGAACCAACTGATCAACCGCTTCATACGTCAACGTACCCGATTTCGAAATCACGCCCACACGCCCCTCTTGAGCAATGAAGCCCGGCATGATGCCCACNTTCGCTCCGCCCGGCGTCAACACGCCCGGACAATTCGGCCCAATAAAACGAGACGTCGTCTGCTCGACAAATGCTTTCACCTCTACCATCTGCGCCACCGGAATACCCTCCGTAATNCAGACGATTAACTCGATCCCCGCTGCCGCCGCTTCCATAATCGCATCCGCTGCAAACGGAGGCGGAACAAATATAAGCGACACATTGGCTTGAACCNCTTCNCGCGCCTCCGCGCAAGAATCAAACACCGGCACNCTGCCNTCGAGCGCCGTCTGGCCACCCTTNCCCGGCGTCACACCACCGACCACATTACCTCCATACGCCTGACANTGCTCCGCGTGGAAACTGCCCTCCGCACCNGTAATGCCCTGCACGATAATNCGGGAATCTTTGTTCACCAAAATAGCCATCTTATGCNCCCNTCGCCGCAGCCACTACTTTTTCCGCTGCATCTTCAAAATGATCGGCCGAAATAATCGAAACGCCCGAATTCGCCAGTAGCTCCTTCGCCACATCCGCATTCGTACCCGCCAGCCGCACCACCACTGGCACGTTCAGCTCCAACTCCTTCACCGCTTCAATAATCCCGTTTGCAATTCGGTCACACCGCACAATCCCACCGAAAATATTGATCAGCACCGCCTTCACATTNTCATCCGCCAGAATAATTCGGAATCCGTTCTTCACGGTCTCCACGTTGGCACCGCCGCCCACATCNAAAAANTTAGCCGGCGATCCGCCCACCTGCTTGATGATGTCCATCGTGGCCATCGCCAACCCCGCTCCGTTGACCATGCAGCCCACTTCACCATCCAACTTAATATAATTCAGGTTAAACTTATCGGCTTCCACTTCCGCCGGATCCTCTTCGTCCAAGTCCCGCATTTCCACCACATCGGGATGCAGATAAAGCGCGTTACCATCAAAATTNATCTTCGCATCCAGTGCCACCAGATTTCCCTGCTCCGTCACCACCAGCGGATTGATCTCCACAATCGATGCATCCAGCTCGCGATACATCGCATACAATTTCTGGAACATCGCCGCTGCCTGCCGTGCCGGTTTACCTTCCAGCCCCAACGCTTTGGCTAACCGTCGTCCCTGAAACCCCAGCAACCCGAGTCCCGGTGTGACCGCTTCGCGCACAATTTTTTCCGGCGACGTTTTTGCCACCTCTTCAATCTCCATGCCTCCCTCGGAAGAGACCATAAAAACATCTTTGCCCGAGGAACGATCCAGCGTGATCGCAACATAGAACTCCGACGCAATGTNCAGCGCTTCCGTAATCATCACCTTCTGCACCAACCGCCCTTCCGGTCCGGTCTGATGAGTCACCAGCGTCATTCCCAAGATCTCGCCGATTTTCTCCATAGCCGCTGCACGATCNGGACAAAACTTAACACCCCCGCCCATGCCTCGACCGCCNGCATGAATTTGTGCTTTCACCACAAACTGCTCCGCGCCCAATTCCGCTTGCACGCGGTCGAGTGCCGCATCCGCATCGGCTTCNTCCGCAATANTAACGCCATCCTGAATTGGGATGGCGTATCGTTTCAATAGCTCTTTGGCCTGATATTCATGTATCTTCATTTTTTCTTTCGGGTTCGCGATGCAATGAACTCACGATTGAGTCGAGCTATATGTTTCACATCAATTCCCTTAGGGCAAGCCACAGCNCACTCATATTCATTTGAGCAGTTTCCAAACCCCAGACGATCCATCGTCTCGACCATNTCCGCCACGCGGGTTTTACGCTCCGGAGCTCCCTGCGGTAGCAAGGCAAACTGCGAAACCTTCGCCGAGGTNAAGAGCATGGCNGCGCCGTTTGGACACGCCGCNACACACGCACCNCAACCAATACAGGCTGCCGCATCCATCGCCGAATCCGCGAACGTCTTTTCAATCGGAATCGTTGACGCTTCNGGCGCACTGCCCGTTTTCACCGACACATACCCACCCGATGCCACAATCTCATCCAGCGCACTGCGATCCACAATCAAATCCTTCAATACCGGAAATGCATCCGCACGGAACGGCTCGATCGTTAACTCATCGCCATCCTCAAAACTACGCATGTGCAACTGACACAAGGTCGTGCGATCGTGCGAACCATGCGTCTTGCCCGCCACCAACGCACCGCACGAACCGCAGATGCCTTCCCGACAGTCATGCTCAAACGCAATCGGTTCNTTCCCCGCCCGCGTCAAGTTCTCATTCACCACATCCAGCATCTCCAGGAACGATGCATTGGTATCAATATCCTCAGCCTGATAGGTCTCAAAAGCACCTTTCGACTGATTCGCTGGCTGGCGCCAGACATTCAACGTTAGACTAATTTTTTTATCTGCCATTATTTATACGACCTCTGACTTAGTGGTACCTCTTCAAATGCGAGCGGCTCCTTGTGCAGGACCGCTTCCTCTCCCACCCCCTTAAATTCCCATGCCGCAACATAGGCAAACGCNTCGTCATCCCGCAGCGCTTCGCCCTCTTCCGTCTGGCTCTCCAGCCGGAAGTGACCACCGCAAGATTCTGACCGGTTCAGCGCATCCCGCAGCATCACCTCCGCAAACTCCAGAAAATCTGCCACTCGATTCGCCTTCTCCAACGCTTGGTTCAAATCATCGCCCGATCCCGGCACATTCACATCGCTCCAGAACGCTTCCCGAATTTTTGGCAACTCCTCCAGTGCCTTCCGCAAGCCCTCTTCACTTCGCGCCATCCCGCACTCGTTCCACATCAAAAGCCCGAGTTCACGATGGAAATCATCTACCGTCCGCGACCCCTTCACCGCCAGNAGTTTTTCCAACTTGGNAGTNGCTTCCGCTTCCGCTTCTGCAAACGANGCGTGCGATGTGTCGACCGTATCCCGCTGCAATTCGGCCAGATAGTTGTTGATGGTATTAGGCAATACAAAATAACCATCCGCCAGCCCCTGCATTAGCGCCGAAGCCCCCAANCGGTTCGCTCCATGATCTGAGAAGTTCGCCTCTCCAATGGCATAGAGTCCTGGAATGGTTGTCATCAGATTATAATCCACCCACAAACCACCCATGGTGTAGTGAACCGCCGGATAGATCATCATGGGCATCTCATACGGGTCGTCGTCCGTAATGCGATTATACATCTCAAACAAGTTGCCATACCGCGCCTCAATCGCATCGCGACCCAACCGCTCAATCGCCTCCGAAAAATCGAGATAGACCGCGTCGCCCGTTGGGCCCACGCCGTAGCCCGCATCGCATACCTCTTTCGCATTACGCGAAGCCAAGTCGCGTGGCACCAAATTACCAAAGCTCGGATACTTCCGTTCCAAATAATAATCCCGCTCCTCTTCTGGAATTTGAGTAGCCGGACGCGTGTCGCCCTTCTGCTTCGGCACCCAGATCCGACCGTCATTCCGCAAGCTCTCCGACATCAGTGTCAGTTTCGACTGATAATCGCCATGCACCGGAATACACGTCGGGTGAATCTGCGTAAAACAGGGATTCGCAAACAGAGCGCCCTTCTTGCACGCCCGCCATGCCGCGCTGGCATTACAGTTCATCGCATTGGTTGACAGGTAAAAAACGTTGCCGTATCCCCCTGTCGCCAACACGACCGCATCCCCCTCATGCCGCTCAATCTCACCCGTGACTAAATTACGTGTGATGATCCCGCGCGCACGCCCATCAATCACCACCACATCGATCAGCTCGCACCGCGTGTGCATTTTTACTGACCCCTTCGAAATCTCTTTCTGCAATGCCCCATAGGCTCCCAGTAGCAACTGCTGCCCGGTCTGTCCTCGAGCATAAAACGTCCGTGAAACCTGCGCGCCCCCAAACGAGCGGTTTGAAAGATTGCCCCCATACTCCCGCGCAAACGGTATGCCCTGTGCCACACAGTGGTCGATGATCTGATTGCTCACCTCTGCCAAGCGATGCACATTTGCTTCCCGCGANCGATAATCGCCTCCTTTAACGGTGTCGTAAAAAAGGCGATGAACCGAATCNCCATCGTTCGGATAGTTCTTGGCCGCATTGATCCCNCCCTGCGCCGCAATCGAGTGTGCTCGCCGAGGGGTATCCGAATAGGTAAAGCTCTCCACTTGATAGCCCAACTCCGCCAGCGTCGCCGCCGAAGAGGCTCCCGCTAATCCGGTGCCCACCACCAATACCTTATACTTACGCTTATTGGCCGGGTTCACCAGCTTCACACCAAATTTATGGCGCGTCCATTTTTCGGCCATCGGACCATCAGGGATTTGTGCGTTTAATTGTACCATTTCTATCCTCGGGTTAGTTCAAATACGCGACGATTGGAATAATCGAAAACGTGGACGCCATACCAATCGCAATCCACATACTCGCTGCTTTAATTTTACTTCCGGTGCGCGGCACGAATACGCCATAGGTCTGCAACGCAGACTGAAGCGCATGACTCAAATGCAGCCCCACCGCCACCATAAAGAAGAGATACACNCCTACGTACCAGAGATCCCCCTGAAATCGACTCAACACCATGCTGTAAACATCATACACCTCATGCCCGTCCAGCATCGTCTTCGTTTTTTCGTAAAATTTAAAATTCGCCAAATGAATCACAATAAANGCAAAAATCATCACCCCCGACCACGGCATCAACCGCGCCGCCAACGACCGCTCTTTTGATCCTTTTTGCGAGTGGCGAGAAGAGGCCGCCTTGCGGTTTGCCAGCGTTGTACGCGCCGCCATNATCATGTGGACGGATATCGATACCAACATCAGCACCTCGATCCCGATNACAATCGGCACGAGCTGATGCAGGTGGTGTGCGTAGGAATTAAAAATATCTGGGCCGAAGAGAAACAACACGTTCCCGCCCATGTGCGGCACTAAAAAAAGCAAAAACATAATCGTGCCCGATGTTGCCAGCAGAAATTTCTGCCCAATTGAACTCAGCATAAAGCCCATACTTTTCATTCACAAACCTTCTCTTTCCTCATCCCAACAAGCCCTCAATTTAAGACCATTTAGCCGCATCTGAAAATCCCTAAACACAGNAATTTCACCCACAGCGTCANCGCCATAAAAAAAATCGTTAACTCGTTGCAGGTAACGATCCTCATTGATAGTTTCGCTTCTTCAAACAATAGATTACAACGATTCACAAGGAGAACCATGTCTAGGAAAAAAATCGCACTCGTCGGCGCCGGTCAGATTGGCGGAACCATGGCACTACTCGCTGCTCAGAAAGAGCTCGGAGACGTGATCACCATTGATATCTCAGAAGGCATTCCGCAGGGAAAAAGCCTCGATATCACGCACGGTGCCACCGTCATGCCCACTTCCAGCAGCCTAATCGGCTCCAACAACTATGACGCGATGAAAGATGCCGATGTGGTCATCGTCACCGCTGGGCTGCCCCGCAAACCCGGCATGAGCCGCGACGACTTGCTCGAAGTCAACTGCGGCATCATCAAATCCGTCGGCGAAAACATCAAAGTACANGCCCCAAANGCCTTTGTCATCGTCGTGACAAACCCCCTCGACGCGATGGTNTATGCCATGCAGAAAGTAACCGGATTCCCCGCTCACAAGGTATGTGGTATGGCCGGCGTACTTGACAGCTCACGCTTCTCCTCGCTCATCGCGCTCGAGCTCGGTGTGGCGGCTGAAGACGTGATCGCCATGGTCATGGGCGGGCACGGAGACACGATGGTTCCGCTCATTCGCTATGCGACTGCGGGCGGCGTCCCCGTCACACAACTGCTTCCAATGGAAACCCTCGAAGCCATCGCCGCTCGCACAGCTAAATCCGGNGGCGAGATTGTCGGCCTTCTGAAAACCGGCTCCGCATACTATAGCCCTGCCCTCTCCGCTATCAAAATGGCAGAAGCCTATCTCAAGGATAAGAAAAATGTCCTCACCTGCGCCGCCCTCCTGAATGGAGAATATGGCATTGATGGCCTCTATGCCGGCGTNCCCGTGATTATCGGAGCGGGGGGTGTCGAGAAAGTGATTGAGGTTGAATTGGACGAAACCGAGAAAACGGCGTTCGATGTTTCCATCGATGCGGTTCGGGATCTAACGGACTGGGTTGAGAACAATTTCTCCGCCTAGCTCACAACGGCCGAGATGATAAAAAAAGCGCACCCACCGTGCGCTTTTTTTTATCGCTTCACCNTNGCCATCAACGCATCCACTCGGGCACTCACCGCTTCGTCCTCCAATAATGGCGGAGCATTGTGCGGTTTAAACCGAGCATCAATAACCAGCGAACCCGAACAGCCCCAATGTTTGAAACGCGTCTGCGCTCCAATTCCATAGATGTCATGTGACGGATTTGAACGGGTGAATGCCGCCCACAAAAAATTNTTATAATCGGCTGCCAGAAAATCAGGATCATCGCAAACAATGATCAACGGGAAGGCATCTGAATCGATATGCGGCGCGATGGAATCGATCAGCGCCTCTACCTCATCCGGCGCTTTACTATANTCNTCGCTCGGCGCCAGCTGGACCGCCAAAATGCCTGNATCAACCACGGCATAAGTGAACGATGAGGGGAGTGAGGGTNGTGCAGACGACAGCGTTCGCCGTGCNGATCCCGTACACGCCCAAACCACCTTTGAGCCTTCGTTCAGTCCCTCGCTGGAATAGTCCAGCGTATCAATCGTTGTCTCCGTCTGAAAATGGAGATCACGCCGCCAATCGACACGTTCCAAAAGATGCCGGAAAAACTGCGGAATGTCATGAATATCCGGCTCCCCTGCCGCATCCGCCATCAGCAGATATTTCGCCAACGAAAGCTGNCCTTTCCCCAGCACCGCGTTTGAAAGCGTCAGCAATTCCGACGGACGGTCTGCGCCCGCNAAAGGCGTATAACGCTCCTCTCCCACGGCCAACAACAAAGGATGAACGCCCGCGGCATCCACTGCGTTCACCGCCTTNANTCCCGGAATTTCGGTTGGAATCACCGCACCGGTCAGATCGTGGATCACCTCTCCAAAAGTGGTGTCTTCCTGCGGCGGACGNCCCACCACCGTAAAGGGCCAGATCGCGTCTTTACGATGAAACACCGCCTCCACTTTCAGACATGGAAAATCATGCACCAAGCTGTAATATCCCAAGTGATCGCCAAACGGTCCTTCCGGTTTGGGTTCGTCTGTCAACGTGCCGATAATCGCAAAGTCTGCATCCGCCGCAATCGTCCAGCCCTGATAGCGCGTGTAGCGGAAATTACGCCCCGCCATCAACCCCGAAAACGCCACTTCCGGCAACCCCTCCGGTANCGGCATTACAGCCGAAAAGGCCATCGANGGTGCCCCGCCCACAAACACCGCCACCCGAAACGGCTCCCCACGCTCCTGATGCAACTTCTGATGAACACCTATCCCCCGATGTATCTGATAATGAATACCGATCTCNTGATCCACAACGTAATCGTTGCCAGCCAGCTGCACGCGATACATGCCCAAGTTACTCTTTAACGGATTGCCGAGATGATCCGGATGTTCCGAGTAGACCTGCGGCAACGTCACAAAAGGCCCCCCATCCATCGGCCAACTCACTATCTGGGGTATCTCACTCAGTTTTGCCTGACACGCCATCACGGGCGCTGCCCAATGGGGAACACGAAGCGGCAACCCATTCGCNGCCGTAAAGGCAGCTTGAATCGCCCCCGCCGGTCGTTTCAGCANCCCCATAGGATCTGCCTTTGCACCGACTACCGCTCCGACCGCATCGTATGTTTCTCGAAAGAGCAGCCGCGCACGCTCCGGGGTTCCATACAAATTCGAGACACAAGGAAACGAGCATCCNTTCACGTTTTCAAACAGAACCGCAGGGCCATTTTCCTTATAGATGCGGCGCTGGATTTCCGCCATCTCTAGATACGGATCGACCTCGTCTGAAATGCGTANCAGNTCCCCATGCGCCTCTAATCGCTTCACGGCATCTAATGTTGATTTCAGTCTCATACGCAATCCCACGTNCNGTAGCGTATCAGTTTACCTGCCAGCTACTCATGCAAAAATTAAGAAACTGATACNGAGCCACGACCACCATCCAGACCCACCACTTGACCCGTCATCCAACTGGCTTCATCCGACATCACAAACTTTGCTAGTCCTGCCACATCTTGCGCCGTGCCCAGCCGTTTCAACGCATGTGTTGCCGCAATCGCCTCTTTCATCTTATCATTCACCAGCACCTTGCTACCCAACGGCGTTTCACACAAGGAGGGTGCAATCGCATTGACCCGGACGGACGGAGACAACTCTGCCGCTAACGAAACCGTCAATCCCTCGATCGCACCTTTGGCCGCTCCAATAGANGCGTGCATCGGCAATCCCAATCGTGCTGCCACGCTCGAAAAGAACAGTATNGCACCCNTGCTCCTTTTCAGTGTCGGTAATACCGCTTTNACCGCCAAAGCTGCCCCGACAACATTGACACGGTAATCATCCAGAAAATCTGCTACCCCTAGGCGGCTCACGCCCTTCAAGTTGATGGTTCCCACAGCATACACCAACCCAGCCACTTCCTCTCCAGCTCCCGTGGCCACCTCAGCATGGAACGCCTCATCCGTCACATCTCCAACACTCACATCGCATGACAATTCAGNCGACAGCTGTTGCAANGCCTCAGCATTACGACCNGCCACATGAACNTGCTCACCCGCCTCAACTAGCAACCTTGCCAATGAAGCNCCTATCCCGCCAGAACCATAAATAATTGTCTTTTTCATGCTATACATTCAAAGAGGTTTCATCTTCCTTACCAAACAGATGAAAAGAAAAAGGCGATATCCGGAAAAGAGGAGGAACCGAATATCGCCGAACGGCATTTTAAAAGCCGTTCATAAAAAACATGAACATCTTTATGTTTCTTGAACGTACCCTNACTTAATTATNAATTATTGTAAACAAAATTTATTAATTTTTTTTAATTAGGCAGAACTGCCTATTCGCGCTTCACGCTATCTTCTTCCCATCTTCATATCTGCTTAATGGTGTTGACCTTGCGGCTTAGATACGCCACATTGTCATGCTTAGAAGATTAAAAGTGGGGATGTATCGATGCTAAACCGAGCATTGGGATTTTTTTCAAGTGATATAGGAATCGACTTAGGCACAGCCAACACGCTGGTCTACGCACGGGATCGCGGCATTGTGATTCGCGAACCTTCGGTGGTGGCCGTTCAATCAGGCACCAACCGCGTGCTTGCCGTCGGTGACGAAGCCAAACGTATGCTAGGACGAACCCCTGGTAATATTGTGGCCATTCGTCCGCTTAAAAGTGGCGTGATCGCCGATTTTGAAGTAACCGAAGCGATGTTGCGCTATTTCATTCGAAAAGTGCACAACCGCCGTATGATGGTGCGCCCGCGCGTCGTGATTGCCGTGCCCAGCGGCATCACCGAAGTCGAAAAAAGAGCGGTGAAAGATTCCGCGTTGCACGCCGGTGCACGAGATGTATTTTTAATTGAAGAACCGATGGCCGCTGCAATCGGTGTTGGGTTACCTGTTCAGGAACCCGCAGGCAATATGATAGTCGATATTGGAGGGGGTACCACCGAAGTGGCGGTAATCTCCCTCGCAGGAATTGTCTATAGCCGTAGCGTGCGCGTCGGGGGAGATGAATTGGACGAGGCGATTATTCAGCACATAAAACGGGAGTATAACCTGTTGATTGGTGAACGAACCGCCGAAGAGATTAAAATTACCATGGGCTCCGCAATCGAAATTGCCGATGGAAGCACCATGGAAGTGAAAGGGCGCGATCTTGTGGCAGGTTTGCCACGCACACTCACCATCAGTTCAGAGGAGATTCGGCAAGCACTATTAGAACCTCTAAATGCTATTGTCGAAGCCGTTCGGGTCACACTCGAACGCTGTTTGCCTGAACTCTCGGCAGATCTGGTGGATCGAGGCATGGTCATTGCCGGTGGTGGAGCTCTATTAAAAGGGCTTGATCAACTTATTTCGGAAAAAACCGGACTACCTGTGCATGTTGCGGAAGATCCGCTCTCAGCCGTTGCCGAAGGCACCGGCATTGTGCTTCACGAAATTAATCTTCTTCGGAAAATGTCTAACCAATAGGCTGAAATAATCGTTTCGTTCGCTCACGAAAAGGGTGAATGAAGTGAGAAACAAGAGAAGAGATCGCTGGAAATGGATCGCCATTGTCGTTGGCGTTGCTGCGCTGATTATGTGGCCGCAGCTCCATTCCATCAGCAAGAAGGGTGTTCGAACTGCGCTAACACCTGCTGAGAGCGTCAATGCCGGTGTCTCCAGACGCCTCTCCGGCTGGGCTACACTGCTCCGCGGTTGGGGCGGAGCTGCCGACCGCGAAAAGAATCTCTCTCTAGAACTTGTAAAAGCGCAAGCCGAACTGAACCGGCTCAACGAGATCGAAAATCAAAACCGTCGGCTGCTGAGAGCCCTCAATTTTCAACAATCCACCCCCTATCAACTCACCCCCGCCACCGTCATCAGCCGCAACATCAGCGGGTGGTGGAACAGCATCCGTATTCACCCCGGCAACAATCAAGCCCTTCAGCCCGACTGTGCCGTACTCAGCCCCGATGGTCTGGTGGGTCGCACCCTTGAGATTAACCCCTTCAGCACTGAAGTCCTACTGATTAGCGATCCCGCCTTCCGCGTTGCCGCAAAAATCCGCGGGCGTGAAATTTTTGGACTGGTTCGCGGGATGGGACAAACCCTCTCCGGTCAACCGCGCGTACGCATGGAATTCATTAACAAAGACACCGAACTTTTTGTCGGTGATGAAGTGGCCACCTCCGGCTTCAGTCAGTCCGAAGGTTACTTCCCCGCTAATATTCATATTGGTTACATCGAAACCATTCACCAAGACACCACTGGGCTCTATCAATATGCTGACATTGCTCCCCGAGCAACGGTTGGCCTCCTGGATTACCTATTCGTTGTTAACCGAGGAGAAGCGCGCCCATGAAAACGCCGATCATCCTCTTGCTGCTCATACTCCTCAGCCTCTTGCTGCAGCAATCCCTGCCCGCATGGCCCCTGTTCGCCGGTCTCAAACCTCCGCTCACGCTAGCGCTGGTTGTGCATCTCGCTTTTCGTCTATCCCCTCGGATGGCTTGGCTCTCCACCTCTGGGGTGGCGCTGCTCTACGATAGCCTTGAACCCGGCCCCTTCGGTCCAGCCCTTTTGGCCTTTCCACTAATCACCTATTTCATCCTCCGTCATCGCCGCAATCTCTTCGCGGACGGCATCATCACCCAACTCTTCTGCGGTGCGTGCGCTGGCACTCTGACGGTTCTCTCTGCGGGCATCATCTATCTCGTCACCAACGCTCGCCCCATCCACTCTCTCACGTCAATGGTAGTAGGCGGCCTCCTACTCGGCGCATTCACCCAACTCATTTTTTCACAACTCATGCTGAAATGTAGCTGGATCTCCATCAAGGGAGGTCGCTCATGAAGGTTCGACAAACCCACACGTCCAGCCAGCTGACCATCTGGATTGTGCTGGTCGCCATGCTGGCCGGCTTCACGCTGCTCGGTAGAGAACTCTGGCAACTGCAAGTCAAAGAACAAGACGGCTTTGAGGCACTCTTTCGCAACCAGAGTTTACGGCGGGTCCGACTACCCGCGGTGCGCGGAAAGATCTTTGATCGGCACGACCGCTGTTTAGCTGACAGCACACCCAATTACAGCCTCGCCATCTACACACACGAATTACGCGCCCCACGCTCCGCCGTTGCCAACGTACTGGAACAACTCCACGAAATCTGGAGCCGCGTTGGGCGCCCACCGAATCTCACCTACCCGCAGATCAAGCAACACATGCAGCAAAACCCCGACAAACCGCTTACGCTCTATCACGACTTAACGGATGCCGAAATCAAACGCTGGCGGACCGCCTTTGAGGAGTGGACTTCGCCCGCACCCGGTTCGTTCCGCCGCCAAAAGATTGCCGGTCTCAACCTGGGTCGCCCTCTCGAAGGGCGCACCATTGTTCTTCAAACCAAAGCCCTCCAGAATCGTCGCACCTCCACCGCAGCCAACACCCTTGAACTGATCTACCAAATTTCCGAACGACTCAACAAACCACGTGTCATCCGCTTTCAGCAGATCAAAGATCACATTTTTGCCCGACGCCCCCTGCCTCTCATCGCTTGGGACAATCTATCCGAACAAGAGCTCGCCCGCTGGGCTGATCGCTGCTCCATGTTGCCCGGCAACGACATCGTATGCATCCCTGCTCGCACCTACCCCTTCAGCGAACAGACCGCCCACCTTCTCGGCTACACCATGCAAGCCGATGCCGACAACAGCCCCGCCGAAGCCGGGCGTGTACATTATGACCTCAGAGGCTTGAAAGGGCGCAAAGGGCTCGAAAACATCTACGACGATCTACTCACCGGATCCTACGGCTACCAGCTCCTTCAAATCGATGCGGCTGGGTTTCACCACAACACCCTACAAACGACCCCGCCTGTTGCTGGTGGTGACCTCAAACTCACATTGGATGCAGAGATCCAGCGTATCGCCACCGAAGCGCTCACCACGCCATTACCCAACGAAAAAAGCCAGCCCATCCGCGGTGCGGTTGTCGTCCTTGATGCCACCAATGGCGACGTACTCGCGCTGGTCAGCGCTCCTACCTTCGATCCCAATCGCTACATGAACTCCACCCGCTATCGGCAGCAACTGCTCACTGACTCCACCGCACGCACCTTCCACCGCGCCATCTACGGACAGTATCCACCCGGCAGCACCTTCAAACCCATCACCGCACTGAGTGCGCTGAAACAAAACAGCAACGCCGCCACCGAAACGCACCACTGCCACCGTACCTATCGGAACAGTAGCGGACGCCCCATGCGGTGCTGGATTCATTCCCAAGGCGGGGCTCACGGCCCGACCACCCTCCAAACCGCACTGATGCAATCCTGCAACATTCACATGTACGAAATCGCACAAGCAATCGGCTACGAACCCATCTATCAAACCGCACGCGCCTTCGGTTTGGGTCAATATGCGGGGCTCTTTCCCGCACTCGATGTGCCCCCCACACAGCCCGATGTGCGCTACGGAAACCTCCCAACAACCGCAGACAATCCAACCGATCTGTGCAACCTCTCTATCGGACAAGGCAAACTGCTCACCAGCCCCCTGCAAATGGCCATGGTGACTGCCGCTATCGCCAACGGTGGCACGTTATACCGCCCTCGATTGATCAAAGAATTTCGTTCTCAGACCGACCAGCCCTTCCGTCCGAATCCCACGTGGCCCATCCGCCGCATCGACCTAGACATCAACCACCTCGAACAGGTTCGCCAAGGCATGCGCGATGTGGTCATGCACCGCAACGGAACCGCTCAATCGGCCCAAGTGGGTTCGATCCCCATCGCCGGAAAAACCGGATCCGCCCAATACCGTGAGAAAGTCGGCGACACCGTTGAAGACCGTGTTCACGCTTGGATGATCTCATACGCCCCCTACGACTTTCCCCGATATGCCATTGCCATGATTGTTGAAAACGGCATCTCAGGCGGTCAAACCATTGGCCCACGTCTCGCCAAATTATATCGTGAACTGTTCCAATACGACGGAACCCTCACCGGGGAGAACGGATGAACGGCATCGCACCTAAACGAATCGACTGGGTCATGATCAGTACGCTCATCCTGCTGCTCATCATCAGCACCCTCTTCATCTACAGCGCCCAATTTCAGGCCATCGGTTCGGTCGGCTCGACGTGGCAACGGCAGCTCACCTTCAGTCTGGTTGGTCTCGTTCTCTACTGGGTTGCCGCTTGGTTTGATTATCGCAAACTCATCCGCCTCGCGCCCTGGATATATCCCTCCACCCTCCTACTCCTGCTCCTCGTGTTCCTCTTTCCCGCCGTCAACGGAGCCCATCGCTGGATTGCCCTGCCCGGCTTTACCCTGCAACCCTCCGAACTGGCCAAACCGGCCACCCTCCTCATGCTGGCCGCCTATCTCGCTGCGCCCGATCGTGACCACACCACGCACCGAACCTTCCTCATCAGTGCCGCCATTCTGCTCTGTCCCCTGCTACTGATCGCCCTCGAACCGGACCTCAGTTCTGCCCTAGTCATGGTTCCCGCCGCACTGGCCATTTTTCTCTACGCCGACATCAAACGAAAATGGATTCTCTCCGCCATCGGCACCCTTCTCCTCGCCGCTACCCTCCTGTGCGGCTGGATAAAATACGAAGCTCCTCTCCCCTCTACCGCCGACGCCCAGAACGTTCCAACATCCCAATGGAAGCTCCCACCCGTTCCCCTCCTTGAGCCCTATCAGAAGGAGCGCATCCGCGTCTTCCTTTCCGATGAAGTCGATACAGCCGACGCGGGCTGGAACAAACTCCAAGCCCAAGTAGCCGTTGGCTCCGGAGGTTTCCGCGGCAAAGGCTATCTACAAGGCAGTCAAAACATACTCGGCTTCCTACCCCGCACCGTGGCCCCCACCGATTTTATCTTCTGCGTGATTGCCGAAGAGATGGGTTTTATCGGAAGCCTGTCGATCCTACTTTTATATACACTATTATTAGGGCGTTGCCTGCGAACCGCATGGCGTGCACCCGACGAGTTTGGACGAATGGTAGCGCTGGGAATCAGCACACTATTGTTCTGCCATATTTTTATTAACATCGCGATGACCATTGGACTACTACCCATTACCGGACTTCCGCTGCCGCTCATGAGCTACGGCGGGTCATTTATGATCAGTACACTGGTCGCGCTGGGTATCATTCAAAGTATTTACCAGCGTCGCAGAATTAGATGAGAGGAAACACCATGATTAACAAAATTAAATCTTTAAACAGTAACGACCGGCATAAGAAAGAGATCATCATCAACATCGAGCCGCTCGAGACACGCGTAGCCATCTTAGAAAAGGGAAAGCTCGACAACTTCCACATTGAACGCCAAGAAGATCGCCGCATCGTCGGCAGTGTCTTCAAAGGTAAAATCCAGAACCTGGAAGATGGGTTACAAGCCGCCTTCGTCGATATTGGACTCAAAAAAAATGCCTTTATCCACTATTGGGACATGATTCCCGAAGACGCAGCGCGCCTCGAACGCGAAGAAGGGGTCCGGGCCAAAAGCTCTACCCGCAAACGCAAACGCTACAAGCCCGGAGAGATGACTAAAATCTTTCCCATCGGATCTGAAATTATCGTTCAGGTAACCAAAGATGCCATTGGAACCAAAGGCCCGCGCGTCACCGCCAACATCAGCATTCCAGGCCGCTTCTTGGTCATGATGCCCGGCACCAAAATGAAAGGCATCTCGCGTAAAATCGACGATTCGAAAGAGCGCAATCGCCTCAAAAAAATTCTCCAGCGCCTTCCGGTGCCAAAGGGGATCGGCCTCATCGTCCGCACCGCTGGCTCGGGCACACGCCGCACTAGCTTCACGCGCGACGCACGTACCCTCTTCGAAGTCTGGAAAGATATTCAGGAAAAACTCGAAAATAATCGAGCTCCCTGCTGTCTCTATAGCGAACCCGGCCTTGCCGAACGGGTGGTTCGGGACTATCTCACCGAAGACATCGACCGCATCTTCATCGATAATCAAGAACTCTTTGAAGTCACCCGCGACGTCATCCAGAAATATTCACGGCGCTCGCGCAACTGGATTCAACTCTACGGCGGCAACGAACCGATTTTCGACTACTTCGAAGTCGAGAAACAGATCGAATCCGCTTATCGCCGTCGCGTATGGTTGAAATCCGGTGCGTATCTCATTTTCGATGAGACCGAAGCACTGGTCGCCATCGATGTGAACACGGGTCGCCACAAAGGCGCCAAGACACAAGAAGAAGGTATTCTACAAGTAAACCTCGAAGCCGCAGAAGAAGCCGCCCGTCAGCTGCGGTTGCGCAACGTAGGCGGCCTCGTCATCATCGACTTCATCGATATGAAATCGAAAAAGGACCAGCAAGCCACTCACCGGGCGCTCAAAGATGCTCTTAAAACCGATCGGGCTCGCACGAACGTGCTCCAAATTTCCCAGCTCGGGTTGCTCGAAATGACGCGCCAACGCATGGAAGAGAGCATCTTCAACGCTGGCTACGACGACTGCCACTACTGCCGCGGCAGAGGGCGTGTTAAATCCGCCCTCACCATGAGTGTTGAGATCCAACGCCGCGTCAGCGAATGCATGCGTAAAGATACCGGCACCCACTCCATGCGTGTCACCATCAACCCACATGTGCTCGACCGCCTCCGCCGCGAAGACGAACAAGCGCTGATCGACCTCGAAAAAGAGTTTAAAGGGCACCTAACTTTTGTTGCCGACAACTCCTATCACATCGAAGAGTTCACCATCACCAATACCGATAACGATGTCACCCTCTTCAGCACCCTGGAACAAAAGGACTAAATCATGCTCTTAACAATGAAACCCTATGGAACCACCCAACACGGAGAACAGGTCGATCTGTTCCGCTTTGAAAATGCGCACGGCATTATCGTTGAGATAATCAACTACGGCGGCACCATTACCTCGATCCAGACTCCCGACCGCAACGGCACCTTCGAAGATATCGTGCTGGGTTTCGACACCCTACAAGGCTACGAAAGCAACGATAACCCCTACTTTGGGGCCACCTGCGGACGCTTTGCCAACCGTATCGGCAACGGTCATTTTGAACTGGATGGTCAGTTCTATCAGCTCGCCACCAACAACGGGGCCAACGCCCTGCACGGCGGCCTTCGTGGTTTCGACAAACGAGTATGGGAAGTCCAAGCCGATGCCGAAAAACTCCTACTCAAACGAACCAGCCCCCACGAAGAGGAAAACTATCCTGGCACCCTTGAGACCGAGGTGACTTTTCAGCTCAATGATCTCAACGAACTATCCATTCAATACAAAGCCACCACAGATCAACCCACCATCATCAACCTCACCAACCACAGCTATTTTAACCTAGCTGGAAAGGGAAGCATTCGGGACCATCTCATTCAAATCCATGCCGACCGCTACACCGTGGTCGACGACGATGCCATCCCAACCGGAGAACTGCGCAAGGTTGCCGACACCGAAATGGACTTGCGCCAACCCACTGCCATTGGCACTCGCATAGACGACGTTCAAGGACTCGGCTACGACCACAACTACTGCTTACATAGTACCGATGGCTCCCTCGCAATCGCCGCTGAAGTAGTCGAACCGGTGAGCGGAAGAACCCTAACCTGCCTCACGACCGAACCCGGTGTTCAATTCTACTCCGGCAACTTCCTCAACGGCTTCAAGGGAAAATACGCTCACACCTACCACAAGCAGAACGGCTTCTGTCTCGAAACCCAACACTTCCCCGACAGTCCCAACCAGCCGACTTTTCCCTCCACTCGGCTCAATCCCGGAGAATCCTACACCCAAACCTGCATTTATCGATTCAGTCATGCTTAAAAAGATAAAACCATTTTTTCTTACATTTTTCTTAATCTGGCCTGCAACCGCTTCAGCCAACTCCATCGAACTCTCCCTGCTTGGAGCATCCAATACAAAATATCGAGTATGGTCTTCCGAAAACCTTCTCGATTCATGGGAATATATGAATTCCATCACTACCACTCTTGATAACGCTACTCATTCCATGACCATACCAATCAACAGCTCGCCAACAGCCTTCTTTTATCTTCAGCCCACTCCACCCGCACCCACCATGGAGTGGTTTACTTCCTATCGTGGAGAACGATCCAACAAAGAAGCTCATGGTCACTTTATACTAGCCTGTTCAGACGGTGGTTTTTTGCAGATCGGTGAGAGCGATTCTCCAAGTAGTAGCGGCCGCGCGCTCGTAATAAAAGTGGATGCCAATGGTGCGCTTGAATGGAAGCAGGAAAGCGAACTGTTTATTCGCGGGAGATATAACCTCGGCAATTCAGCGCTTGAAGTTGACGATGGATATATAATTCTGGGGAGCCAACAAACCAATAGTGACACCGATTCACAAGATAGTATGGTCGCAAAACTTAATAAAGAAACAGGATCACTGATCTTTTTACAAACACACGATATAAGCGGCGCCGATGCATATGAACATGCTGCCACTCACCCTAACGGTTATATCGCCGTCGGGTATCGAGATGCTAACGATCCCCAAAATACTTTTTTTACAGAAGGAAAAGGCCAGCTTACTTTTCTCGACACACAAGGAAACCTTGTCGAAGAAATCGACCTCAGTGCTTACCTAGATCAAGCATATCGTATTTACCCGACACAGGGAGGCTATATTATCAGTGGACAAGCGGCTGAAAATACTAGGTTTGGACTGATAAAAATAACAACGGATGGCACGCTTCTTTGGCAGAGGCAATATGGCTGGGAACGCTCCAATATCGGCGCCGATGATAACCACTGTTTTGCCCTCGATGTTTCATCCGATGGATACATTTTTTTGGGAGGCCATACTCGTGTCAACTACCAGAACAGTGGATCAAACCAATCCAACAATTGGGATACACTAACGTATAAAATAGACCCACAAGGCGAACCAATATGGAGTCGAAGGCAAGGCAACCCCCGAGGATTTGATGCACGATATATTCACGACGAAGCCTGGGGAATCCGTGCCACCCCCGACGGTGGCTGTCTGGTTGTTGCCGGTTCTGGAGACGAATATGGCGGCTACTCAGCCACCAATGAAAATGGTTTATCCGACAAATGGGTCGTCTACATAATTAAATATGCAGCTGACGGTGTACTTGAGTGGGAAACCTGGTTTGGAGACCCCGGA
Source organism: Kiritimatiellaceae bacterium (assembly GCA_002691095.1). GTDB lineage: Bacteria > Verrucomicrobiota > Kiritimatiellia > Kiritimatiellales > Pontiellaceae > Pontiella. Next base: position 11,997 of record NZGU01000022.1, on the reverse strand, counting down.
GAAGAGTTCGGATGGGACTGGGCCGGCGAAGATATTGTTCTCACCTCCGATGGATGTGCTCTTATTGCAGTTGACAATGCGGCCTTCGGCTTTTTAAAAACAACCCCACTAGAAACCCCATAGCGAAAGAGAGAAACATGAACGCACTCGAAGGAACCAAAGCACCCGCATTCAGCCTCAACGGTAGCGACGGAAAAACACATACACTCGCCGACTACCAAGGCAAATACCTCGTCATCTACTTCTACCCGAAAGACAACACCCCCGGCTGCACCAAAGAATCTTGCGGCTTTCGCGACCTCAACAACGCCTTCACCGACCACCAAACCGTCGTCCTCGGCGTCAGCAAAGACAGTCTCGAATCCCACGACAAATTCATTGCCGACTTCAATCTACCCTTTGTCCTGCTCTCCGATCCCGATACCACCATGATGGCCGAATATCGCGCATGGGGAGAAAAAGTCCTCTACGGCAAAAAAAGCATCGGTTGCATTCGATCCACCGTCATCATTGATCCCGAAGGCACCATCATCAAACACTGGAAGCGCGTTCCCAAAGCCGAGACGCACCCCGAAAAGGTATTTGAATTTATTCAATCCCTGTGAGCTTCTGACGGCCCATAAACTCCTTCGCTAAGGAGCGATACGCCGCCGTACCCACACAATGTGGATCGTGCTTGTTGACCGGCAATCCAAAACTGGGAGCCTCACTCAACCGCACATTACGCGGGATTAACGTCTCATACACCCGATCCCCAAAATGTTTAATCACCTCCTGCACCACCTGCTGAGAGAGATTTGTACTCGGGTTATACATCGTCATCAAAATACCGCTGATATGCAGCCTCGGATTCCCCGCCTCCGCCACCTGCTGCACAATGTCCACCATCACACCCAACCCTTCCAACGCCAGATATTCGCACTGCATCGGAATGATCACCTCATGCGCCACGTTTAACGCATTCATAAACAAAATGCCCAGCGACGGAGGACAGTCCAAGAGAATCACATCATAGCGATTCGACTCCACCACAGGTCCCAACGCCTTGCGTAGCTTGTGCAGATAATCATCATGCCGCGCAATCGCAATCTCCGCGCCAGCCAGATCCAACTCCGATGGAATAATATCCAGATTCTTCACCCCTGTCTGCTTAATCTGATCGACCCCCGCCACATCCCCCATCAATGCCGGAAAGATACTTGCCCCAGCCTCTTTCTCCAACCCCAGTCCGCTCGTCGCATTCGCCTGTGGATCCAAATCCACCAACAACACCCGTCTATTTTTCTCCGCCAAACAAGCCGAAAAATTAATCGCCGTGGTGGTTTTCCCCACGCCCCCTTTTTGATTCGCCAACGCTACCACTACTGTCTGCATTTCAATACCGTAACTCATGCGCCAATATGCTTAAACCATAAATTGCCGCCGTTTCTGTGCGCAACACCTGCGATCCAAAGCCCACTGCAACCACACCCTGCTCCACCCACGCATCCACCTCTTCCCGCGTAAAATCACCCTCCGGTCCAATCAGCAGTCCCACCCGCTTCGGCTCGCCCCACGCCACCTCCCGCAACGATACCGCCCCCGGATACAACGAACCAACCACCGCCCGATCAAACAGCGAAACCTCCTCCAGCAGCTCCGCCATCGGCACCACCTCATGCAAAACCGGCAACCAGCGCGCCTCACACTGCTCCGCAGCCTGTCGAATAATTTGCCGCCAACGATCCATCTTATTCGCACTCACCCGACACTCCGTATGCGCCGTCACCATCGGACGAATCGCACTCACACCCAACTCCACCGCCTTCTGGAGCACCCACTCCCACCGGTCCAACTTCGGCACCGCCTGCAACAACTCAATCTCAACCTTCGGCGCCGGCTCCAACCATCCCCGACCCATCGACACCGTCACCGCTCGCTTCTCCGCCGCAACCACCACTGCATCCGCCACCGCACCACGGCCATCAAAAAGACGCAACGACTGGCCCGCTTCCACTCGCAACACACGCGCTAGATGGTGCGACTGCTCCGTGGAAAGCACCACCACGTCCCCCTCCTGCGCAACCGCCTCAACCAGACAATTAATCCTCATTCATCGTTTTCCAGTTTCCGCTTACGCTCATAAAACCGCGCCGCATCTTTCCGCAACCGAACCGACTCCTCAAAATGATTCTCATGCAACGCCGAACAGAGCTTCTCCATCGCCTTCTTCTCTTTCCCCGAAAGCTTCGCCGGCACCTCAATATTCACCATCACATGCTGATCGCCCTTGCCATGCCCATGGGCCTGATCCACAATCCCCTGTCCCCGCAGCCGGAACATTTTTCCATTCTGTGTACCCGCCGGAATTTTCAGCCGCGCATCCCCATGCAACGTCGGCACCTCAATCTCACCACCCATCATAGCCACATAGAACGGCACCGGAACCTCCAACAACACATCCAAATTATTCCGCCGGAAAAACGCATGATCCTTCACATGAAAAACAATAAACAGATCCCCCGCCGGTCCTCCCCGACTCCCCGCTTCGCCCTTGCCCGCCAATCGCTGCCGAGAACCCGATTCAACCCCCGCCGGAATTCTCAACTTCAACTTCGTCCGCTCTTTCACACTGCCAGCACCCTTGCACTCCCGGCACGGACTCGCAATCGTCTCGCCCGCTCCCCCACACGTCGGACACGTCTGCGAAAACTGAATAAATCCACTTCCCGAACTCACCTGGCCTCGCCCACCACACGTCCCACATGTGCTCCGCGACGTCCCCGGTTCCGCCCCGCTACCGCTACACCGCCCACATGTGGAAGAAACCGGCAACGTCAATGTTCGACTCGAACCCAGCGCCGCCTCTTCAAAATCCACATCCAAATCATACCGCAAATCCGACCCACGCGCTGCCCCCCCACGCCGACGACCGCCCGCCCCCCCGCCAAACAAATCATTAATATTGAAGCCCCCCCCAAATACCTGCTCAAAAATATCCGACGCATCATGGAAACCACCCCCGCCGCCAAAGCCACCCCCACCGCCCGCACCAAACGCCTGGTGCCCAAACTGATCATACCGAGCCTTCTTCTCCCCATCCGAAAGCACCTCATACGCCTCCGACGCCTCTTTAAAACTCTCCTCCGCCGCCTGATCCCCTGGGTTCCGGTCCGGATGATACTTCATCGCCACCTTCCGATACGCCTTCTTAATCGCATCATCCGATGCCGAACGATCCACCCCCAGCACCTCATAATAATCCCGCTTCTCCGCCATCGCTACTCGCCACCTTCCACCGTCGCACCCGACGAAACCACCACCTGCGCCGCCCGCAACAACTTCTCACCCATCCGATATCCCTTCCGAACCTCATTCATACAAACCCCCTCCGCAACCTCCTCGGAAGGCATATGCGTCAACGCCTCATGCACATGCGGATCAAAAACCGCTCCCACCGCCTCAATCGGTGTCACCTTAAACCGCTCCAACAAAGACGTAAACTGATCCAACACCAAAGAGAACCCCTCCAGCACCGCCGCATCCGCCTCCTGTTTCCGCGCCGTCTCCAACCCCAATTCAAAATGATCCAGCACCGGCAACAGCTCCAGCAACAGATCCTCATTCGCCCGCTGATACAACTCCACCCGCTCCCGCTGCGTCCGATTCCGAAAATTCGCAAAATCCGCCTGCAAGCGCACAAACTGATCCCGCAACGACTCCTCCTCAACCGCCGAAGCCTCCTCAATCACCTCTGTATCCGGCAACACCTCTTCCTCACGCGCCTCTTCGCCCGCCTCAACATTTTCATTCTTCTCTTCACTCATAAAAAACTCCCTCTCAAGGCAGAGAAAAATACGCTAATAACACCCCGTGTCAACCGGTCTCTACCCCCATATCTTCCACCGCAATCACACAACAAACAAGCTTGACAACCAAACCTCTTTAAAAGACGCTAAAAAGTATGAATAAACACCCCATCAGAATCAGCTCCACCCCCCTCGCCCCCCACCAATCAACGGTGCCACGCCCCACACCTCAAGACCAACCAAGACAAACCCATGACCACCACCTCCAACACCCCCACTCCCAAAAAGAAACTCCGGAAAACCGGCTTCACTCTCCTCCTCTTCATCACCGTTTTTCTCGCCGCATACTTCGGCGTACGCTTGAGCATGGCCCCCTTTAAACCCGTCACCCTCTTCCCCCACGAACAACAAGAATTCGACCAAAAAATCGAACACATACAACGCACCCAACGCGCACCCGCCTACCACGTCAGACCCCTCCCACTCGAACCACAGCGCTACCAAGAACCAACCGGCGGACAACCCATCCGCTTCACCGAAAAAGAGCTCAACTCCCTCATCGCCCACCGCACCGACCTCGCCGACAAACTCGCCTTCGATCTCTCCGACGACATGCTCAGCGCCCGCCTCCGCCTTCCCATCGACCCCGATGTACCCATCTTCGGCGGACAAACCCTCAACGCCAAAGCCGGTCTCACCATCACCTCAGCGAATGGCGAAACCGAAATCATCCTAGAAGGCATCACCGTCATGGGCTTTCCCCTGCCCAGTGCCTGGATCGGCAACCTCAAAAACATCGACCTCGTCGCCGCCGCGCAACAAGGCAACGCCTCCCCCTTCTGGGAACTGCTAGCCGACGGCATCAGCCAAGTCAAAATCGAAGACGGCACCATCCGCTTCACCCTTAGCGAATAAAACCCCTCAACCCTTTCGCCGCATCCCCCGCAACGCCAACACCCAAATCAACATCATCAACAACGCAATACCCAACACCGGCCATCCCCCCCACAACACCAGCAACGGAATCGCCAGACCCGTCCACAACCCCCCTCCCATAATCGGCTCATGCAACAACTGCTTTGCCGCGAACGCACTCGCCGCCTCCGTCTCACAATCTGGATCGACCGTACGCAACAACAACAACCCCGTCGCCGTCACCCCCATCGACTGCCCCAACTCCGCAATCGCCCGCTCAAACCAAGCATCCTTAAACGCCCACGGTGCCACCACCCGCAAACAGAAAAAATTCCATCCCATTCCCATGGCCACCAAAATCAACAACGGCACCCACCCCTCCGCCACCACATCCAACCGAATCGTCGCAATCGCCGCCACCACCAGAAAATCCAACGCCACATTCTGAAGCTGCTGCATCAATCCCCGGCACACCAACCGCGACCGATCAAAATGATCGCAAAACAGCTGCACACAAACCCCGCCCAGCATACACAACGGAAACAGCGGAAAACTCCCCATCAACTCACCCCAACGCCCCGGCAGCTCCACCGCCGCTCCCAGTAAAACCTGCTTAAAGACCCACCCCAGAAAAACCGCCACCCCCACAAATGCCAGCTGTAGACTCAATGTCCCCACAATATCACCCGAAACCGTCACCGTTCCCACCTGCTTTCGCTCCGCCAACTCCATCGGCCCATGCGCTTTCACAATCCCCCGTCGAACCGCCCAATTCACCAGCGCCATCCCCATCACAATCGCCCCCACAATCCCACCCGTTGCCGCCGCCAACGCAAAATCCTTAATCTCCGGAAACCCCAACGACTCAAAAACCGGCGCCATGCCCCCCGCCGTTCCATGCCCCCCTTCAAAGCCCACCGGCATCACCCCCGCAAACAAATCCGGCAACCCCAACCACGGCCCCAACAACAACAAAACCACCAAACATCCCACCGCATACTGCCCCCACGCCACCAGCTGCCCATACGCCAACTGCCGGCTACAACTCCGCCACACGGCCCCCACCCCCGGCAGCCGCTCCCCCAAAAACAATGCCGCAAACACCACATTAATCAACAGCCCCGGCAACGCACTCCATCCCGCAGTCCACTCATCGCTCACCTCAAACGAACTCGACTCCAGCCCCTGCAACAACCCCAATCCCAACAACCCCCCCACCACACTCGCCGGTAAAAATAGCCGCTGAATCCAACGCACCCTCCGACGCAGCAACACCCCCGCCAACAACAACCCCGACAAAACACCAAACGACAACATCCTACACCTCCCAAACCACGCCCCAGTAAAAAACTTCCCCCCCCGCATGTCCAGACTAACTCCCACCCAGAAACCACCACGCTGTCCGCTTGACGCTCCCCCTTCGCATCGGCTTAATAAAGCTATGAATCAACCACAGCCAGAAGCACTCCTCCAAACCGCCATCCTCGCCGTCCAACGCGCCACCCAACACGCGAAAGCCAATCTACACCGACGACAAGAAAGCATCGCCATCGACGCACACGACATCAAACTCGCCCTCGATATCGAATGCCAAGCCATCATCGAAGAAACCATCCTACACGCCCACCCCCAACACGCCATCCTCGGCGAAGAAGGCGAACAACCCCAAACCAACACCCCCTACCAATGGATCGTCGACCCCATCGACGGCACCGTAAACTTCTCCCACTCCTTCCCCTACTGGTGCAGCTCAGTCGCCGTACAACACGAAAACAAAACCATCGCCGGGGCCGTCCTCGCCCCCGAATCCAACGAACTCTTCACCGCCACCACCGACACCCCCGCCTGCCTCAACCACCAACCCATTCACGCCACCCAAACCGCCCAACTAGACCACGCCATGATCCTCACCGGCATGAACAAATCCCGACTCTATCCCCGCAGCCCCACCTTCGAAACCCTCATCACACTAACCGAACAAGCCCGCAAAATCCGCATGAACGGAGCCGCCGCCCTCGACCTCTGCCAAATCGCCGCCGGCCGCTCCGACGGATTCCTCGAATACGGCCTCTACCAATGGGATTTCGCCGCCGCCGGACTCATCGCCCAGCAAGCCGGCGCCACCCTCACCCTCGCCCCCGACCCCGCCATAGCCCACCGCGCCGCCGTCCTCTGCGCCAACCCCGCCCTCCACAACACCCTTCACCCCATCTGGAAACAAGGAATCCCCCATGCCTAAACACCCCTCCATCCACGCCCTATACGAAGCCGCCGTCCAAAACGTCGACACCGACCTCGACTTCGCCCGCCGCGTCTACAAACGCCACAACCACCGCGAACCCACCCACATCCGCGAAGACTTCTGCGGCACCGCCAAGCTCGCCGCCCGCTGGGTTCAACGCAAAAAAACCCACCACGCCACCGGCATCGACCTCCACCAACCCACCCTCAACTGGGGCCAAAACCACCACATCGCCTCCCTCAAATCCTCCCAACAAAAACGCCTCCAACTCTGCTGCCAAAACGTCCTCACCGCCACCCCCCCCAAAGCCGATATCACCTTCGCCCTCAACTTCTCCTTCTGCATCTTCAAACAGCGCAGCCAACTCCTCACCTATTTCCAAAACGTCCACAAAGGCCTCAAAAAAAACGGACACTTCATCCTCGATATCTACGGCGGCACCGAATCCGTCACCGTCAAAAAAGACGACGTCCGCGAAATCCCCGCCTTCACCACCCCCGACGGCCTCACCGTGCCCGACTTCGAATACATCTGGGACCAAGCCGCCTATAACCCCATCAACCACCACACCACCTGCCATATTCACTTCCGCATCCCCGGCATCAAAAAATATACCCGCGCCTTCACCTATGAATGGCGCCTCTGGACCCTCCCCGAAATCCAAGAAATCATGCACGAAGCCGGCTTCAAAAAATGCGACACCTATCTCCACGATTTCGACGAAGAAGGCGAATCCGACGAAACCTTCCGCCGCCGCACCACCTACGAAAACGTCCAAGGCTGGGTCGCCTATGTCGTCGGCATCAAATAAATAAGGAATCCGCATGACCAAACAAGAACGCGCCCACACCGCCAAAACCATCCTCGACCGCCTCTACCCCACCGTCCCCATTCCCCTCGACCACACCGACCCCTTCACCCTCCTCATCGCCGTCCTCCTCTCCGCCCAATGCACCGACAAACGCGTCAACCTCGTCACCCCCGCCCTCTTCAAAATCGGCCCCACACCCCAGAAAATGGCCCGCCTCACCGTCGATCAAATTCTCGCCTGCATCAACACCTGCGGCCTCGCCAACAGCAAAGCCAAAAACGTCAAACGCCTCGCCCAACTCCTCCTCGAACGCCACAACGGAGAAGTTCCTGCCACCTTTTCAGACCTAGAAGCCCTCCCCGGTGTCGGACACAAAACCGCCGGCGTCGTCCTCAGCCACGCCTTCCACATTCCCGCCTTCCCCGTCGACACCCACATCCACCGCCTCGCCCAACGCTGGAAACTATCCAACGGCAGCAGCGTCACCCAAACCGAAGCCGATCTCAAAAAACTCTACGCCCCAGCCGACTGGGAACTGCTCCACCTCCAAATCATCACCTACGGCCGCGAACACTGCCCCGCCCGCAGCTGCCACGGCCTCACATGCGAAATTTGTCGCACCTGCTTTCCCAACCGCCGCACGCCCATCACCACCAGAAAAGCATAATCCAGCTTTGCCTTTTCCCCCCCACGCACCTACTTTCTAGACATGCAAAACATCTGGTTAGCCCTCGGACTTACGCTCTTTGCTGGTCTCGCCACCGGAATCGGTAGTGCCCTCGCTTTTCTAGCCAAACGCACCGACTACCGGTTTCTCTCCATCGCCACCGGTTTCTCCGCCGGCGTCATGCTCTATGTCTCATTCGTCGAAATCTTCGCCAAAGGCGCCGACTCCCTTGTCACCTACTACGGCGACCCCCTCGGCCACTGGATCAACGCCGCCTCCTTCTTCGGCGGCCTCGCCCTCATCGGCATCATCGATGCCCTCATCCCCCACGCCGAAAACCCCCACGAAATTCACACCGAATTTGAAACCAACCCCCTACACGACCCCGAAGCCCCCCTTCCCACCGCCGAAGACCTCCAAATGAAACAGATCGCCACCCCCGATCCCAACGCCGCCCCCAACCGCAAACTCCTCCGCATGGGCCTCTTCACCGCCATCGCCATCGCCATCCATAACTTTCCCGAAGGCCTCGCCACCTTCCTCGCCGCCCTCGAAGACCCCTCCCTCGGCGTCGCCATCGCCATCGCCATCGCCCTCCACAACATCCCCGAAGGCATCAGCGTCTCCGTTCCCATCTTCTACGCCACCGGCGACCGCAAAAAAGCATTCCTCTGGTCCTTCCTCAGCGGCCTCGCCGAACCCATCGGCGCCATCATCGCCTACGCCGCCCTCCGCCACTTTGTCGGCGGGGAAAGCGGCGTCATCCCCGCCAACATCATGGGCATCCTCTTCGGCGGTATCGCAGGCGTCATGGTCTACATCAGCCTCGACGAACTCCTCCCCACCAGCCGCGCCTACGGCAAAGGACACGACAGTCTCATCGGCCTCGTAGCCGGCATGGCCATCATGGCGCTCAGCCTACTCCTCATGCGCTAAACGACAGCTTCTGAGCTTTTCTCCGAACCCAAACATACGGTAGTATAATCCCTTTAAAGGAGAGAAAATCATGTTTCCAGAAGTGCGCCTGCGCCGACTAAGACAGACCCCCGGCATCCGCCGCATGCTCGAAACCCCCTTGCCCCGCCCCGAAAAACTCATCTGGCCCGCCTTCGTCATCCCCGGCACAAACCAACGGCAACCCATCGACTCCATGCCCGGTCAAGCCCGCCTCTCCATCGACCAACTCCTCCACGACCTCGACCCCCTCGTTCAAACCGGACTCGGCGGCATCCTCCTCTTCGGCCTCGCCGAACCCCACGAAAAAGATCCCCACGGCCACGCCGCGCACGACCCCAACGGCACCGTTCAACAAGCCATCACCGCTATCAAAAAAGAGTTCCCCCACCTCACCGTCGTCGCCGACGTCTGCGTCTGCGCCTACACCGACCACGGCCACTGCGGCACCCTCAACCCCGCCGGTCAGGTCGACAACGACGCCACCCTCAACAACCTCGCCCGCGTCGCCCTCTCCCACGCTCAAGCCGGCGCCGACATCGTGGCCCCCTCCTCCATGATGGACGGCCAAGTCAGAGCCCTGCGCACCGCCCTCGACCAACAACATTTTGACCAAACCCTCATCATGGCCTACTCCACCAAGTTCGCCTCCTCCCTCTACGGCCCCTTCCGCGACGCCGAAAAATCCGCCCCTGTCAGCGGTGACCGCAAAGCCTACCAAGCCGCCCCCGGCGACCCCCGCACCGCCCTCCGCGAATCCGAGCTCGACGAAGCCGAAGGCGCCGACATCCTCATGCTCAAACCCTCCCTCTTCTACCTCGACATTCTCACCCAGCTCCGCGCCAACACCAACCTCCCCCTCGCCGCCTACAACGTCAGCGGCGAATATTCCATGCTCCACGCCACCGCCGAACGCGGCTGGGGAGACCTCCACGCCATGGCCCGCGAATCCCTCCTCTCCCTCACCCGCGCCGGCGCCGACATTCTCATCACCTACTGGGCCAACCAATACGCTCAACTACAAAAGGACTAACCCATGTCATCAGCAAACTGGTTTGAACGAGCCAAAGCCGTTATCCCCGGCGGCGTCAACAGCCCCGTCCGCGCCTTCAACAGTGTCGGCGGAACCCCCGTATATTTCACCTCCGGCAAAGGCACCACCGTCCAAACCGAAGACGGCACCCAACTCATCGACTTCTGCGGCTCCTGGGGGCCACTCATCCTCGGCCACGCCCGCGAAGAGGTCGTCGATGTTGTCCAACGCACCGCCGCCAACGGCATGACCTTTGGCGCCAACACCCGCCTCGAAGCCCAATTCGCCGAACTCCTCTGCCACCAAGTTCCCGAAATGGAAATGGTCCGCCTCGTCAACTCCGGCACCGAAGCGGTCATGACCGCCATCCGCCTCGCCCGCGGGTATACAAACCGCCAAAAAATCATCAAATTTGAAGGCTGCTACCACGGCCACACCGACTACATGCTCGTCGCCTCTGGCAGCGGTCTGCTCACCGGGGGCATCTCCTCCTCCGCCGGCGTTTCCGAAACCGCCACCGCCGAAATCTTCGTCGCGCCCTACAACGACCTAGAAGCCGTCCAAGCGATTCTCAACGAACATGGCAGCGATATTGCCGCCGTCATCGTCGAACCCATCGCCGGCAACATGGGACTCATCGAACCCGCCCCCGGTTTTTTAGAAGGTCTCCGCACTGCCACCGCAGATGTCGGCACCCTCTTGATTTTCGACGAAGTCATCAACGGCTTCCGCCTCTGCCCCACCACCTACGGTCACATGTGCGGCGTCCATCCCGATATCACCACGCTCGGCAAAATCATCGGAGGTGGTCTCCCCATCGGAGCCATCGGTGGAACCCGTGCCATTATGGAGCATCTCGCCCCCCTCGGCCCCGTCTACCAAGCCGGCACCCTGAGCGGCAACCCTGTTGCCGTCGCCGCTGGCATGAAAACCATCGAGCTCCTCCGCGACGAAGCCCCCTACCTTAAAATGGATATTCTCGGGCGCCGACTCGCCAACGGCATCAACCAATGCGCGCAACAAAAAAAAGCCGATCTCCACTGCGCTCGGCGAGGAGGCATGTTCACCCCCTTCTTTCGCAAAGAACCCGTTCACAACCTCGATGACTCCAAAGCGTGTGACCAGCAGGCCCACGCCCGCTACTTCCACCACATGCTTCAGCACGGATTTTACACCCCCCCCAGCGGATTCGAAGTCGCCTTCATCTCCGGCGTTCATACCACAGCACAGATCGACGCGTTCATCAGCGCCTTCGATCAATTCGAGGGATAACCCTTTCGAGAAAAAATTACGTGATGCGACCCGCCTTAATAAAGCCAATCGGCTGAGGAGTCTGCGACGGAACAATAAAGTTACCAATATTCGGTAATACATAGGGCAGATCCGTAGCGCTCACACCAAACCAGCGAGCCAGCTCCGCAATCAAATGATCCACCGGCATCGACGGCAGGAAGCGCCCATCTGAGTCCACGTCATCATAAAAGATCGTCGATGCCATCACATTGAGCTGAAGACCAACCAAAGAGACCATTAACATGTTACATGTAGATGAAAATTTCATAATGCAAATTATCCTCTCAAAAATCA
>NZGU01000021.1 GCA_002691095.1 Kiritimatiellaceae bacterium | reverse complement strand
CGATTAAGGAGCAGTTTGGGGTGCCGGAGCGGGAGGTGATCCGGCTGATGCGCTCGACCCTGAAACCGCGTTCGTTTGAGCTGTGGCGTGAACGGGTGACGGGGCGGAAGGCAAAGCGACGCTCCTTGAAAAAGATTTCTCCGCTGGGGCGGAAAAAAGAGCGCATTAAACCGCGGTTGAGGAGTTGGAGCTAGTTGGAGAAGCGGAAGTAGCGCTGGGTGTGGGTGGTGGGGAGTTGGAAGGCGCCGTTGGTGACGGTGGGGTTGTGGTTGGTGATCCAGTTGTCGGCGGTGAGGTCGGCGGTCTCTTCGACGGTGATACCTGAGGTGCCTTCGTTGAGGGTGATGAGTAGGTTGTCGTTATGGTGGGCGATGGCGTGGATGGAGGGGGGCAGGGTGAAGGTTTCGACGGGCAGTCCTTCGAAGGTTGTGCCGAAGCCGGTGGCAGCGGGCAGGACGTAGACTTTTGCGGAGGATGCTACGCCACGAAATATAGTTGAGCCGACGGTAGGGGCATCGCCGAGAAAGGTGATGGATGCGAGGTTGCTGCAGTAAGAAAAGACTCGGTTACCGATGGAAGTGACAGAGGCGGGGAGGGTGATGGATTCGAGGGCGGTGCAATTATTGATGGCATCATCGCCGATAGTTTGGAGGTTATTGGGGAGGGTGATGGATCCGAGGGAGTAGCAACCCCTGAAGGCGGAAGCAGCGATGGTTTGGAGGTTATTAGGGAGGGTGATGGATTCGAGGGAACTGCAGCCAGAGAAGGCAGAACTGCCGATGGTTTGGAGGTTATCTGAGAGGGTGATGGATTCGAGGGCTTTGCAGTCAAAGAAGGCTTGATATTCGATGGTTTTAACGGAGTCGGGTAGGGTGATGGAGATGAGGTGGGTATCTTGTGAGAAGGCGGAAGCACCGATGTTTGGACATTGCTGGGAACGGTGTAAGAGGTAGCGGGAAGACCCGGTGCGTACTGGATCAGCTCGGTGCCGCTTTTGTTGAAGAGGACGTTGTTGATGGATTTATAGTTTGGGTTGTCGGCGGCAATCGTCAGGTTGGTGAGGGAGGTACAAACACTGAAGGCTCCGACGCCAAGGGTTTGGAGGGAGGCGGGTAGGGTGATGGATTTGAGGGAGGAGCAATTTTGGAAGGCGCTGTCGCCAAGGGTTTGGAGGGAGTCGGGTAGGGTGATGGATTCGAGGGATATACACGTAGCGAAGGCTAGCAGGTCGATGGTTTGAAGGTTATTGGAGAGGGTGATGGAGGTGAGGTTTAGGCAGCCGAAGAAGGCAAACTGCTCAATGGTGTGTACGGAGTCGGGAAGGGTGATGGAAATGAGAATTTGATTGCCAAAACTAGGGTCGGTAAAAGCATACTCACCGATGGTGGTGACGTCGAGTCCGTTGATTTGGGAGGGGATGTTGAGGTCGGTAATGTTGAAATCGCCACCGGTGATGACGATTTCGTTGTTACTGTTGGTGCTGAAGGTGAGTTGATCGATGGGGGTGGTGGTCGCAAAAGCGACGGTGGCGGTGGCGAGAAGGGCGATGAGGCTGCAGCTGATCTTTTTCATGGTGTCTCCTGTATGTTAATCAATGGAATTTAACTTCTCATAGAAATACGAAACTTTTATGTACTTTTTTATATATTTAATTAATAAAAAATTAATTATATGATTTTAATAAAGGGGGAATTGGGAATTGCATTCCATCGCGGTAGAGGGTGGGAAAAGGTGGGGGGAAGAGGTAGGGCGTGCTCGCCGAGCGCGCCAACCCGTCCGCAGAGTGGCGCGCTCGGCGAGCACGCCCTACCAACACCNGTCCGCAGGGAGGCGCGTTCGGCGAGCACGCCCTACCAACACCCGTCCGCAGGGAGGCGCGTTCGGCGAACACGCCCTACCACCCAAACACGGAAAGGTGGAAGAGATGGGCATTGCATTGCTGTAGATGGGGGGCGGGTTTTTGGGTGTGTGAGTGGGAGAGATGAGAGTGGCACGTGTTCTGCTTTGTTGTGAGAGGATAAAGGAGTAAACCGAATTGAAAGTGGTTTTTTTTTGGTGAAAAGAGTACAAAATTGTTATTTTTTAGGGATTTAGTACAAATACGGTTTAATGAGTGAAATTAATACAATTTTAGATAATTTTATAGAAAAAGAGGGGTTGTCGGAGGCATATCGGTCGCGAGCGTTGCGATATTTTGTGCCGTTGGGTGAGCGGATGGTGTCTTGGAAGGGGGAGGGCTTGTTGTGCGTGGGGTTGAATGGGGCGCAGGGGAGCGGGAAGTCGACGTTGGCGGGGTTTTTGAAGGCGTATTTGGAGGGGCTGCATGGTTGGTCGGTGGCGGTTGGTTCGTTGGATGATCTCTATATGACGCGGGATGAGCGGGTTGATCTGGCGGGGCGGATGCATCCGTTGTTGGCGAATCGGGGGGTTCCGGGAACGCATGATGTGGGGCTGGGAATGGCTTTTGTGGAGGGGTGCGAGCGGGGGGATTGGGCGGAGGCGGTGTGTCCGCGGTTTGATAAGGCGCGTGATGATCGTGCGGAGGAGTGGCTGCGGTTGGAGCGGGCGCCGGATTTGATTCTGTTTGAGGGGTGGTGCATGGGGGCGGTGGCGGAGCCGGTGGAGGCATTGGTGGAGCCGGTGAATGCGCTGGAGCGGAGGGATGATGCGGAGGGGGTTTGGCGTTCGTTTGTGAATGATCGGCTGGGGGGGGCGTATCAGGGATTTTTTGGTCTGTTTTCGCATTGGATTTTTATGCGTCCGTCGTCGTTTGAGGCGGTGGTGGAGAATCGGTTGAAGCAGGAGCGTCGGTTGCGGGAGCGGGGGGGCGGAGGGCGTATTATGGGGGATGAGGAGGTGCGTTCGTTTGTGGCGTTGTTTGAGCGGTTGACGCGTTGGATGTGGCGTGAGTTTCCGGAGCGGGCGGATGTGGTGGTGGAGCTGGGGCGGGGGCATGAGATCGAGCGGATGGTGATGAGATGAAGAAGTGGATTGTGTTTAGTGATTTGGATGGGACGTTGTTGGATCGTGACTATAGTTGGCACAAGGCGGCGTTGGCGGTGCAGGTGTTGCGGGAGGCGGGGATTCCGTTGGTGTTGAATTCGAGTAAGACGTTGGCGGAGATGCGGGAGATTCGGGCGGAGTTGGGGTTGGATTCGGTCTGCATTGCGGAGAATGGGGGCGTGATTGAGGGGCTGGAGGGGGCGCCAACGGGTGGAGGCTCGGTGCGGGATGATTTGGTGGCATTGGCGGGGCAGTTGCGGGAGGAGGAGGGATTCCAGTTTGAGGGGTTTGTGGATTGGGAGGTGGAGCAGCTGATGGAGATGACGGATTTATCGCGGGAGCAGGCGGTGAATGCGATGAAGCGGGAGGCAACGGAGCCGATTGTTTGGTTGGATACGGCGGATCGGTTGTTGGTGTTTGAGAGGTTGTTGAGAAAGCAGGGGGTGAAGGTGGTGCGGGGGGGGCAGTTTCGGCATTTAATGCGGGCGGATCGAGATAAAGGGTCGGCGATGCAGGAGGTGTTGGGGTGGTATCGGAAGCGGGATGATGCGGAGTGGGCTAGTGTGGCGTTGGGGGATAGTCCGAACGATTGGCCGATGCTGGAGCGAGCAGATGTGGCGGTGCAGATTCCTCGGCGGGAGGGTGCAGGGGAGTGGTTGGAGGGGGCGCATGTGCGGCGGGGGTGCTTGCCGGGTGCGGCGGGGTGGAATGTGGCGATTTTAGATTTTTTAAGGGAAGTGAGAGAGGAGATATATAGGTGAGTGATTTTCATCAAAATGGGGTTATTACGACGTTTCATAATTTGCGGACGCGCTCGATTGAGCAGCAGGAGGAGGAGGTGCGGGCGTATGCGAAGCAGCGTCCGGTGACGTTGGTGTTGCCGAGTTTGTATTCGGAGCTGCAGTCGCAGGCGCTGGAGCGGATTGTTCAGATTTTGGGGGAGTTGGATTATTTGGATCAGATTGTGGTGGGGATTGATCGGGCGAATGAGCAGGAGTATTGCCATGCGTTGGAGTTTTTCTCGGGGTTGCCGCAGCAGACGTCTGTGTTGTGGAATGATGGGCCGCGGTTGCGGAAGATTGATGGTTTGTTGGAGTCGAACAATCTGTCGCCGAAGCAGGCGGGGAAGGGGCGTAATGTTTGGTATATGTTGGGCTTTGTGCTGGCGATGGAGCGGGCGCAGGTGATTGCGGTGCATGATTGTGATATTACGACGTATAATCGGGAGATGCTGACGCGGTTGATCTATCCGGTGGTGCATCCGGGATTGGATTTTAAGTATAGCAAGGGGTTCTATTCGCGGGTGGCGAGCCGGAAGATGAATGGGCGGGTCTGCCGGTTGCTGATTACGCCGTTGCTGCGGGCGTTGCAGAAGGTGTGCGGGCAGAGTGAGTATCTGGCGTATATGGATAGTTTTAAGTATGCGCTTTCGGGGGAGTTTGCGTTTCAGCAGGATATTTTGCGGGATATTCGGATTCCGTCGGATTGGGGGCTGGAGATGGGGATGCTTTCGGAGATTTATCGGAATCAGTCGGCGAATAAGGTGTGCCAGGTGGATATATCGGATTTTTATGATCATAAGCACCAGACGATGTCGTTTGAGGATGCGTCGCGGGGGTTGTCGAAGATGAGTGTGGATATATCGAAGTCGATGTTCCGGAAGATGGCGACGTTTGGAGAGGTGTTCTCGGAGGAGCGGATTCGGACGATTAAGGCGGCGTATTATCGGTTGGCGTTGGATTTGGTGGATGCGTATGAGAGCGATGCGATTATGAATGGGTTGGAGTATGATCGGCATAGTGAGCTGAAGGCGATTGAGATGTTTGCGCAGAATATCATGTGTGCGGGGCATGAGTTTTTGAAGCATTCGGCGGATGTGCCATTTATCCCGAGTTGGAAGCGGGTGGTGTCGGCGGTGCCGGATATTTTTGAGCAGATGCGGGAAGCGGTGGAGGATGATTTTTCGGAGTTCAGTTCGGGTGATCATGGGATGTCGGCGTTGCCGATGTTGGAGCAGCAGGTGGGGGGACATTTGCGGGCGGTGTATGGTGAGTCGGTGGAGGTTGAATCGTTGAGCGAGGAGGTGTTGGCGGCGGCGGGTCTGGAGGGGGGTCGGTTTATGGATCTGCGGGGGCGGAGTTCGTGGAGTGAGCAGGATGTGGTGCTGATTTCGTATGGGGATTCGATTTGCAAGGAGGGGGAGGCGCCGTTGCAGACGCTCTATCGGTTTGTGCGGAACCATATGAGCCGGACGGTGTCGGCGGTGCATTTGCTGCCGTTCTATCCGGATAGTTCGGATGATGGATTCTCGGTGATTGATTATATGCACGTGAAGGAGCAGCTGGGGAGCTGGGAGGATGTGGAGGCGCTGGGAGAGACGGTGGAGCTGATGGCGGATTTGGTGGTGAATCACTGTTCGGCGGAGTCGGAGTGGTTTACTAATTTTCTGGAGGATCGGGAGCCGGGGCGGGGCTATTTTATTGAGCCGGATGAGGGGTTTGATGTTTCGGAGGTGGTGCGCCCGCGAGCGAGTGAGTTGGTGCAGACGTTTGAGGATGGAAGCGGGGCTTCGCGGCAGGTGTGGTGTACGTTCAGTCGGGATCAGGTGGATTTGAACTATGCGAATCCGGCGGTGCTGCTGGAGATGTGCCGGCTGTTGCGGTTTTATGTGGAGAGGGGCGTTCGGTTTTTCCGGTTGGATGCGGTGGCGTTTTTGTGGAAGGAGTCGGGAACGTCGTGTGTGCATTTGAGCCAGACGCATGAGCTGGTTAAGCTGTTTCGGTTGTTGCTGGAGCATTTGAATCCGGAGGCGGTGGTGATTACGGAGACGAATGTGCCGAATAAGGAGAATTTGAGTTATTTCGGGAACGATAACGAGGCGCACTTGATCTATAATTTTTCATTGCCGCCGCTGTTGGTGTATACGTTGCTGAGCGGGGATTCGACGTATTTGAAGAGCTGGATGATGTCGATGCCGCCGGCGCGGTATGGGCGGAGCTATTTTAATTTTATTGCGTCGCATGATGGGATTGGGGTGCGGCCGATTGAGGGGCTGTTGGATGAGGCGGAGCAGACGGCGATGCTGGACACATTGCGCTCGTTCGGGGGGCATATTTCGTATCGGAAGAAGCCGGACGGAACGGAGTCGGCCTATGAGGCGAACATCAGTTTGTTTGATGCGTTTAAGGGAACGATTGAGGGGGGCGAGGATGCACGGCAGGTTGATCGGATGGTGTGTGCGCATACGATTTTGTTAGCTCTGGAGGGGATTCCTGGGATTTATATTCATAGTTTCTTGGGGACGGAGAATGATGAGGCGCTGGTGGAAGAGACGGGCCGTCCGCGGTCGATTAATCGGCATCAGTGGCAGGAGCGGGAGGGGCGGGATATCTTGGGAAGCGAGGAGCATCCGAAGAAGCGGTTGTTTGATGAGCTGAGCCGCCGCGTGGAGATTCGGCGGAAACAGGAGGCGTTCCATCCGAACGCGACGCAGCTGACCCTCCACTTTGGGCAGGAGATTTTTGCGTTTTGGCGGGAGAGCGCGAACCGGAATCAGTGCGTGTTTGTGCTGAATAATATTTCGGATGCGGTGCAGGAGGTTTCGCTGCTGGAGTTGAATCTGGTGGGTACGGAACCGTGGCATGATCTGCTGACGGGGCGGACGTTCCCGGATGCGGCGGAGATGTTGGAGCTGCAGCCGTATGAGTCGGTCTGGATTTCGAACTGATGCCTGCTTGCTGGGGTTGTGGGACGTGAAGGGCTGGTCAGAGAGTAAATAGAGCTTTACTCTGAGGGGCATTCTGTATGTATTCTGTCGGGTGCGTTGCGCAGGTTTGTGGGCGTGAGGGCGAGAGGAGCATTTGTATGAGGAGCCAGAGGAGAATCTATTTATCGGTCGTGATGCTGTTTGTGGGGTGGGGCCAGGCAGAGGTGGGGGCGATGGGTCGTGCGGAGGAGCGGTTGCCGAATGTGGTTATTATTTTTACGGATGATCAGGGGTATCAGGATGTGGGGTGTTATGGTTCGCCGGATATTCGCACGCCGCATCTCGATCGATTGGCGGCGGAGGGGATGCGCTTTACCGATTTTTATGTGGCGGCTTCGGTCTGTACTCCTTCGCGGGCGGGCTTGTTGACGGGGCGTTATCCGGTGCGGATGGGGTTGGCGAGCGGGGTTTTATTTCCGCATACCGGTGCGCGTGGGTTGCCGGCGGCGGAGCAGACCTTGCCGGAGATGATGAAGGAGCGGGGCTATCGGACGGCGTGTATTGGTAAGTGGCATTTGGGGCATGTGGACTCTTTCTTACCGACGGCTCAGGGGTTTGATCTTTTTTATGGGATTCCGTATAGCAATGATATGTGGATCGCACCGGAGATTCCGGCGGCAGCGGAGCTGGTTCTGAACGAGGGTGTGAGTGCGGAGCAGGTTGAGCGATTGCGTGAACTATCGAATTTTGCTTGGGATGCAACCAACAAGCCGTATCGGAACATGGTTCCGTTGATGCGGAATGAGGAGATGATTGAGTTTCCGGTGGATCAGTCGACCTTGACGGGTCGGTTGACGGATGAGGCGATCCGGTTTGTGGAGTCGTGTGGCGATGAGCCGTTTCTGCTCTATTTGGCTCATCCGATGCCGCACATTCCGTTGTTTGCATCGGAGGCGTTTGTGGGGCGGAGCCTAGCGGGTCGTTATGGCGACGTGATTGAGGAGTTGGATGCGGCAACTGGCCGGTTGCTGGCGGCGTTGGAGGCGGCGGGGGTAGCGGAGGATACATGGGTGATTTTCACGTCGGATAACGGGCCGTGGCTTTCGACAGGCAATGCTAGTGGGCATGCGCTGCCATTGCGGAGCGGCAAAGGGACGGTGTTTGAGGGTGGGATGCGGGTGCCGTGTTTGATGCGTTGGCCGGGTCGGATTCCGGCGGGGTCGGTTTGTTCGGAGATGGCTTCTACGTTGGACTTGATGCCGACGCTTGCACAGCTGGTGGGGGTGGAGTTGAGCCATACGGTAGACGGTCGTTCTATGCAGGCATTGCTGCGCGGTGAGAAGCGTGAGGAGACCTCTACTTATCTTTACTATGGTGTTCAGGGAAAACCGGCTGCGATTCGGGTGGGGAATTGGAAATTGGTTTTTGATACACCGGTGGGAGGAACGGCGGAGAAGAGCGAGAAGAGACGGTATGCTGGGAAGGCGTTTGAGCCGGAGCTATATGATCTGAGCACGGATATTGGCGAGCGGCACAATCTCTATTCGCAGGCGCCCGAGCGGGCGGCTGCGATGCGGGCGCGGGCGGAGGAGATGATTCGCTCGATTGAATCGGGCGCTGCGGATTTATAGCTCCACGCTGATCCCGCCATAAAAGGAGCGGCCGGGGGCGTTGTAGCTGTAGGCTCGGGCGTAGGTGATGTCGGTCACGTTTTCTATTCGGGTGAACAGTCGTAGCGTTTCCGTGAGCTGATAGCTGGCGGAGAGGTCTACGCGGGTGTGCGCTTTGAGGTCGTATATGACGGGCGCAAAATTAACAAAGTCGAGGTCTTTTGTTTGGTCGGTATGGCGGACATATAGGTTGAGGTTGAGTCTGTCGATGGGGAGATAATTGACTTCACCGAAGAGGACATGAAAGGGTCGGCGGAGTTCAAAGTTTTCCGCTTCGTCATAACTGTTCTCCGGGTATTGGTCGTCGTTATCCAAATAGGTATATCCGAGGGTAACTTCGAGGCGGTTTTGGTCGAGCAAGCGAAGGTTTGTTGCAAGTTCTACTCCTTGAGAGTTGGCTTTGGGAATGTTGAGATAGCTGTCATCGTTGTAGTCATTCGGGTCACCATATTCGGTTTCGATGAGTTGTTCGTAGCGGGTATGAAAAAAGGTGGCATTGAAGGAGATGCGATCATTAATTTTTTGATCGAAGCCTGCTTCGAACTGTTGACTGGTTTCTTCTTGAAGAGCGCTGTTTCCGTAGTAGCTGTATAGTTGATAGGCGGTGGGGGCTCGATACCCTGTTCCGAAGGAGGCTCGCAGGGTGGTTTTGCTCGGCTGAATGGTGTTGGCGATGCCAGCTTGATAGGTGAGTGCTGAACCGAAGATGCTGTCTGAGTCGTTGCGAAGGGAGGCATGAATCAGCGTTGATTGTGAAGGTTTATAGTGGGTGATCGCATAGGCCCCATGCTGATGCCGACTGCCGTCGAAGGCTTCAACATATGGGCCGAAACTGCTGAGGCTAGAATAGAGATAATCATACGCTGAGTGGGTGTAGTCGGTTCCAACAATTACTTCGATGGCGTCAGATAGTTGAAGGGTGTTGATCCAGTCGTAGGTGAGCCATTGTTCGTCGGTATCGGTTGTATTGATGGAGCTGCCGATGGAGTGGTGGTTGCGTTGTAGATCGGCGATGCTGAATTGAACCGAGGATTGGTATGTTTCGGTGGCTGTTAGGTGGGCTGAAATATCGGCGATGAGTTGCTTTTTGTCGACATAGGGCGATGCGTTGGGGTTGGTATCGTCGTAATCACTATGTGCATCGATATATCGAATACCGGCTTTGAATTGTAGTGCTTCGGAAGGCTGTAGGGTTAGGCGGGTTGTGAGGGTTTGGAGGGATGAGGGGTCTGTTTCCGCATCATTTTGTTTGGCTGAAATGCCATCCTCTTCTGTGTGTTGAATG
This sequence comes from Kiritimatiellaceae bacterium, assembly GCA_002691095.1. Classification (GTDB taxonomy): domain Bacteria; phylum Verrucomicrobiota; class Kiritimatiellia; order Kiritimatiellales; family Pontiellaceae; genus Pontiella. The sequence goes on along the minus strand of NZGU01000021.1, from coordinate 47,292 downwards.
GAGGCGCTGTATTGCATGATGCCCACGGTTCCGTGGGTGGAGAGATTACCTCGATAGTATGCATGAGAGCCGAGTTCGGCGGAGGCGGAAACGGTCGGTTCGCGGCTACCTGTTTTGGTGATGATGTTGATGACGCCGGCCATGGCATCGGAGCCGTATAGGGTGCTTTGGGGGCCTTTGAGGATTTCGATTCGCTCGATGTTCGAGAGATCCATGCTGCTGATATCGTATCCATTTAAATCGGTTTGTCCGTTTACCTTTACGCCGTCAATAAGAATGAGCGTCTGGTGTGGTTTTGCACCGCGTAGGTATAGCGAGGAGGGTTGGTTGGCTCCTCCGGTTTGGGCTATATGAAGGCCGACTTCTTTTGCTAGTATTTGATCTAGACGAGACAAATTGCTTCTGAAGATGTCGGCTTCGGTGATGACTTCGACGGAGGAGGTCGACAAGTCAAGGGAGGTGGGGATGCGGGTGGATTGGACGACGATTTCATCCATGGTTTCAATGGCGTACGTATGCGATGTTGCGAAGATTGCTACAGCAATCCAGTGGATCGATTTCATTTTTTTTCTCCTGCCCATGTCGCGAGGCGGTTTGAGGTTATATGTTCAGGATGGCTCGTTTTCTGGCTTCTACCCGCGGGCAGTTACAGTTGCGCGTCAGCGGCCGATTTTCACAGCACTTTCCGGTTACCAACCAAGTAAGTTTCGAAACCTATTGGAGTTCTGGAGATGTGGCAATAAGAAAGGGTGAGAGACTTGGGCGTGTGAGATGTTATCGGATTTGAATGGCGAGCATGGTCATGTCGTCGTATTGGGGAGTATTGCCGACGAAGGTGAGGACGTCCGATTCGATNTTGTCGAGCAGATCGGAGGCGTTTTCGTTGCGGTGCTGTATGATGGAGCGGGTGAGCTGTTCNAGGCCCCACTCTTCGGCTTCGGCGTTCATGGCTTCGGTGATGCCATCGGTGTAGGTAACGATGAGGTCGCCGGATTGGAGTTGTACGTTTCGGGTTTCGGTGATGGTGCTGAAGGTGGGGTTGTCGACGAGCCCGATGGCGATGCCTGGGGTTTCGGTGCGGTCGATCTGATCGCTTCCGCTGTGCAGGATGAGGGGGGCTTCGTGCCCGGCGCGGGCGTAGCTGAGGAGGCGGGTTTCGGTGTTGAGAACCATGTAGAGCATGCTGATGAACATATCGTCGGCGAGGTTGAGGGAGAGGGTCTGGTTGAGGGAGGTGAGCATGCTGGCGGGATCGTATTCGTTTTGGGCGTTGGCTTGGAGTACGCTGCGGCAGACGGCCATCATGAGGGCGCCACCAATGCCTTTGCCGCTGACGTCGGCGATGACGAGTCCAATGTGTTGGGGGTCGATTTCGATCACGTCGTAGTAGTCGCCGCCGATGTCGAGCGCGGGGTGGTTGAAGCCGGAGAGCTCGACGTTGGGTAGCCAGGGAAGCGATTGGGGGAGAAGCGAGTGTTGGATTTGCCGGGCAATTTGCATGTCGCGGTCGAGCTGTCGTTTTTGTTCGAGTGCTTCTTGGAGCCCTGCGTAGTGAATGGGNACGGAGGCTTGGGCGGCGAGGGCTTGAGCTAGGTTGAGATCGGAGTCGGCNAAGCGGCTGTTGCCNGTGCGGTTGGCGAGAATCATGACGCCGATCACGTCGTTACCAAATCGCATGGGGACGAGTAGGAGGGTACGAATGCGAAGAAAGACGATGTTGGTTTGGGGGACTCGTTTGTCGAGTTCGGCGTCTTCGATATGAATGGCGTTGCCGACGCGGGCAACTTCTCCGATGAGGGTTTCGCCGAGGGCGAGTTTTTTTTCGGTGAGTAGGGTGTGGAGTTGCTGGGTGGTGTCGGGACCGGCCTGGAGCGTGTCGTCGTTGATTTTGAAGAGGGGGGGGATGACGCCGGAGAGGGCGCGGGCGGTGAGGTTGGTGTCGGCATCGAGCAGGTAGATAGCGCCGGAACCCGCTTTGCAGGTGCGGACGGCGTAGTGGAGAACGCGTTCGAGCAGCTGGCTCATTTCGACGGTTTCGGCGTCGGCGAAGACGGAGCCGATGTTTTGAACAAATCCAAGGGCGGCTTCTTTTTCTTGTAGGAGGGTGTTGTGCTGTTTGGTGAGATTTTGCTGGCGNTTGCGCAGGGTGGCAATCCAGCCGAGTAGGAGCAGGGTGATGAGGAAGAGGGGTAGGCCGAGTCCGGCGAGTTGGGGGTCGGGGCTGTTCATTTAGGCTCCGTTGAGTTGGTCGAGGTCGGCTTGAAGGAGTTCGATGACGGACTTGAATTCGATTTTATTTTGGGGGGTTAGGTCGGCGAGTTGCTGGTGGGCTTCGAGGGAGGTTTGGGCGGCGTCTTGTGTGTCGGTTTGGATGGGAAGTTCGAGCTGGGGGGTGGTGTTGGGAAGCGGGTCGGAGGCATCGGTGGCGAGGTGGTAGTCGAGNACGCGGTTGACGCCGAGGGTGATGAGTAGGGCTTCGTTTTTGGCGGAGAGGTGGGTGAGCTGAAAGGAGAGTTGGGGGCGATTTTTTGCGATACAGGCGAGGCCGGCGAGGACGCCCATGAAGGTGCTATCCATGCCTTGGCAGTGGCGCATGTCGAGGAGGATGTGGGTGATCGAGGGGGTGTCGATTTTCTGCTTAATGTAGGATTTGAGGGTGGGACTGTTGCGGAAGTTGCCGCGTCCGTGGATGCAGATATGGACGTGTGAGTCGATTTCNGCGGCGGTTAGGTTGTCTGGATGATCGACATTTTTCAAAAGCANTGCTCCCGATTGTGATNNNTGGANTGTAGCACTCGGGGTTGGGAGGTCAACGGGNTTGTTTGGTGTTGGTGGGGGTGGGAGGAAGGGGGTGGAGGATGACGACAAGCTCGCCTTTAACGGTGCGATTCTGAAAGGCATTGGTGATGGCAGCAGGGTTCCCGTTGAGCAGTTCTTCGTGTTTTTTGGTGAGCTCGCGGGCAACGAAGAGCTGACGATCAGGGCCGAGGTGCTGTTCGATTTCGGTCATGAGTTTGAGAAGGCGGTGGGGCGANTCGTAGAGAATAATGGGNAGGGGATGGTCGGCCCAGCGGGTGAGTTCGCGTTGGCGGCCTCCGCTTTTGGGAGGAAGAAAGCCGATNAAGGTGAACCCGGGATGGGGGAGGCCGCTGCAGGCGAGGGCGGTGGTGAGGGCGGTGGGACCGGGGATGGGGGTGATGGAGAGTTGGGCTTGCTGACAGGCTTGAATGAGGCGGACGCCGGGGTCGGAGATGGTGGGCATGCCGGAGTCGGAAACGAGGGCAATCGCCTGNCCTTCTTGGATGCGCTGGATGATGGATTGGGTGCGCTGGGCTTCGTTGAATTTGTGATAGCTGGTGAGAGGGGTTTGGATGTCGTGGCGCTGGGTGAGGCGCTGCGTNTGGCGGGTGTCTTCGGCGCAGATGAGGTCGACTTGTTGTAGCGTTTCGATGGCGCGGGCNGAGAGATCGGCGAGATTACCGATGGGGGNGCCAACAATGTAGAGTCCGGGTTCCATGCGAAGAAAAGTAGGGGATGAAGGGGGGNTTGACGATGGTAAATTGGAATTGCATTNCATCCCAGAGAGCAGGCAGCGGACAGCAGGCAGCAGACAGCAGGTAGGGCGTGCTCGCCGAGCGCGCCAACCCATCCGCAGAGAGGCGCGTTCGGCGAACACGCCCTACCCCTCAAAGACCGAAAGGTGCGGGTTAGTTTAGGTAGGCGGATTGTTGGAGGTTGAGTTGGTTGGGCTGGAGGTGGAGGGTGCGGGGGGGGTCGGTGTGGAGGAGGCGTCCGTCGGGGGCGAAGTATTGAAATTGTAGGGTGTGGGTGCCGGCGGGGAGGATGATTTCGGCGATGGAGGCGTGGGCGGGGAAGAAGCGGGCGGTGCGGAGGTCGGCGTTTTCGGTTTGGTCGAGGAGGAGGCCGAGGGAGAGGCGGGTGAGGGCGGCGTAGCCTTGGTTCATGTCGTGGGTGAGGGGTTCGTTGGCGTGGTAGAGGGCGAGGGCTTTGCTGATGGCTCGGGTGAGGGTGCGGACGTAGAGGAGGGGGCGGTGTTGTTTGAAGGTTTGGTGGGTGATGGTTTGGAGGCTTTCGAGGGATTGGAGGGTGTGGGTGTCTTGCTGGTTGATGAGGGCTTTGATGGTGGCGACTTGGGTGGGGCGTTTGCGGAGCTGGGGGAGTTGGATTTTGAGGTGGAGCCCGGGGTTGATGCCGGGCCAGGGGAGGATGTTCCAGCCGGTGAGACCGCTGCGGCCGAGGTCGTCGGTGTGGGAGTTGGCGAGGAGGATGAGGTCTTTTTCGGTGTGGACGGTGAGGGTTTGGGCTTCTTTGAGGGGGGTGAGTCCGTGGAAGGCGAGAAGGGTGAGGCGGGTTTGTTGGGGTTGGGTGGGTTGGGGGAAGGTGTGGAGGTTGGGGGGGGGGAAGGGGTAGAGTTGTTGTTGTTGGTTGAAGGCGGTGAGGAGGCGGTTTTGGTCGATGCGCATGTCGTCCCAGAGGCCTTCGTTGCGGTAGAGGAGCATGCCGAGCCAGCGGGCGAGGGCGGATTCGTGGAGGGGGTGGTGGGCGGTGGGTGCGTTGGTGGGGGTGTGGGGGAGGTTTTGGTAGGCGGCTTGGTAGTCGGTTTGGAGCTGGATGAGTTTTTGGTCGAGCTGGCGGATTTCGACCCAGGCGGAGTCGGGTTGGTGGAGGGCGATGTGGTTGAGGGCTTTGAAGATGTGGAGGTAGATTTCTTCGTTGTGTTGGGCGGTGTAGTCGGTGGCGTTGTCGTTGATGAGGAGTCGGCGGGGGATGCTGGTGAGCGATTGGGTGCGTTGTTTTTCGAGCTGTTGGCGGGCGTGTTCGAGGGTTTGGTTGCTGTGGGTGTGTTGTCCGCTCCAGTGTTGGAGCATGCCGATATCGAGGAGGTGGAGGAGTTGGTCTTTTTTGGGGGGGGTGTGGGCTTGTACTTGTTCGAGGGCGGTTTCGGGTTGGCCGAGGCGGAGGAGGGTGTCGGTGCCGCCGTAGTGGATTTGGTGGGTGCGGAGGCTGCTGCAACTGGTTAGGAGCAGCAGGAGGAGGAAGGGGAGGTCGCGGGTGCTAAGCGGTGGGGGGGCTACCATCGGATCAGGGGCTTTTTGACCTGTTTTTTGATCTTTTTGCTGCCGATCCAGGCTTTTTCGTTGGTTTCGAGTTCGATGAGTTCGAGGTCGACTTGGTAGAATTTTACGGTGGTGCGGTTTTCTTGGTCGAAGATGGTTTTGATGCTGCCGATGAGCATGAAGTCGGCGCCGGTTTCGGCGTGGACTTGTTTGCGGGTTTCGGGGCGTGCCCAGATTTCTTGTTCGATGCGTTCGTCGCGGAGCTGGTTGCGTTCGTAGGGGTTGGCGACGAAGATGAGGCGGCCGTTGTTGGTGAGGTCTTTTTCGAGGTCTTTGATGAAGGTGAGGGTTTGGATGTGTTCGGAGCTGAGGTTGCGGATGTTGCCGACGATGACGGTGGGTTTGTGGCCGTATTTGGCGGCGTAGATGCCGATGAAGGGTCGGGTGGAGAGGTCTTGGATCATCTCTTCGGAGACGAGGCGGGAGTCGGTATCGTTCCAGCGGCCGGAGAGGTCGGTGATGTCGGTGGGGTCGAGCCGGTCGACTTTCGTGGCGCAGCCGCTGAGGAGGAGTGCGGTGATGAGGAGGGGAAGGATGTTTTTCATAGTGTTTCCTTTGGTTTGTTTTTGGGGTTAGACCGTTGGGGGGGATGAGGGTTCATTTTTTTATTGGAGCCATTCCCCGATGATGAGGTCGAGATCGGGGTCGCGGATGAGGGGGATGAGTTGGTCGGGGTGGAGGAGGCCGCGGGCGTGGAGGTTGTTGAGGCTGTTGCGAATGGTGGGGTTTGCGGCGATGCGGGCGAGTTGTTGGCATAGGTCAGCTTTTTTTTCGGTGCCGGTGAGGAGGCCTAGCTGGCGGAAGTGGTTGAGGGTGGTGGGATCGTTGAAGAGGGCTTGGAGGTTGGGGTTGTTTTGGATGCGCTGGGGGTCGGCGCTGAGGAGGTCGGGGCCGAGGGTGGGGTCGTTGATGAGCTGCTGGATGGTGGGGGCTTGGAGGATGAGGCGGGCGGTTTGGATGGTGAGGTGGGGTTGGCTGAGGGTGTGGGCGAGGGCGCGGGCGTGGTGGGCGTCGTGGGTGGGGGTGAGGGTGCGGGCGGTGGTTTGGTAGAGGAGGTTTTGGGCGGTTTGGGCGGCGTAACTTTTCTGGCTGCCGGGGAGGGGTTGGGCGTGGGTGAGGGCGGTGGTGAGGTTGGCGAGCCAGATGAGGGCGGTGAGGAGGAGGGTGGCGGAGAGGGTGGAGAGGAGGAGGCCGCCGGTGCGGTCGAGTATGTTTTTGAGGGGGTGGCGGGTTTTGAGTTGGTGGGGGCGTTGGTCGAGGTGGTGGTGGATGCGGAGGTGGAAGAGGAAGTAGGTGAGGGTGGCGGTGAAGAGTCCGAGGGCGGGGATGGTGACGATGCGGGGCCGGTGGGCCCATTGTCCGATGGCGTTGCCGAGGTAGCGGCCGGCGAGGCAACCGATGAGGAGGGCGGCGATGACTTGGAGCATGCGGAGGAGGGCGATGCGGGTGCCGTGCTTCCAGCCGATGAGGAGGTGGACGAGAAAAAGGAGTGTGGCGAGGGCGTCGATGAGGAGGTTCATGTTGATTCCTTTTCTTTCATGGTGTGGGATGGTAGTGTGATTAAGGTAGTTAAAGAAGAAAAAAGATGGGAGTTGTTTTGGAGTTTTTGTATGCGGCGGCGTTGAAGAAGCGGTTTGAGTGTTATGGTCATTTTTATCGGTGGCGGTTTGGGGATGAGGTGTATGGGTGCCGGAGTGTATTGGAGGTGGTGGATGTGTCGCGGGTGGATGAGCGGGGGAGTGCGTTGTGGGGGCGGCGGGCGGATGCGGTGGTGGTGATGATGAATCCGGGCTCTTCGCGTCCGCTGGGGAGGTGTGAGGAGGGGGAGGTGGAGCGGTTTTCGGGGGGGGAGAAGGCGTTGGTGTTGACGCAGCCGGATACGACGCAGTATCAGGTGATGCGGGTGGCGGTGGCGTGTGGGTGGTCGCATGTGCGGGTGTTGAATTTGTCGGATTTGCGGGAGGCGAAGTCGGCTGCGTTTTTAGCGCGGGTTGAGGGGTTAGCGGGGCAGCGGGGAGGGGGGGCTCATTCGTTGTTTTCGGAGGGGCGGGCGGAGGAGTGTGCGGTGGGGTTGAGGAGGCGGGTGGGGCCGGTGCTGGTGGGGTGGGGGCAGGATCCGCGGTTGTTGCCGTTGGCAGCGCAGTGTGTGGGTGCGTTGGGAGATGTGGAGCGGGTGGGGGTTGCTTCGGAGTGGAATTCGTTGTTATATGCACATCCGAGTCCGATGTTGCAGCGGATGAAGGTGGCGTGGTTGGGTGCGGTGGTGAGTGCGTTGGAGGATGTGCGATGAGACGGGTGATGTTTTGGGCGCTGTTTTGGGTGATGGCTGCGGGGGCGCAGTTGCCGCATGAGGTGCTGGTGTTGGCGAATCAGCGGTCGGCGGATTCGTTGCGGGTGGCGAATGAGTTTGTGGCGCGGCGGGGGATTCCGTTGCGGAATGTGGTGCGGCTGGATGTGCCGGAGGCGTTGTTTGAGGGGCGTGCGACGTGTGATCCGGCGGCGTTTGAGCGTTGGATTTGGGAGCCGGCGCAGCGGGTGATGGTGGCGCGGGGTCTGGAGAAGCAGGTGTTGGCGTGGGTGTATTCGACGGATTTTCCGATTCGGGTGGAGACGGATGAGTCGGATCGGCGGCAGGTGTCGATTTGTGGATATACGTTTTTGCGGGGTCGTTCGGTGGGGGGGGCGTTGGTGGAGGAGGGGAAGTTTCAATCGGGATTGTTTGGGGGGCCGAATGATCGGTTGCGGTTGGTGTTGCCGTCGTGTTCGTTGGGGGTGCTGAAGGAGGGATTGGGGGTTTCGGTTCGGGGTGCGGAGACGGTGAAGCGGATGGAGGTGGGGCTGGGGGATAAGATGCCGTTGCCGAGTATGATGTTGGGATATACGGGGGAGGGGGGGAGTTCGGTTTCGTCGGTATTGGAGGTGCTGGAGCGGGGTGTTGCGTCGGATCATGTTGGGGTGGGATCGGGGTTTTATTTTGTGACGAATGGGAATGTGCGGTCGACTTGTCGGGCGTGGCAGTTTGAGACGACGCAGCAGCAGTTGGCTCGGCGGGGTGTGTCGGCGGTGATTACGAATGCGCTTCCGGCGGGGGCGGAGGGCGTGATGGGGTTGCTGTGTGGAGCGGAGCGGGTGGAGCCGGGGGCGATTGGGTCGTTTGCGCCGGGTGCGGTGGCGGAGCATTTGACGAGCTGGAGTGCGGAGTTTCAGCGACCGCAGACGAAGTGTACGGCGTGGCTGGAGGCGGGGGCGACCGCGACGTGTGGGTCGGTGGTGGAGCCGTATGCGAATGCGAATAAGTTTCCGTCGGCGCGGTTTTTTGAGCATTACGTGGGGGGGTGTTCGGTGCTGGAGAGTTTTTATCAGTCGGTGGCGTGTCCGTTGCAGCAGTTGTTTTTGGGGGATCCGTTGGCGCGGCCGTATGCGCCGCGGGTGGCGGCGAAGGTGTTGGGGGTGAGTGAGTTGGAGGGGGAGCCTTTTCGGTTTCGGGCGGCGGCGGTGTGTCGGGCGCGGGGTGTGGCGTGGCGGTATCTGTTTTTGTTGGATGGGGAGTTGCTGGCGGCGGATGGGGCGTTGGGTTCGGTGCAGATTGATCCGGCGAAGTTGGCGGATGGGTATCATGCGTTGCGGTGTGTGGTGGTGGCGAAGCATCCGGTGGCGTTTTATGGAATGGCGGAAAAAGGTATTACGGTGAATCGGCTGGGGCGTTCGATTGGGTTTGATGGGAAGATTGAGCCGTTGGGTGAGGGGGTGCATGGTTTTCGGGCGGTGGTGGGGGGAGATGAACTGCCGGAGCGGGTGCGGTTGTTGGTGGGGCATGAGGTGCTGGATGAGCAGCCGTTTGATCCGGAGGGGTTGTTGAGATTTCGGGAGTCGGCGTGGGGAGAGGGACCGTGTCGGCTGCAGTTGGTGGGGGTGTTTGCGGATGGGATGGAGGTGGCGAGTCAGCCGCTGCAGTTGACGGTGGTTGATCCGAAACCGTAAGGTGGCGGAGTGGAGCGCGAGCATCGCGGCTTGGGGGAGACTCGCTGGCTTTTTTATTTCTTGCGGGTTCGGTGATGGGTGTGCGTGAAGTGAAAAGGGTGAGTTGGTTTTTTTTGGGCTTTGAATGGGGAGGTCCGGTGGGTAGATTGAGGTGCTATGAGGCAGGTGATATTGAGTGTGGAGAGTGGTAGCCCGGAGCAGACGTGGGAGGTTGCGGGATCGTTGGCGGAGCGGTTGGTGCCGAGTTCGGTGGTGGCTTTGCATGGGGAGCTGGGGGCTGGGAAGACCTGTTTTATTCAGGGGCTGGCGGTGGCGCTGGAGATTCGGGAGCCGATTACGAGCCCGACGTATACGTTGATTGGGGAGTATGAGGGGCGGGTGCGGTTGAACCATATTGATCTGTATCGGTTGGCAAATAGCGTGGAGGCGATGGGGATTGGCTTGGAGGAGTATTTGGAGTCGGATGGGGTGACGGCGATTGAGTGGGCGGAGCGGGCGGCTGAGTTGTTGCCGAAAGATATGTTGCATGTGTCGTTGGAGAAGGGGGCGGATCCTTCGGTGCGGCGGATTGAGATTTGGCAGGAGGTAGCATGCGAGTCGTAGCGGTTGAGATGAGTGCGCGGGAGGGGAGTGTGGCGTTGCTGGAATCGGGAGAGGTGGTGGCTTCGGTGAGCTGGGAGGAGCGTCGGGAAAATCGGCAGCAGTTGTTTGATGCGTTGAAGGAGCTGGCGGTGGATTGGGCGTCGGTGGATACGTTTTTGGTGGGTCGGGGGCCGGGTGCGTTTTCGGGGATGCGGATATCGTTTTCGGTGGTGAATGCGTTGGCGGCACCGGGTAAGCAACGGGTGATGGCGCATAATAGTGGTGCTTCGTTGGCGCGGCAGTGCGGTGCGGCGCGGAGTGTTGTGGTGGGGGATGCGCGGCGTGAGCAGTTGTGGGTGGGGGTGTTTGAGGGCGTTGAGCTGGTGCGAGGGTTTGAGTTGATTGGGCGGGATGCGTTGGCGGAGTGGGTGGATGAGGGGGCGGTGGTGCTGAGTCCGGATCGGGAACGGTTGGCTTCGGTGCTGGAGCCGTTTGGTGCGCCGGGGGGTGTGGATGAGGTTCCGCGGGCGGCGACGTTGGGTGAGGTGGTGTGGGAGCGTCAGGTGGCGGGGCTGGACGTGGAGCTGTTTGAGCCGCTTTATCTGCATCCGCCGGTGTTTGTGGAGCCACGGTTTCCGGCCTGAGGATCGGGTCTTGCGTGGGGGGTTGAGCGAGCGTAGACTGGGGCTATGAGCTCGGGTATGAATGATTCGTTGTTATGTGACTCGTTGCCGACGAGGCGTTTGCTTGATTTGGAGACGGTGTTGGTGGCGGGGGCTACGGGGTATATTGGGGGGCGGTTGGTTCCGGAGCTGGTGGCGCGGGGCTATCGGGTGCGGGTGATGGTGCGTTCGGAGGCGGAGCGGGCGGCGGAGCGGTGGGCGGCGTGTGAGGTGGTGGTGGCGGATGCGCTGGAGTCGGCATCGCTGGAAGTGGCGATGGAGGGGGTGCATACGGTTTTTTATCTAATCCATTCGATGGTGATGGGGCGGCGTTCGTTTGAGGAGGCGGATCGGCTGGCGGCGGTGTCTGTTCGGGAGGCGGCGGAGCGGTGTGGTGTGGAGCGGATTATTTATCTGGGGGGATTGGGACGGGTGGATGAGCGGTTGAGTCGGCATTTGGCAAGTCGAATGGCGGTGGCGGATCAGCTGGCGGCGGGGTCGGTTCCGGTTACGTTTTTGCGGGCGGCGGTGATTTTGGGTTCGGGGAGTGCGTCGTATGAGATGTTGAACCATTTGGTGCGGCGGTTACCGGTGTTGCCGGTGCCGGGGTGGGCGAAGACGCAGTGTCAGCCGATTGGATTGCGGGATGTGATTAAGGTGTTGGTGGGGGTGCTGGAGTTGCCGGAGACGGCGGGGCGGACGTTTGATGTTGGGGGGCCGGATGTGTTGAGCTATGAGGCGTTGCTGAAGACCCATGCGGCGGTGCTGGGAAGGCGGCGGTGGTTTTTTTCTTCGCCGGTCTCGTCGATTCCGTTCTATGCGATGGTGACGGGGTGGTTGACACCGGTGCCGGCTTCGATCACGCGTTGTTTGATGGAGAGCGTGGAGCATGATGTGGTGTGTGAGGGGCGGGATATTCTGGAGGTGCTGCCGTTTCGCCGAATCAGTTGTCGGGAGGCGCTGGTGCTGGCGCTTTCGCGGGAGGAGCAGGATGCGGTGCATACGCGGTGGACGGATAGTTATCCGCGGGATCATGAGCTGGCGATCACGTTGGATGAGTTGGGGGATGTGCCGACGTATCGGTCGGTCTATTCGTTGACGACGGTAAAGTCGGCGAGGGCGTTGTTTGCATCGATCGCGCAGATCGGGGGGGAGGAGGGGTGGTTTCATAGTACGCCGTTGTGGCGGATGCGGGGCATGATAGATCGGTTGGCGCAGGGAGTGGGTACGCAGCGGGGGCGGCGAAGCCCGACGCGGTTACGGGTGAATGATGTGGTTGATTTCTGGCGGGTAGAGAAAATACGGCGACCTAAGGAGTTGTTGTTACGGGCGGAGATGAAGCTGCCGGGGCTGGCATGGCTGGCGTTTCGGGTGGAGGAGGAAGAGGGTGTGCGGCGGCTGACGGTTGAGGCGTTCTATTTTACGAAGGGCATGTGGGGGCGGTTGTATTGGTATATCTTCCTGCCGTTTCACCATTTTATTTTTGGGGATTTGATTCGAGGGATTGAGCAGCGGAGTGAGGAGCGGGTGGATGGACGCGTTTGAGTTGCCGCCCATTTGTCCTCCGCCGGTGAATGATCTGGTTCCGCTGTTGGTGGTGGTAGCGGTGTTTTTGGTGGCGGCGTGGGTTAAGCGGCGTTTTTTCCGGAAGCGTTGATTGCGACGGGGGAAAAAAGTTGGTGGGCGAGGCGGGACTCGAACCCGCACGCGGTTAAGCACCAGAACCTAAATCTGGCGTGTCTACCAATTTCACCACTCACCCAGCGGAAAGCGTTAGAAGGTAGAAGGCAAAGGGGGTTCGCACAAGTTCAAATTTGCGCCTCTTGCCAGGCGTGTTGGAGATGCTGAATGGCTTGCCGGGGATTGGGAGAGTGGTTAACGGCGCTGATGAGGGCGAAGGCGGGGAGCTGGTGGCGGCGCAGTTCGGGGAAGTGTTCGGGTTGAATGCCGCCGATAACGACGGTCGGACAGGTAACACTTCGGGCGATGTTCGCGGCGGTGGGTATGCCGATGACGGGGTCGGGGTTGGCTTTGCTTTGGGTGGGAAAGAGGGGGCCGATGCCGATGTAGTCGGCACCGGCTTGGTGGGCTTTTTGTGCCTGTTCAAGAGTATGGGTGGAGATGCCGATGATGCCGTCATATTGCTGGCGAGCGCGTGGGAGCGAGAGGTCGTCTTGTCCGAGATGTAATCCGTCGGCCTCTACGTGTTGGGCGAGCGGTAGGTTGTCGTTGATGATGAATTGGGTTTGGGTGCCGCGGGTGATGGCGCGAAGGGTTTGGGCCACCTCGTGTTGATCGTTGGTTTTGTTTTTCATGCGGAGTTGAAGCATGGAAACGTGGCAGTCAACCGCGGCTTGGGCGGTGGCTTCGTAGCCGGCGACGGGGTTGGTGAGAATGAGGTAGAGGCCGTTCGGTTGATTCATGCCTGAACGATAGTGTTGGGGCAGAAACCTTCAATATTTTAGTGGATCATTTTTTATCCACTCTTTCATTTATTTTAAAAATATTATATATATGAATTAATTCGTGAAAAAGTTATTATCAATCATGCTTATGATGCCGTTGTGCGTGTGGGCGGAGAGAGAGTGATGAGTAAGCGGAATATTTTCTGGATTGGAATGTTTGTTTTGTTGGGGGGCGTTCTCAGTAGCTTGGGGCATACATTTACGTTGCCGGATGGGCGGTCGCTAGAGGCGGAGATTGTTCAGTATGATGAGCGGTCGGGGCAGGTGGAGTTGAAGCGGACGGACGGAAAGTTGGTTAAGATTAAGCCGTCGGTGTTTGTGAAGTCTGATCAGGATTATTTTACGGAGTGGTTTCTGCATTCGGTTTTTAACGGGAAAGATATATCCGTTGATATAAATAAGAAAAAGGTAGGGCAGAGAAAGGAGGATGGAAATGCCCATTTTATGCGAATTGATGAGTTCTTGTATCAAATCGAGATTGAAAATCGTTCCAATATCGAGATCAGCGTATTGGATGTTGAATATAGAATATTTTATGAGCAGGAAGAGAACGATATGGATAAAGGTCGTGTAGTTAAACATGATCGAACGGTGCAGGGTGATCTGGAAATTGAGTTGTTGGCAGCAAAAGGAAAAAGAATTTTTTCTTCGAAGGAAGTGGAGTTAGTTAAATATGAATTTAATTCAACGGAGTATTATGTGCCGGGAGGTGATCCTCAGGCTACACAGGGGAGTATCAAAGGTATTTGGGTTCGGGTAGAGTGTGAATCTGCTGGAGGGATGAAGTCGGTTCGAGATTTTTATGAGCCTTCAAGCATCGAAGGAAAATATAGCTGGTAGGTTTTATTCACAAGATAGTTAGATATCCATGGCCGGATTGAGGGGCTTGATGATGGCGGCGACTTGGGCGGTGGATTCGGTTTGCATGAGTTGGGCGCGTAGGTCGGCGCAGCCGGGAAAGCCTTTGCAGTAGATGGAGTAGTAGCGGCGGAGGATGTGGAAGTTTTTGGAGCCTTGCCAGACGCGGTCGAAGAGATGGGTGTGGGTCCAGAGCATGTTGAGTTTTTCTTCGAGGGTGCGTTCGCGTTGTTCTTCCATGAAGAGCCAGGGGTTGTCGAAGATGCCGCGGCCGATCATGGCGCCGTCGAGCTGGTGGTGGGTGCATTTTTCACGGGCTTCATGAATGGATTTAATGTCGCCGTTGCCGATGATGGGGATGTGGGGGGCGAGTTGGTCGCGTAGGCGGGCGGCTTTGGCGATTTCGTGCCAGTTGGCGGGGCCGACGGACATCTGTTTTTGGGTGCGGCCGTGAAAGGTGAGGGCGGCGGGTTGGGTTTCGAGGAGGTGGCTGGCCCACTCTTCGGTGGCGATGGTTTTGAGGCCGATACGGGTTTTGACGGAGACGGGTAGGTGGGAGGCTTCTTTGGCGGCGTGGACGATTTCTTTGGCGAGGGTGGGGTTGCCGATGAGGCCGGAGCAGCAGCCGCGGCGGACGACTTTGGGTACGGGGCAGCCCATGTTGATGTCGATGCCGTCGAACTCCATTTCATCTGCGATTTCTTTGATGATTTGGGTGTAGTTTTCGGGGGTGTTTCCCCAGATTTGGGCGACGATTTTGACGTTTTTCTGGCGGAGTAGTTTTCGTTCTTGGTCGGTGACGCGTAGGCGGTGGATGATGCGTTTGCGGGCTTTGCGGTGTACGAGGCCGTCGGTGGAGACGAATTCGGTCATGACGACGTGGAGGGCGGTGGGGTCGGCGATGGTGAGGAGGAGTTCGCGTAGGGCGGTGTCGGTGACATCCTCCATGGGGGCGAGGGCGATGATGGGGCGGTCGAGGGCGTTCCAGAAAGAGGACATGGTGATTTAGACGCAGCTGGGTTGGGGGGTGCTTTCGGGTTGGGCGGTGAGTTCGATTTCGAATCCGGCGTCTTCGATCATTTGTTTGTCGGTATCGAAGTCTTGTCCGCCGGTGGTGAGGTAGCCGTTGGTGAACATGGAGTTGGCGGGGTAGAGGGCGAGGGCTTGGATGTGGCGAAGGGTGGTTTCGCGGCCGCCGGCGATGCGGATTTCGACGGAGGGCATGACGAAGCGCATCATGGCGAGTGCGCGGAGGCAGTCGTTCGGTGTTAGGGGGTTGGGTTTGCCGTGGAAGGCGGTGCCGGGGCGGGGGTCGAGGAAGTTGACGGGAACGGAGTCAACGTTTAGGTCGGCGAGTGCGAAGGCGAGGTCGGCGCGGTCTTGCATGGATTCACCCATGCCGAAGAGGCCGCCGCAGCAGAGGTCGAGTCCGACTTTTTTGACGATTTTGGCGGTGTTGATGCGGTCGTCGAAGTCGTGGGTGGTGACGACTTCTGGGAAGAAGTTTTCGGAGGTTTCGAGGTTGTGGTTGAAGCGGTTGACACCGGCTTGTTTGAGGCGGTGGGCTTTTTCTTCGGTGAGGAGGCCGAGGGAGGAGCAGATTTCGAGCTGGGGGTGTTTTTGTTTAATTTGAATGACGGCTTCGCAGATGGTGTCGACTTCGTTGGGGGAGGGGGAGCGGGTGCTGGAGACGAGGCAGTAGCGTTTGGCTTTGCGTTCGATGGCGGCTTGGGCGCCTTCGAGGATGGTTTCGACGGTTTGCATGTCGTAGCGTTCGACTTGGTTGATGGCTTTGGTGGATTGGGAGCAGAAGGAGCAGTCTTCGGGGCATACGCCGCTTTTGACGTTGCGCAGGAGGTGGAGGGAGACGGTGTTGCCGAAGTGTTGATGCCGGAGCTGATAGGCGGCTTGAAGCACGTCTAGCAGTTGGTCGTTGGGGGATTCGAGAATGGCGAGTGCTTCTTCTGGAGTGGCGGGTTGATGGTTTTGAATTCGGTGGCTGATTTGTTTCCAGTTCATGTGTTTCTCCGTCTTTTATTGGTAAGTAATGTAGAGATGTGGGGGGGGGTTGTAAATGGTTCGTGCGGAAAAATCGAGATGAGGGTGTGAAATCAATTGACTCAGGTGTCGATTGATTTAGGGTGAAGGTGTCGCTAGGGGTGCTTTGATTGCAGAGCTGAGAGAGTCCCTTGGAACCTGATACGGATTGTGCCGACGGAGGGAAGCGGAAGTCAGGTTCCGCTTTGTTAATTAGTGAATAGGAAGAGAGTAGGAGCCAAGATGATTCAGCCAAAACATTCGTTTAATGATTATGGAGATGAGTACCCGAATTCGCGGAAGGTGTATGTGGTGGGGAGCCGAGAGGATGTGCGGGTTCCGATGCGTGAGATCCGGTTGTCGGATACGGAGCGGGTAGATGGCGAGACGGTGGAGAATGAGTCGGTGCGGGTGTATGATACGAGTGGGCCGGCGACGGATTCGCAGGTGGAGTTGAAGCTGGAAGAGGGGCTGCCGCGGTTGCGGGAAAATTGGATTGAAGAGCGTGAAGACACGGAGTGGATGTTGGCGCGGGGGTATCAGCCGGGGGATGATGGCAAGGGACAGGATGCGAAACGGATTCCGTTTGGAGCGGTGGATAAGCAGGTGCGGGTGGCGCGGGCGGATGCGAATGTGACGCAGATGCATTATGCGCGGCAGGGTGTGATTACGCCGGAGATGGAGTATATTGCGATTCGTGAGAATATGGGTCGTGCGGAAGCGGCGGGGCAGGTTTATTGCAAGTCAGAGCATCAGTCGGGACTATTGCAGCAGGCGCAGACGGCGGCGATGCGTCATGCACACCATCAACATCCGGGTCAGGCTTTTGGGGCGAATATTCCGGTGTTCATTACGCCGGAGTTTGTGCGGGAAGAGGTGGCGGCCGGTCGGGCGATTATTCCGGCAAACATCAACCATCCGGAGGCGGAGCCGATGATTATTGGGCGTAATTTCCGGGTGAAGATTAATGCGAATATCGGTAATTCGGCGGTGAGCTCTAGCATTGGAGAGGAAGTGGAGAAGGTGCAGTGGGCGACGTTGTGGGGGGCGGATACGATTATGGATTTGTCGACGGGGGAGAATATTCATGACACACGGGAGTGGAATATTCGGAACTGTCCGGTGCCGGTGGGAACGGTGCCGATCTATCAGGCGTTGCAGAAGGTGGGGGATCGTCCGGAGGATCTGACGTGGGAGTTGTTCCGGGATACGTTGATTGAGCAGGCGGAGCAGGGGGTGGATTATTTTACGATTCATGCGGGCGTGTTGTTGCGGTTTGTGCCGATGACGGCGCAGCGGGTGTGCGGGATTGTGAGTCGGGGTGGATCGATTATGGCGAAGTGGTGCGTGGCGCATCATAAGGAGTCGTTCCTCTATGATCATTTTGATGAGATCTGTGCGATTTGTAAGCGGTATGATGTGTCGCTTTCACTGGGCGATGGCATGCGGCCGGGGGCGGTGGCGGATGCGAACGATGAGGCGCAATTGGGTGAGCTGGAGACGTTGGGTGAGCTGACGAAGCGGGCGTGGGAGCAGGATGTGCAGGTGATGATTGAAGGACCGGGTCACGTGCCGCTGCAGGCGATTAAGGAGAATATGGAGTGGGAGCTGGATGTGTGTCATGAGGCTCCGTTCTATACGCTGGGTCCGTTAACGACGGATGTGGCGCCGGGTTATGATCATATTACGTCGGGTATCGGGGCGGCCAATATTGGTTGGTATGGTTGCGCGATGCTTTGTTATGTGACCCCGAAAGAGCATTTGGGTCTTCCGAATAAGGAGGATGTGAAAGAGGGGGTTATCACGTATAAGATCGCTGCGCATGCGGCGGATTTGGCGAAGGGCTTTCCGGGGACTCAGGTGCGGGATAATGCGTTGAGTAAGGCGCGGTTTGAGTTTCGCTGGGAGGATCAGTTTAATCTGGCGTTGGATCCGGTGCGGGCACGGGCCTTTCATGATGCGACGCTGCCGAGCGAAGAGGCGAAGACGGCGCATTTCTGCAGTATGTGCGGGCCGAAGTTCTGTTCGATGCGGATTTCGGAAGACGTTCGGCAGTATGCGGCAGCGCATGGCTTTTCGGCGGAAGAGGCGCTGGAGAAGGGGATGGCGGAAAAGTCGCAGGAGTTCGTCGATCAAGAGGGTGAGCTCTACTCGTAAGCGTTGCGTATCCTGTGTTGCTTTCTCATTGTCTCCGGCTTTGGGTCGGGTATGATTTTGTCTTTAGTAGGAAGAGATGGGAGAGCGTATGATTGCGAAGAGTAGTACCTATGTAGTGATGGGCATATTGAATACGGATTCGATTGCGTATGCGGCGGGTCGGTTGATTGAGTCGCTGGGGGGCAAGGTGATCTGGACGGCGCAAAATGAGCGGATGAAAAAAATCTTTTTTGATCGGGGTTGCAAGGATTTGAGTGATGAGCAGAAGGCGGCTATGGATTTCCGCTATTGTGATGTGACGGTTCAGGAAGAGGTGGAGGCTCTGTTTGCATCGACGGGTCCGATTGATGGGGTGCTGCATTCGATTGCGTATGCGAATCCCAAGACGTGCTTGGGGGGAGAGGTGCTCTTCACGGAGGCGACGGAGGATGTGTTGCAGGGATTTCATATTAGCGCGGCTTCGCTGGCGACGGTGGCGAATTATGCGGTTCCACAGATGAAAGAGGGGGGCTCGATTGTGACGTTGTCTTTTGAGGGGCAGCGTCCGTTTCCGTTTTACAATTGGATGGGCGTGAACAAGGCGGCACTGGAGGCGGTGGTGAAGGCGTTAGCGCGGAATTATGGTAAAGATCGGGTGCGGGTGAATGCTGTGTCGGCGGGACCGTTGACGACGAAGGCGGCTTCTTCGATTCCTTACTTTGAGCATTTGTCGAAGACGTGGGAGCAGATCAGTCCGCTGCCGTGGGATACGGTGAAGGATAAGGAAGAGGTAGCGGGTGCGGTGGTGTTTTTGCTAGGTGCGTTTGCGAAGAAGATTACGGGTCAGACGTTATTTGTGGATGGGGGCGCTCATTTCATTGGGGGCACATTGATGGATTTTGAGAAGCCGGCGGCGGGCGAGGCATAGACCATGGGGCTTGGTATAGGGATTGTTGGGTTGCCTAATGTGGGGAAGTCGACGTTGTTCAATGCGTTGACGCGGGCTCAGCATGCGGAGAGTGCAAACTATCCGTTTTGCACGATTGAACCGAATAAGGCCGTGGTGCCGGTACCGGATGATCGTTTGGAGCGGCTGGCAGAGATGGCAAAATCGCAGAAGACGATTCATGCAACGGTGGAGTTTGTGGATATTGCGGGGTTGGTGAAAGGGGCGAGCCAGGGGGAGGGACTGGGCAATAAGTTTTTAACCAATATTCGTGAGACGGATGCGATACTGCAGGTGGTGCGTTGTTTTGAGGATGATCAGGTGGTGCATGTGGATGGTTCGGTGGATCCGGTACGGGACATTGAGATTATTGAGGCGGAGCTGATTATGGCGGATTATCAGACGGTGGAAAGTCGGTTGCCGCGGTTGATTAAGGCGGCGCGGGGAGATAAGTCGCTGGCGCCAGCGGTGCCTTGGTTCGAGGCGTTGCTGGAACATTTGGGAGCGGGGAAGATGGTGCATGCGTTTGCTGACCGCGAAAGTGAATTGGCGGATCGGTTATTAAAGGAGACGCAGTTTTTAACGGATAAGCCGTTTATCTATTGTTGTAATGTGGATGAAGCGGGGCTGAGTGAATCGTCGGCTTTGGTAGAGGCGGTGGAGGCATATGCGGGGGCTCGGGGGGCGGAAGTGGTTAAAATCTGTGCGAAGATGGAGGAGGATCTGAATGGCATGGAGGATGAGGAGCGGGTGGAGTTTTTGGAGGAGTATGGGGTTTCGGCGAGTGGACTGGATCAGATTATTCAGACGGGTTATCGCACACTCGGGTTGAGTAGTTATTTTACGCAGGGGCCGAAAGAGGCGCGAGCTTGGACGATTCGAGCGGGAGATTTGGCGCCGCGGGCAGCGGGGGTGATTCATACCGATTTTGAGCGGGGTTTTATTCGGGCGCAGGTGATGGCGTATGATGATTTTGTTGCGCATGAGGGAGAGGCAGGCTGTCGAGATGCGGGCTTGCTACGGACTGAGGGGCGTGACTATGTGGTGAAAGATGGAGATGTGATTGAGTTTTTGTTTAACGTGTAGAATGTGTTCGATTCGTTGAAATTGAATGAATCTTATGTGGTGCGGTCTATGTGGAAAAAACTATTTAGGAGATGAATGATGAAGAGAGCGATATGGATAGTGGCGGGGTTGCTGATGTGCAATCTGGCTATGGCGGATGGAAAAATTGTGTTTGTCGATTTGCAGGAACTGTTCACGCGGTTTTATAAGACGCAGTTGGCTCAAGACCAGATTCGGCAGCAGACGGATGAAATGAAACTTGAGCAGGATATCATGAAAAATGAAATTGAGGAAATCCGGGAAGAAGTTGAGCAGTTGCGGGCAGATTCTAGAGATCCGATGTTGAGTACGGAAGTTCGCTCGAACAAACGTGTATTGCTTGAGGAGCGTTTGGTTAAGATGCAGGAGCAAGAGCAGGAGATGCTGGAGTATGAGCAGCTTCGCAAAAAACAGATCGATGAGCAGAACACACGGATGACGAAGAAGTTGTTTGATGAGATTCAGGATAACATATCATCTTATTCGAAAGAGAAGGGGTATGAGGCTGTGATTGACCGTTCGGCGCAGAGTCGTCTGGGTATTCAAGTGATCAATTATGTGAGTATTTCGGCTGATATCACAGCGAATGTATTGGCAGAGTTGAATGAGGGGTATGAAGGCATTACATCTGAAAATACGGATTCGGGAGTGAATCCATGAAACTTTCCGAAGTGGCAGATCATCTGAATGGGGAGCTGGAGGGTGATGGATCACTGGAGATAAGCGGAGTCAATAGTCTGGAGGAGGCGGAGGCGGGTCAGATCAGTTTTCTGGTTTCGGCGAAATATGCATCGCTGCTGCAGCGCAGCGCGGCTTCTGCTGCTATTGTTCCAAAGAATTTTGAGGGTGAGGTGGGCTGTGCCTATGTGAGGGTGGAGAACCCGGATCGCAGTTTTGGTGAGGCGGCCGCACTATTTTATCAGGCACCTCCAAGGCCTGCAGCGGGGGTGCATCCCTCGGCTGTTGTTGCGGCGGATGTTGTCTTGGGTGCGGACGTTTCTGTGGGACCTAATTGTACTCTTGAGGGGGGCGTGGTGGTTGGGTATGGCTCCGTGATTGGTCCAAATGTTGTGGTGGGTTATGGGAGCTGTTTAGGAAACGATGTGCACGTATTCGGGTCGGTTACGATTCGGGAGTATTGCACGGTAGGCGATCGAGTGATTATTCACAGCGGCAGCGTGATCGGCTCGGATGGATTTGGCTATTCGGTTGAGCCGGATGGTTCGCGGCGTAAAATCCCACAGGTTGGCACGGTGGTGATTGAGGAGGATGTGGAAATTGGTGCTAATGTGGCGGTGGATCGGGCGCGGTTTGGCGCGACGGTGATTGGGCGGGGTTCGAAAATTGATAATTTAGTGCAAATTGCGCATAACGTGAAAATTGGTCCTCACACGGTCTTGTGTGGGCAGGTGGGTATTGCGGGTAGTGCTGAGATCGGTGCGCATACGATTTTAGCGGGACAAGTGGGGGTGGCAGGACACTTGAAAGTGGGCGAGCGGGTGATTGCTAACGCTAAGTCGGGTATCATTAGTAATTTGGAAGAGGGTTCTCATGTGATGGGGATTCCAGCGGTAGACCATGATAAGTTTATGCGGGGCTATGCGGGCATGTTGGGGTTGAAGAAGTTAGCTGAAAAACTTCGTCGCCTCGAAAAGGGCATGGGGCGATAAAAAAGGTCAATAACATTACTTTTTTGCACTCTTGTGAAAATTAATCATACAAATATGTATTCATTTAATTTTAATGACCAGTTTTGTTCTATTTTTTATGGCATGTTTAATGCAAATAATTCATTGTTCATATTTTAAAGCAAACAAATTGAATGAGAGGAAAGAAAATGGCGCGTATTAAATTAGAATACATCTGGTTGGATGGCTATGAGCCGGTGCAGAACCTACGTAGTAAAACAAAAGTTGTTGATGGAGATTATGCCTCTTTTAGTTTAGAGGATTGTGAAATGTGGGGTTTTGATGGCAGCTCTACCCTTCAGGCGGATGGTAGCAGCTCTGACTGTATGCTCAAGCCAGTGGCGATCTATCCAGATGCGACTCGGGAAAATGCATTCCTGGTGATGAGTGAGGTAATGATGCCGGACGGAACTCCACACGCATCTAACCATCGTGCGACGATTCTAGATGATGCTGGTTTCTGGGTGGGATTGGAGCAGGAGTACTTCTTGTATAAGGACGGTCGCCCGTTGGGATGGCCAGCTGTTGGTTATCCGGAGCCGCAAGGTGAGTACTACACGGGTGTCGGCTTCAAAAACGTGGGTGATATTGCTCGCGATATTGTGGAAGAGCATCTCGATCTTTGTATTGCTGCTGGTATTAACCATGAGGGCATCAATGCAGAAGTTGCGAAAGGTCAGTGGGAGTTCCAAATCTTTGGTAAAGGATCAAAACGGGCAGCGGATCAGATGCATGTGGCTCGGTACATCCTGCAGCGTCTGTGTGAGCAGTATGGTGTGGATGTAGAGTATCATTGTAAACCGTTCACTGGTGATTGGAATGGTTCAGGTATGCACTGTAACTTCTCTTCTACTTACATGCGTGAAACGGGTGGAAAAGAGTACTTCCTGAAGCTGATGGATGGCTTTGATAAATATAAAGAAGAGCATATTTCAGCGTATGGTCCTGATAACCACCTTCGGTTAACGGGTCTGCATGAAACACAGGCGATTGATAAATTCTCGTGGGGTGTTGCGGACCGTGGTGCTTCTATTCGTGTGCCGCATGCATTTGTTCGTGAAGATGCGTATAAGGGATACCTGGAGGATCGTCGTCCGAACTCGCAGGGTTGCCCTTATCAGATCGTTTCACGGGTGTTGAAGACGGTTGCGGAAGTGGAAGCTGAATTCAAATAAGCAGACCGTAAGGTTGGCTGTGCCGATCTTTGACGAAAAGACCTCGCGAGTGCGGGGTCTTTTTTTTATGTTGTGGATGTGATGCGGATTGGAATTACCATAGGAGATGTGAATGGCATCGGGCTTGAGGTGGCACTCAAAGCGATGGCATATGGTCGGTGGCCGGGAACCACAGAGTTTGTTTTGTTGGGCTCGGAAGCCGTGGCTCGGGCGCAGGCCAAACAGATGCGGATTCCTATCTCAAAAAGGCTTTTGTTTCATGATGTTGGTTCGGCGGTTTGGTCTCCGGGTCGGTTGCGGGTCGATGCTTCACGGCTGGCGGTAGCGGCGATAGAGGAGGGCGTGAAACTGTGTATGGCTGGGACGCTTGATGGCGTTGTGACGGCTCCGGTTAATAAGCAGGGGTTTCAGCGGGCTGGTGTGGAGATGCCGGGGCATACGGAGTTGTTAGCCGCGCTAACGGGTCGGAAACGCTTTGGGATGCTGTTAATGGGCGGAGGGTTACGGGTTATGTTGGTGACACGTCATCTGCCGTTGGCAGAGGTGGCCCGTGCGATCACGCGGGAAGCGGTTCGGGAAGCGATTGAATTAGCAGAGCAGGGGTTGTGCTGGTTGGGTTTGGAGGGAGAACGAATGGGGGTCTGTGGGTTGAATCCACATGCGGGCGATGGGGGAACCTTGGGAGAGGAAGAGCAGCGAGTTATTAATCCGATTGTGCGGCAGTTGCAGAAAAAGGGTGTGAATGTCGTGGGGGCAGTTCCGGCAGACACTATTTTTCATCAAGCGAAACAGAACGAATATGAGATGGTGATTGCGATGTATCATGATCAGGGATTGGCTCCGTTAAAGATGGTGGGATTTGATGAAGGAGTGAATGTGACGTTAGGGCTACCGATCGTGCGAACGTCTCCGGATCATGGGACGGCCTTTTCGCTGGCGGGTCGGGGTGAGGCGTGCGCGGCAAGTATGCGGTCGGCTATTCGTGAGGCGATAGTGCTGGCGGGTCGAGAGAATCCGTGGCGATGAATCCGCAGTTGACCAGTCCGAATGAGGTTCGAGCGTTGTTGGCGGAGTTGGGGCATCGTCCGAATCGGGGATTGGGTCAGAATTACCTAATTGATGCGAATATTTTGGATGGCATTGTTCAAGCGGCTGCGTTGGATGCCGGGGATCGAGTGTTGGAGGTGGGCCCGGGGCTGGGTGCCTTGACCGAGCGGATTTTACCGCATGTTGCTGCGCTCACCTGTATTGAAAAAGATAAAACCATGGCGGGCTATTTGCGAAAACGTTTTGATGGATTGACGTTGATAGAGTCGGATGCGTTGGATGTGGATTTGACGACGCTTTTTACAAGCGGCGCGGAGAAGGTGGTGGCAAATTTACCCTATTCGGTGGCGAGTCGGCTGATGGTGGAGATGGCGGAGTGTGACATTCGGCCTGCATTGTTGTGTTTGACGATTCAAAAGGAAGTAGCGGATCGGTTGACGGCTGAAGCGGGTTCGCGTGCGTATGGAGTGCTGAGTGTTTTAATGGGGCTTTTCTATTCGTGTCGATTAGTCAAAAAGGTGAGCCCTTCTTGTTTTTTGCCGCCCCCGAAGGTGTGGTCGGCGGTGGTTCGACTAGAGCGTAGAGGGGCACTCGTGAATGATAAAGCGGAGTATGCGAGGGTGAAGCGGATCGTAAAACACTGCTTCTCTCAGCGTCGAAAACAGATGTCGACGAGTTTGAAACATTTGGGCGTGAGCAATCCTGAAGAGGTGTTGGAGCAGGTGGGGGTTTTGGGGCGTGAGCGGCCCGAACGAATGGAACCAGCGGTATGGGTGGCGCTGGATAGAGCGCTTCAATCGCGCGATACTCGTGCGTGAGGTTTGCGGCGTAGCCCGTTCATTAGGGCTAGTTTCCAGACAACCCAGAGGGCTTCGTAGATAATAGAACCGCTCATTTTGGATTCGCCGACTTGACGGTCTTCGAAGACGATGGGCACTTCCCCGATGGGATGGCCTTTTATCCAGGCTTTATGGGTCATTTCAATTTGAAATCCATAGCCATTGGCTTCGACTTTATCGAATTTATAGGAGGCCAGTAGTTCGCGCCGGAAGCATTTGAAACCGCCCGTTGGATCGGTGAAGGGCATGCCGGTGATGAGTTTGACATAGATACCGGCTCCTCGGCTGAGCATGAGACGGGAGAGGGGCCAGTTCATTACACGGATTCCGCCGACGTAGCGAGAGCCGAGTACGAGGTCGTAGCCTTCTTGCATCTTGCGTCGAAAATTGGGAATCTCTTTTGGATCGTGAGAAAAATCGCAGTCCATTTCCATGATAAATGAATAGGAGCGGGAGAGGGCCCAGTCGAATCCGGCGAGGTAGGCACGGCCAAGGCCATTTTTTTGGGTGCGGTGAAGAACGTGAATGCGGGGGTTTTGCGTTCTGAGTTGATCGGCTTTTTGTCCGGTTCCATCGGGTGAATTGTCGTCGACAATTAAAATATCTGCGAAGTCGGCAGCATCTAGAACGGCTTGTGTTAGCGGTTCAATATTATCGATTTCGTTATAGGTTGGAATAATGACTAACGTATCTTGCATGGTTCTATTTATGTTTATTTTTTGAGATGGATCAATCTGATAAATGGATCAGTTTATGGTAGGGGGATGGATTGAATGTGATTGGGTTGAATGGCGACAATGTGACTGCCGAGAATGGGTTGGTTGGGGTAGATATTGCGGAGGGCCTGACCATAGATATGAAGTTGGGGTTGATAGCGTTCTTTAAGTTGTTGGGGGGTGGATTGGCTGAACTTGTAGTCGAATAGATGGATACCGTCGGGATATATGGCCACGAGATCAATTGTACCATCGATGAGATGCTGATCTGTGTGCAGTAGAAAAGAGTGCTCGGGTAGGAGGGATGAGGCGTGTTGAGTTTGTTGCTGCATGTGTTCAATAACGGAGGGGAGTTGGCATAGGAGGGGTTGAATTTCTTTTTCTGTGAGGTGTAGGTGTTGGCGAATGCGCTGTGCAACCGGGTGGATATTCAGTTGCCAGCATTGGCGGGCGGCTTCTTCGAGTAGCGCATGACCGAATGTGCCGAGATGGGACGTTGTTTTGTGAACATCTTTGAGCTGAGGGGATGCTTTTTGAGCGGGCGTATCGAGCGTGATAGTTGCTGTGGTAGTGGTACGCTGAAAAGTGGGATTGTGTGTTGGAGGTTGGTGTTTCGTGAACGACTTTTCGAGTTGGTTGGCTGTGGGAACAGATGGAGCTTGAACGGGGATGAGCTGAGCGTGCTGTTGAAGCTCGGGGAAGGTGTGGACTCGAATCGGGTTTTCGAGTAGTGGGGCGATTTGTTTGTGCCACTCGTTGGGTTTTTCGCGATCAGCTGAGGAGAGAATGAGGAGGTCACGGGCGCGTGTGAGGGCGACGTAGAGGAGATGATGACGTTCTTGCTGGCT
Source organism: Kiritimatiellaceae bacterium (assembly GCA_002691095.1). Lineage (GTDB taxonomy): Bacteria > Verrucomicrobiota > Kiritimatiellia > Kiritimatiellales > Pontiellaceae > Pontiella. Next base: position 21,070 of record NZGU01000021.1, on the reverse strand, counting down.
GATTTGCTTGGCGTGTTCTCGACCACTTTTTAGAGAGGGTGAATAGGTTTTGGATCGATCGGGTTCGGTGATGCAGAGGGCAAGTTGGAGTTGGTTGTTTTTTTCGGAGAGATGGGCGAAATGAGTATCGGCTTTTGGTGAGAAACTGATATCAGGCAGACATACGACGCGGTGGGTAAGGCCTTTTGAGCTGTGAATACTCATCAGGGTGACGGCATTCTGCTCGGGATCAGCGGAGGTTGCTTCGGCGGTTTGAGGCGGGTTCTGGATGTTGTTTTTGAGTTTTCGGGTGAGAGAACCCGGGGTGGTTTGCCAGCCGCGTTCTTCTTCGCGAATCCAGTCGAGAAGTTTACGGAGGTTGGCACGTTGTTGCTCGGGCTGTGCGTGGGTGGATAGGAGGGCTTCGTAGTGGGTGTGGCTGATCCAGTCGCGGACAATTTCGGAGGGCAGTTGCGTGGCGAGGTGTTGTCGGGTGGTTTCAATTTTCTCTTTTGCAGCTGGAAAAGCGGAGAGTACATCATCGGGTTGGATATTTTTTTTATGCATGAGCTGCGTTGTGATGTGGAGGTCGGAGAGGCCGATCCAGGGCGAGCGCAGGAAGCCGATGAGGGAGTAGAGATCGTTTGGTTCGCAGAGGGTGGTGAGGAGTAGCGATAGGTCGCGTGCGGGCAATGTGGTGAAGAGCCCTCGCCCTTTTCCTGCGAGTGTGTAGGGGATATGTGCTTTGCGTAAAGCGGCTTCGAGTTCGGGTTGGTGTTTGGTGGTGCGTTGAAGGATGAGAATGTCGCTATAGCGGTATTGATTTTGGTCGGAGGTGGCAGCAAATCCATTTTGATAGCGGTAGTTGGGTTGCCATGTTGTGTCGCCGTTGATGAGTAGGTTGATGCGGGTGGCGAGTGCCTGCATTTGCTGTTCGATGCGTTCTTTTTTTGGGCATTCATCGGATTCGGGGAGCAGACATTCAATTCCGTGTGATTCTTCGGCATGAGCGTATTGCGGGTTGGGTTGAAGAGATTCGTTGGGTTCGTAGTTGTTGAGGAGGGTGTTGAAGAGTTGATTGATGGGGTTGAGAAGAGCTTCTTTACTACGCCAGCTTGTTTGTAGGTGGGTTGGGGGGGGGCCTCCTTGCTGGATGATTTGATCTTGAAGGTGGGGCATGATGGAGGGATCGGCCCCGCGCCAGCTGTAGATGCTTTGTTTGGGGTCGCCGCAGATGATTAGGTGAGTATTTTTTTTCCAGAGAGCCTGAATGAGGCGGGCTTGAATGCGGGAGGTGTCCTGGACTTCGTCGATGATGATGGTGTTGAAGTGAAGGGGGAGGTGGCGGTTTTGAATGAGCTGAAGTGCTTTGCGCTGGAGGTCATCGAAGTCGAGTTTGTCGTGGGTGGCTTTGAGCTGTTCATAGTGTTGGTAGAGCGTGGTTACATAGCGGGCAAAGCCAAGGGCAAACGGGCGCTTTTGTTGATATTGAATGCGTGTTTGGGATTGCTCGATGAGGTCAGCCAGTTCAATGGGGGGGCCTTTGGTGCGACGGTTGACTTTGAAGCCTTGTGCTTGAATGCGGGAGATGAGTTGTTCGGTGGTGGTGGCTTGTTCGAGGAGTTCGCTGAGTTGAGATTGTATTTTTTTTTGGGTGGGGGTGAGGGAGGGGAGTTGATCAAATGATTGCAGGCAGGTGTGAAAGACTTGAATGGGTTGGGGGGGTAGGGCGGGTTCAAGGAGTTGCTCGGGGTGGGTGAGTGTGTATCCGAGGGAGCCGGCTGTATGGATGAGGGCGATGGCGGTTTGGGGAATGGACGTGCCGTGTTGGCCGAAGCTGGCGAGTTGTCTGCCTTTTGCGAAGGTGGCAAAATCAGGGTCGGTGTTGAGGTGTTCAATCAGGAGGTTGTGGGCGAGGGTTTCGAGCCAGTTTGTTTGTTGGTCGTTGGCGAGGATGGTGAAGGTGGGGGAGAGGCTGGCGTCGAGGGCATATTCTCGAAGAAGGGTTGTACAGAATCCGTGGATGGTAGTGATGGGGGCGGATTCGAGTTGCGTGAGAGTGGTTTGGATGTGGTGTTGATCCTGATCGGGCTTTTGAAGGGCTTTGTAGAGTTGGGTGGTGATGCGTTCGCGTAGTTCGGCAGCGGCATTCTCGGTGAACGTCATGAGCAGGATGGTGCGCGGGTCTTGCTGGTGTTGGAGGATTTGGTTGAGATAGTGCTCGGTAACTTGATGTGTTTTACCGGTTCCAGCGGATGCACTAAATACTTGATTCATGTGTAGTTAATTATCGGATTCCGACGGGGGATGGAAGGCTATACAGACGGGTTCGCCGGGAAACGTATAGCGATGCCCACTAAGGCGGGGTGTTCCGTTAGCGCTGAGCTGTAGAACCGCAATGTCCTGAGAGCGTTGTCCGGCTATGACGAGCCATTTTCCAGTGGGATCGATATTGAAGTTGCGCGGGAAGTGGACGTGCGCGGGATGAGTGTTTTGATAGTCGATGGTATCGGGGGTGAAACGAAAGAGGCTGAGGGCGTCGCGTTGTTGGTTGGTTTTATCACGGATGGAGCAGTAGATGAGGGGCAGATGGGGGTGGAGGTGAATCTCAGCGGCGGTGAGGTCGGAGAGATCCGTACCGGAGGGAAGGGCGGGGATGTTCGCTTGTTCAGTGAGTGAGCCATCGGGATTGAACTGGAAGACGGTGAGGCTGATATCGAGTTCGTTAAGGACAAAGAGGCGGTTGCCGTTGCGATCCCATTTCATGTGCCGGGGTCCGCTTGCTGCGGTGGAGAGGACTATTTTTTTGAGGGGGGTGAGTTGAGCGGAATCGGGATTGAGGCGGTAACTGAAGAGGGCGTTGGCGCCTAAGTCGGCGGCATAGACAAAAGGTTGGCTTGGGTGGGCGATAATGGCGTGCGCATGGGGTTTTTTTTGTCGAGTGGGATGTGATCCGTTTCCGGTGTGTTGATGGTGGCTGGCAGCGGTAGAGAGTGTGCCATCGGGTTGAATGTGGAAGGATTCAATGGAGCCTTCTCGATAGTTGGCGGTGAGTAGGGTCCGGTTCTGCGCGTCTACACTAATGTGGCAGGGTCGTTGGGCGTTTAGTGGTTGGCGGTTGATTTCGGTTAGTTGGGCGTTGGGGGCTATTTGGTAGGCAACTATCTCGCCGGTGGGACGATTATCTGCGGCGGCAAAAAGAAGGTTGTTTTTGGAGTCGAGTGCAAGAAAGCTGGGGTTCTTTATTGTGGCCACCTGCTGAAAGGGTGTGAGGGCTCCTGTGAGGGCGTTAAGTTCTGTGTGGAAGATGCCAGTGCTTTTGATGGTTCCGATGTAGATGTCGGTGGCGTGAACGGTGCAGCTGATGAGGAGAAGCCAGCCAGTGATGAATGATTTCATGAAAGGAGCCCGGGGATGATCTTGCCTTTGTAGCCGACGTTGAAGGGTCTACCAGATTCGGACGTAATGATTTCTTTGGCGGGCATACCCATTGCGGTGGCGATGGTAGTGTGGAGGTCTGGAATTTCGATTTTACGGTCTTGGACTTCGTGTCCGCGGTCGGTGGCTCCGATGACTTGACCGGTGGTTAGTCCGCCGCCACCGATGACACAGCTGAAGGCTTTGGCCCAGTGGTCGCGTCCGAGGGTGTCGGGTTTGATATCGGGGGTGCGTCCAAATTCGGTGGCGAGTACGACGATTGTGGAGTCGAGTAGTCCGCGTTCGGTTAAGTCCTGCATGAGGGCCGCAAAGCCGCGATCCATGTCGCGAATTTTGTCTTCGGGCATGGTGTTATGGCTATCCCAGCCGCGACTGATGACTTCGACGCAGCGGACGTTGTTTTCAACAAGGCGACGGGCGAGCAGACAACCTTGTCCAAATTTTGAGTCTGCTCCGTAGCGCTCGCGGGTTGCTTTTGTTTCCTGTGTAATATCAAAGGCTTTGATGTCTTCGCTGCGCATGAGGGTGAGGGCTTCGTCGTAAAAGTTGTTATAGGCATTGATGCTGCGCTGGCGATATTTCTGTTGAAACGCTCGGTCGAATACGTGAGCGAGTTCCAGCTGGTCATGATATTGCTCTTCAGTGGTCCAGTAGGGTCGGTTGCTGTTTTGAAGGCCCTTGGAGGCATCGCCGAGTGGTACGGCGCCAAGATCGGCAGACATCCAGCCGGCGTAGGGGTAGTCGCTATATGGATTGATGACCACGTTGCCGGGAAGGGTTTGGTTGAGTTTGCCTTGGTGGTAGAGAGACCAGGAACCGAGGGTGGGGTGAACGACGGTGCCGCGTTTTTGATAGCCGGTGTGCATCAGGTATTTACCTTCGGCATGGGCGCCTTGAGTGGAGTACATGGAGCGAATGACGTTGAGGTTGTTCATGTGGTTGGCGAGGTTGGGCATGTATTCACTGATTTGGATGCCGTCGACATTGGTGGAGATGGCGTTAACGGGGCCCGCTTCGCTGGTGCCGGGATGGGGGTCAAAGGTGTCGAGGTGGCTCATGCCGCCGTCCATGTAGAGGAAGATGAGCTTTTTGTTGGCGGGGGTGCTGGCGAGTAGTTTGTCGCCCAGTGCGGAGGAGGTGGTCACGCCAAGGGTGGCGAGGGTGAGTCGGTCTAGAAATGCTCGGCGTTTGAGGGAGGATAGATGATTTAACATATGAGATTCCTTTACTGAATATACATAAATTCGCGGGTGTTGATGAGGGCCCAAAGTAACATTCTTTGACCTTTTTTCTGATAGTTGTTGGCGAGTACTTGCTCGGCAATCTCGTTATCTTCGGCGGTGGGATTTCGGGTGAGCGTGGCTCTGAAAATGGCGTTAATTTTTCCGGGTCTTGTTTTGATTTTTTTCAGCTCGTAGGCGAGCAGGGAGTTGTGGGAATCCAGGGCTTGGTAGATGGGGCCGTTGAGCAGGGCGAGGGCTTGCGTGACATTGGGTGCGCGGGTGCCGGTACTGATGCTTTGACGGTCGGATTGTCCGAACTGACGGACAAAGTGATAGCCGGGTGCAGGGGAGGGCAGTTCGCTGGCGCGTACGAGTCCGCGTTCCATGCCGCGCCATCGGGGATCGGTCATGTGATCGTTGCTCCAGCTTCCAAAGTTGAAGTAGGAGTAGGTTTTGGTTTCACGCAGCGGTTTACCGTTGTGATCTTTTAAGCGTTCTCCGTTGGCATCTTGCATGTAGAGGGTGTAGGCCTGTCGTTGCTCTTTTCTCGTTTTTTCGCGGTAATTGTCGATGAACTCTTCGTTGTAGGTTTTGACTAGTTTTTCAATGGGCATGAGGTAGGTGTCTTCGAGTCTCTGTTTGTATTCGTCGGTCACATATTTGGAGCCATGTCCTTTGCGTTCGTCGAGGTCGACGATGGCGAGGGATACGATGGAGTCCCACATTTGTTCGGCGCTCATCCGTCTTAGCGGGCGACCGTCGTAGGCATATTGGGTGTAGTCTTCGGGTAGATCTTCTACGCGCGTTACCATTTGCCAGGTGCGGGTGTTGTAGAGCACGCGGAGGACATCTTTTAGGTTGAAGTTGAAGGTGACGATCATGTCGCTGAGTTCGTCGAGCAGTTCTGGAACGGCGGGTTCAGTGTGATACTTTATTTCGTCAATCGGTTCGATGAGTCCGACTCCCATTAACTGTTTCCAAAGCCGGTTGGCGATGGATTCTGCGAAAAATTCATTCTCTTTGGAGGTGACCCATTCGGCAAAGGCACGGCGGGGGCTCCCTTCAATATGAGGTTGGTCGCCAAACATGACGGCGGGTCGTACCTGCTGGCGCGGTTTTGCGTCGGCGTATTGGTAGTCATTGGGCAGGGTATGCCAGCGGTTAAATTGGGGCTCCCAGATCGAGAGCGTATATTGACCGCCCAGTTGCCGAAAGAAGCGGTCTTGTTTCTGGGGGAGTTTTTCTATGCCGGCTTCACGCGCTCGGTTTACAAAGATCTGGTTGCCGCCGCGTACGTTGTATTGAACGCCGGCGTAGTAGGAGACCATGCTTTGAAATTCAAATTGATTCCAGCGGTCGAAGGGATGNTCGTGGCATTGGGCGCATTGAATTTGTACGCCCATGAAGGCCTGAACCGTATTCGCCATGTGATCGGGCTTCATGTTCTGATCACTGGCGATCCAGCCGGTAGCTCCGTTTTGATGGGGCATGCCGCTGGCGGTGATCAGTTCTTGAGCGAGTTGGTTGTAGGGCATGTTGGAGCGGAGTGCTCGCTTTAGCCAGTCGGCATAATAGACAGCNGCCACCTGATTGCCTTTGCTGGAGTCAACCTTCAGCAGGTCGGCCCAAAAGTGGAACCAGTGACTGACATACCCTTCGCTGGCGATGAGTTGATCGATCAGCAACATGCGTTTTTTTGGTTGGGTGGAGGAGAGGAATTGCATGGATTCTTCGAGGGTAGGAATGCGGCCGATAATCTCNAGATAAGCTCGACGCAGAAACGTGCGGTCGTTGACTACTTTTTGATTTTTAGCACCCTTGCTGGCGCGGTGTCGGGCGATGATCGTGTCGATCTTTTTGGCTTTAGCTTGGATTAAACTGTGTGAGATGCGCATGTTGTGTATGGGCATCGGGGTGAGTTCGAGGCCCGGGTTTTTGTCGTTTTGGGCATACTGACTGTCTGCGAGCNGAGAGTTGCGGCTTTGATCTTTGGGTTGATATTCCCGTTTGGGTTTTTCAAAGCCTTTCCAGTTTCCGGTTTTAGCACCTTGTTTNATCCAGTCTCGAATGAGAGCGATCTGTTTGGGAGAGCAGGGTTCACCTTTGCCGGTGGGTGGCATGATCCCGCGTTTGCTCGGTTTTAATGCGATNCGCTCGACGAGTACACTCTCGTNGGGNAGCATACGGGTGATNACAGGGCCATATTCGTTGCCTTTTAGGAGTTGTTCGGGTGTGTCGAGTAATAACCCGGCACTGGGTTCTTTGTTCCGGCTACTGTGACAACTCCAGCATTTCTCCTGAAGAATGGGTAAAATCTCTTCTTCGAACTGAATCGTTCTCGCCGAAGCGGAGGCCGTCAGAAAGAGAGCNAAACAACTGATTGTAAAAATGACATTTCCTCTTATCATATTGTGAAGCATTATAGCCAGAAAGTGAGAGTTGGCATCTAGTAAAAAGATAGAGTTTTTTGTGATATTTTGCATATATGTCTAACGTGCGTGCGTTGGTAAATATTTCATGCTGGTTTAATTTTTGAGGAAAAAATGATGAGTGTTCGTACACGATTTGCACCGAGCCCGACCGGGCATGTCCATATAGGAAACATGCGCGCAGCGATCTATAATTGGTTGTTTGCACGGCATCATGGAGGCGCTTTTTTGCTGCGAGTCGAGGATACGGACCGGGAGCGGTCAACGCCGGAGGCGATTGATACCTTACTAAGGGCGATGGAGTGGCTGGGGCTGGAGGCGGATGAAGCTCCGTTATATCAGAGCACGCGAATGGAGGCGCATTTGGCGGCGGCGGAGCGGTTGATGGAGTTGGGCTTGGCATATCGGGCTGAGAAGGGGGGCGCGGGTTCGGGTGAGTGTGTCTTGTTTCGGATGCCGGGACGGACCATTTCGTTTGAGGATGCGATTAAGGGCACGTTGACCAAAGCGGCTGAGAACATGGAAGATTTCGTGATTGTGCGTTCGAATGGAACGCCGGTGTTTCATTTGGCGAATGTGCTGGATGATATTGAGCAGGGTGTGACGCATGTGATTCGGGGGGATGATCATATTGAGAATACGTATCGGCACATTGCGTTGTATGAGGCATTGGGGGCGGAACTACCGGTTTTTGGGCATCTGCCGATGATCGTGAACGGGCAGGGTAAGCCATATTCGAAGCGGGATGGTGATGCGTTTGTTGGGGATTTTCGAGCCAATGGTTTTTTGGGCGATGCATTATTTAATTATCTGGTATTGCTGGGTTGGTCGCCGGGGGATGATCGGGAGATTATGAGCCGGGACGAGATGGTGGAGGCGTTTGTGCTGGAGAAGTGTCAGTCCTCGGCGGCGCAGGTGGATTTGAAGAAACTGAGCTGGATGAATTATGAATATATTCTGCAGCTTTCGGATGCGTCGTTTCGCTCCGCCACGCGGGAAGCGTTGAGTGTGGCGGAGATTGCGGCAACGGAGGAGCAGCTAGATGCGGTGATTCCGTTGATACGGGAACGGGTGAAGACGTTGACGGAGATTGCGCCGTTATGCCGGTTTCTGTTGCGGGATGATTATGCGTATAACGAGAAAGCGGTTGCGAAGAAATTGCTGAAAGAGGGGGTGCAGGAGACGCTGGCGGCGTTACGGGAGCTGTTGCTGGAGGTTTCATCGTTCGATGCGCCGACGCTGAATCGGTTATTGCATGACTATGTGGAGCGCAGCGGAAAGGGTTTCGGGGCGGTGATGCCGCCGTTGCGGATTTGTATATCGGGTGAGCAGGGTGGCCCGGATCTGTGTCCGGTGCTCGAGGTGTTGGGTCGGGATGAGGTGATTCGTCGGCTGGATCGCGCGGTGGAAATGTTTTTTGATTAAGGGCGATTCTGAATGCGGTGTGCGGGTGTTTGGAAGCGAATAAAGAGAAACTCTTTGAAGTTTTGATCCCACGGTTGCGCGTCGAGAGCGCGTGCCATGCAGAAGAGCCAAGCATCGCGTTCGGCGCTTCCGATGGGAATATGGGCGTGGGCGGCTCCGAGTTGGATGTTGCCGTATTTTTCCTGATAGAGGTGGGGGCCGTTCAGATAGAAGCAGAGAAAGCGGGCGAGTTTATCGCGAGACTCTTCGAGGTTATTTGGATGTAGGGAGAGGATGTGTTGGGTCTCTTCTAATGTTTCCATCTGGTCGTAGAAATCGTTGGCAAGTTTGAAGCAACCCTCTTCTCCACCGGCAAGTTGATATTGGGTGTCGCCAACTCGATAAGAGGCGAAAAGTTCTTTTTGTTCGTCTGATAATTCCATGTGCTCTCCTTGTTAAGAACGTAGAGGGTGGCTGAGCCGCTGGCAATGCAAACTCATAGGATTGTGTAGAAATTGAGCGTCGTGATATACAAGAAGTTACACACTTGATCTGATCTGAGTTGCGTGGCAAGATGAATGAAATCGGAGGTGATAGTATGAAAAAGGTAATGAGTGTGTTTGTGATGGGTCTAATCGCGGTTGCGTTAATGGGCTGCGATTGTAAAGATGGCTGCGGTAGCTGCTGTGGTGAAGATGGCAAGTGTTGCAAGACTTCTTGCGAATCGAGCTGTTCATCAGGTTCGTGCGATAAAGAGTAGATCCGAACGAATATGGTTGAGGGAGCCGCGTTGTTTTAGCGCGGCTCTTTTTGTTGGGGGAGAAGGCGGTCGAGGAGGTTGCGTTAGTAATCAATGGCGGTAAGAAGGTTGTTGTTTAGGTTCTTCAGTAGCGTTTTTTCTTAAGTAGCCTCCGGTGTATCCATCAAGCGCGGCGGTGAGTTCAAGAAGACGTAGTTCCTTGATGAAAATTTCTTCTGGTTCTGTGAGGGATAGAATCTGATGCTTGAGGCGAATACGTTCGTAATAGAGCCGGTTTATATCGTCTATTATATCGAATCGAAGTTGGGAGTTTAGCCTGCTACGGGTATCTTCTGTATTTTCATAGGGATTCCAAAGTATATCACCGATATCCCACTTTAGATTAATGCCCCAGTCATGAGGGCCTTCGGCAAAATAGTGTCCACTCTGTGTAAAGCTTGACCCGATCGTTCTATCATAATCTATCGAGAGTTGTGGCAGCAATGCCCTGTATTTTATGCGTTCTTTCCATGAGGCCATTTTTTCAGGATGAACGGAGTTATAACGTAAAGCGGCTTCTTGAATTTCTTGAATAGAGGGCTCGTTTGCAATGATCTCTTTTAGGCTGACATGGTAGTTGTGTTCTCTGTTTTCTGGGATTTTTTTAAATAAACCTTTTTCGGTAGCTAAGTAAATAGTGCCGGCTTCATCGAAGTCGATCCAGTTGATTTTAGATGTCGGAAGCCCCGAAAATAGGTTTTTGGAATTTTCCGTTTTTGTATCCAATATAAACAGACCGATGTTACTGCACAGATAGAGTTTGTTGGTTGCTCCACTGGTTTGCCCAAGATAACGTATTGAGGCGTTCTCGATACCGGATAGAGATAGCTTTTTCCAAGATGCACCTTTATCCGTTGAGCGGAGTAGTCCTTTTGAGGAAGTGAGCCAATAATGATCGGTATCGAATAAGTCGGCGTGAAAGGTGTGAAGCTGGAAATGGGTCTTTTCTTGGGCGAAATCTTCTTCGTCCATACTGCGGGTGATATAGGATCGGTGTAATTCGCCGTCGGGCGATAAGTGATATAAGCCGCTGTCGCCGATTACAAAGAGATGGTGGTTGATCTTTTCGACATAATAGGAGGCGTTCTCTGCCAATTCTGGAATCCGGTGCCAATCAAGTATGGAGTCTTGAGTTTGATAAAGTCCCTGACTGGTTGCGAGCAGAAGGGTTTGATTGTATCGGTTGATATAATTAATCGATTCATTTTCTGGGATAGAAAAAATCCGTTCTAGCTTTTTGTTGTATCTGTATGCGTTTCGGGTTCCAGAGATATATAGGGTTGATTCATCTTGAAAAAAGGCATGCGTAATTTTTTCGTCTTTAAGCGAAACTATTTTATTGAAAACGATACCGCCATCATAGCTGAGATAGAGGGTGTCATCTGATGTGACTAGCAATGTTGAAGCATCTGTTTCAGAAAATGAAATCTGTGTGATACGGGTTTTATCTAACCCTTCAATTTTCTCAAACGAGGCCCATGAGAATGAGACATGGAAGAGGAGAAATATTACAGTTAGTATGTGTCTCTTTCTATATATTAGAGAGGGGGTTAGGGCGAGGGTTATGTGTTGGGGCTGTTTAGACATGGAGGAACCTTTCTCCACATAGCAACGACAGGATGTATATAGAAAAAGGCGGGGTATATATAAAGTCTTATTGTTTCTTTTTTTAGTGGATTAGTCGCCGGGATAGGTGAGGTTCCATTGTTGGCGGAGGGTGTCGAGAAGCTGCATGGTTTGGAGGGTTTCATCGAGCGGCATGCGGGTGCTTTCGGTGAGGTTGTTTTGAAGGCAGTGGTGTACTTCTTTGATTTGATATTGGAAGCTGGGCGTGCCGCAGGCGATGTGTTGGTCGGGTTGATGATGCTGCTTGAGGATGAGTTGATCGGCTGAGTGTAAGCTGGGAATAAGGATGCGACCGGTTGATCCGATGATGCGGGCGTCGCGGGAACCGGCGGTGGTGAAGCTGGATTTCATGATGGATTCGGCACCGGATGGATAGGTGAAGTGGTAGCGGGAGGTGGTGTCGATGCCGCTCCAGCTTTTTTGGGCGGAGCTGGTGATGGTGGTGGGTTGCTGTCCGAATATCATGCGGCTGTAGGCGATGGGATAGATGCCGATATCGAGNAGGGCTCCCCCGGCAAGACGGGGGGAGTACATGCGGTTCCAAGGCATCATCTTTTTACTGAAAGGGGACATGCGAACGCAAAAATCGGCGTGGAATTGTTGCAGGTCGCCGATGGCTTGTTCGGCTAGGAGTTGTTGAACGCGGAGGGCGGCGGGACAGAAGCGTGTCCACATGGCTTCCATCATGAAGAGATTTTTTTGGCGGGCAAGGGTAATGATTTCTTCGGCTTGGCGGGCGTTTTGGGTGAAGGCTTTTTCGATGAGGACGGGGAGGTTGTGTTCGAGGCAGAGGCGGGCGTTTTCGGCGTGAAAGTTGTGGGTGGTGGCGATGTATACGGCGTCGAGTTTTTCTTGTTCGAGCATGGTCTGGTAGGAGGTGTATACGTTGGGAACACCGGTTATTTTTTGAAAATGTTGGGCGCGCTGGGAGGAGCGAGAAGCGGCGGCGACTACGGTTCCTTCTCCGGTATCGAAGAGGTCTTGGGTGAAGCGGGGGGCGATGAGTCCGCAGCCGATGATGCCCCAGCGAAATTTTCTATGGCTCATTGGATTCCCTTGGGATTGTATAGTTGTGTTTTTTTAGGAAGGTGAGAACGGAGTCAGGTAGTTGTGTGATGGGGTTTATTTCAATGTTTTTGTAGTAGCATTCTGCGGCTTCAGATTGAAGTTGGATTTGACCGGAGGTGAGGGGGGCTCCTGCTTTGTTTTTCGCTTTCTCAACGACCATGACCACTTCTCCGTTGACGATGTGAGCGGAGAAATCCCCCCAGGTGTATAGATCCAGTTGGTTCCATTTTCCATGCGGGGCGTCGGGTTCTGGCCATGCGCTGATATAGCCGTTGGTTCGCTGGGTGCTGTCGGGGTCAAAGCGAGCCCGTTTGATGCCTTCCAAGTGGGTGTGTCGGATCGAGGCTTTGGTTCCGGCAAGGGGGATGAAATCGCCTAGGTCGGTCTCTTGAACCTGAAATTCTAGACTGGCTTTCCAGACATTCCAGAAAGCGCCGTGGGGGCCGTGGCAGTGGTAGAGAAGGCCACTGTCGCGGAGGGCGTATCGTCGGGGGGGCCATTTTTTTTCACCCCATCGGAACTGAAGGGTGAGGTGGTAGTTTTGGTACGATTTGATGGTGGTCAATCCGCCATATATTTCACCGCTGATGTGTAGCACCAGCTCATCGTTTTCTTCGATGAGCTGAAATACATTTTTCACATCGGCGTTCAATCCCATGGGAATGCCTTGGGTGACGTTGGTGGATTGAAACGTTCCGGGGGGCAGTCCTTCGGTTGAAGCATGTGGTATGCCCATCCAAATTTCAAAATTAGAGAGGGTGGTATCTAAGAGGCGATCAGCGGTTGCGGTATGGATGAGGGCGAACAGTAGGAGAAGGCTGGGATAGAATGAGAGGGGTAATGTTTTCATGTGGGTTTTTTGTTTTAGATGATTTTTATACCTATTTCCGTCCGCGTTGAAAGCACCAATGCCAGGGTTCGTAGATGATTCCGTGTGGGTTGTCGCGGGGATAGCTTAGGTGGAAGTGAAAGGAATGGGCGTGTTGGTTGAGCCATTGAAAGGCGGGGGTGGTTTCGAACTCTTCCTGCAATAGGGCGGATTGAGGGGTGTGGAGATCGAGGGCGCGTCCGGTGTGGTGTTCGCTGAAACCGGGGCGAGCGAGTACCCGAAAGATTTCGGTGTCTGATAGGCCCTTCTTTCGTTTGGCCTGAACGAGTTCCTGCTGGCGTTGTATGGAGCGGAAGGCGGAGACGAGGATAAGGTCGATGCCGTCACCTTCGGCAGCGGTGCGCATGGCTTGCCAGGCGGCATGTGTTTGGGGGGTGGCTTGGAAGGTTTCGTTGCCTTCCTGAAAGGTGGTAAGGGTTGTGGCTTCGGGTTGTGGGGGAAGTGGAATCAATCAAGCACCTGTAGGGCGAGGTCGACGATGCCGAAGGGGGCGGAGACTTGGAACCCGGCGACGCGATCGGCGATTTTGTCGCGAATTTCGCGGGCGATCTGGATGCCGAGCGCACGGCCTTCTTCTTTGGTTTTGGCGTGGCTCATGCGTTCGAGAAGGGTGTCGGGAACTTCGACGCCGGGGACTTCGTTTTTGAGGAATTGGGCGTTGCGGTAGCTGACAAGAGGCCAGACGCCAGCTACGACGGGGATGGTGGCACCGCGCGCGTCGGCGGCATCGAGAAAGCGGAGGAGAGCTTCGGGGTCGAAGATCGGTTGGGTGATGGCATATTCGGCGCCGGCGTTGATTTTGTTGAGGTAGTGATTGAGTTCGCGTTCGGGTTCGACGGCGCAGGGGTTGGCACCGACACCGATGAGGATACCCGTGGGGGGATTGACGGGGTTGCCGCCAACGTCGATTCCGTGGTTGAGGTTGTTGACGACTTGGGTGAGGCCCACGGCGTCGACATCGAATACAGCGGTGGAGTCGGGGTAGTCGCCAAGTTTCGGGGGATCGCCGGTGACGATGAGGTAGTTGCGTAAGCCGCCGGCATAGCCGCCGAGCAGATCGGATTGCATGCCGATGAGGTTGCGGTCACGACAGCAGTAGTGCAGCACGGTTTCGATGCCGATTTCGCGTTCGATAGCGAGGGCGGCTACCATGGGGGAGATGCGGGCGCTGGCGCGGGGACCGTCGGGGATGTTGATGGCATCGATCCCGGCGTCGTGACATTGGCGGCATTTGTCGAGCATGGGTTGTAGGTCGATGGAGCGGGGTGGGGTTATTTCGATAGAGGTTACTTTTTCGCCGGCTTTTAGTTTGGCACCGAAGCGGCATTTTTCAGCGGTTGAAATGGCTTCAACGGGGGGTGTTTCTTGCTGTTGGTGCTGGGTGATTTGGATGTGCTGTTTGACTCCGGTGAGGGATTTAATCTGTTGGGCCATGGTGCTGATGTGTTCGGGGGTGGTGCCACAGCAGCCGCCGACGAGGCGGACGCCGAGTTCGATTAGGCGTTTGGCGTATTCGCTGAAGTATTCGGGGGTGGACATGTAGATGAGGCGGCCGTCGACTTCTTGGGGAAGACCGGCATTGGCGCTCACGGTGAAGGGTTTTTGGGTGAGCGGAAGGGCGCGTTCGGCGATGCTGAAGGCGGCGGCGGGGCCGAGACCACAGTTGATGCCGAGGGCGTCAACGGCGGGGGAGGCATCGAGTTGGCGGATGATTTGTTCGATGGTTTCGCCGCGACGGGTTTCGCCGTCTTTGCCGACGGTAACAGAGACGAAGACGGGTAGGTTGTAGGTTTTGGCGATGGTGGCGGCGAGTTCGGCTTCGTCGACGTGGGTGAAGGTTTCGAGTTGGAAGGCGTCGATCGGTTCGTCGGCGAGGATGCTCATTTGTTCGTGGAAGAGTTGTTCGAGTTCGTGGGTGTGGCGATCGGTGAAGAGTTGGTCGGAGGTGAGGAGGGGACCGATGGAGGCGAGGATGTGGGTGTTGGGTTGTTTGGATTGGTGGGCGAGTTGGACGGCGGCGCGGTTGATGGCTTCGAGCTGGTCGGCGAGCCCGTGGGCTTGGAGTTTGATGCGGTTGGCTCCGAAGGTGTTGGTTTCGATGAGGTCGGCTCCGGCGTTGACGTATTGTTGGTGTANGTTGCGGATGAGGTCGGGCTGGGTGAGGCAGAGTTGCTCGTAGCAGGTGTTGATGAAGATACCTTGGTTGTAGAGCATGGTGCCCATGGCGCCGTCGCCGATGAGGGGTTGGTGTTGGATTTTCTCGAGGAGGCTCATGGGTCGTATCCTAGGTTGGGTGCGAGCCATCTTTCAACTGTTTCGAGTGTCCAACCTTTGCGGGTGGCGTAGTCGGTGGCTTGCTGGCGGTCGATACGGCCGAGGGGGAAGTATCGGGATTGGGGGTGGGAGAAGTAGAGTCCGGAGACGGAGCTGGCGGGGGTCATGGCCATGCTTTCGGTGAGGTCGATGCCGGTGTGTTCGGTGGTGTTGAGGAGGTTGAAGAGGGTGCGTTTTTCGGTGTGGTCGGGGCAGGCGGGATAGCCGGGGGCGGGGCGGATGCCTTGGTATTTTTCTTTGATCATGTCGGCGATGGTGAGGGTTTCGTTGGTGCCGAATCCCCAGGCGTGACGGGTCTGTTGATGGAGGAGTTCGGCGTAGGCTTCGGCGAGGCGGTCGCCGAGGGCTTGGACGAGGATGCAGTTGTAGTCGTCGTGGTCGGCGCGGTAGGTGGCGGCGATGTCGTTCACTTCGGGGCCTGCGGTGACGGCGAAGCCGCCGATGTAGTCGGTGAGACCGCTGTCGTGTGGGGCGCAGAAGTCGGCGAGGGAGCGGTTGGGGGTGTTGTCTTTTTTCTGCATTTGCTGCCGGAGGAAGTGGAAGGTGGCGATGGGATTTTGGTCGGGGTCGTAGACGTTGATATCGTCGCCGTTGCGGTGGGCGGGGAAGAAGCCGTGGACGGCACGGGGGGTGAAGAGGTTTTCGTTGACGATGCGCTCGAGGAGTTGTTTGGCGTCGTGGAGGACTTCGCGGGCGCGGTCGCCGAGTTCGCCTTCTTGTTCGAGCATGTCGGGGTAGGGGCCGTGGATATCCCAGGTCCAGAAGTAGGGCATCCAGTCGATGTAGGGGACGAGCTCTTCGAGGGTGGCGGTGTGGGGGCGGATGCCGGTGAATGCGGGGGTGGGGGGGGTGTAGGTTTGCCAGTCGAGTGGGAGGCTGTTTTCGCGGGCGGCTTCGAGGGGGAGGAAGGTGCGTTCTTGCTGGGAGGCTGCGTGGGATTCGCGGAGGGCGTTGTATTCTGTGCGGATGGCGCGGCGATAGGTGATGTCTTGGCTGAGGAGCGATTGAACGACGGTGACGGCGCGGGAGGCATCGGTGACGTGAACGCTGAGTCCGCTGTAGGCGGGTTCGATTTTGACGGCGGTATGTTTTTTACTGGTGGTGGCGCCACCGATGAGGAGGGGTATTTTTAGTTGGGCGCGTTCCATTTCTCGGGCGACGGTGACCATTTCGTCGAGGGAGGGGGTGATCAGGCCGGAGAGTCCGATGGCATCGGCACCCCATTCTTGGGCTTCTTTGAGGATGGTTTCCCAGGGGACCATGACGCCGATGTCTTTGACTTCGAAGTTGTTGCAGGCGAGGACCACGCCGACGATGTTTTTGCCAATGTCGTGGACATCGCCTTTGACGGTGGCGAGTAGGATTTTACCGGCGGAAGAGGAGGTGCCGTCTTGTTCGGCTTCCATGTAGGGGAGGAGATAGGCGACGGCTTTTTTCATGACGCGGGCGCTTTTAACGACTTGGGGCAGGAACATTTTACCGGCACCGAAGAGGTCGCCGACGATGCCCATGCCGTTCATGAGGGGGCCTTCGATGACGTGGAGGGGGCGGGGGTATTTTTGGCGGGCTTCTTCGACGTCTTCTTCAATGTGGTCGACGATGCCTTTGATGAGGGCGTGAGCGAGGCGTTCTTCGACGTTTTCGTTGCGCCAGGCTTTGGTGTTGGCTTTGGTTTTCTCGGTGCCGCTGTCTTTGACGGTTTCGGCGAAGTCGATCAGTTTTTCGGTGGCTTCGGCGTGGCGGTCGAGGACGACGTCTTCGACGAGTTGAAGAAGTTCGGGTTGAACTTCGTCATAGATTTCGAGCATGCCGGGGTTGACGATGCCCATGTTGAGGCCGGCGTCTTTGGCGTGGTATAGGAAGGCGGCGTGGATGGCTTCGCGGACGGGGTTGTTGCCGCGGAAGGAGAAGGAGACGTTGCTGACACCGCCGCTGACGGAGACGCCGGGGAGGGTTTCGCGGATGGTGCGGGTGGCGTCGAAGAAGGAGGTGGCGTTGATGCGGTGTTCGTCCATGCCGGTGGCGATGGGGAAGATGTTGGGGTCGAAGATGATGTTGGTGGGATCAACGTCGAGTTCGTGGACGAGGATGTTGTAGGCGCGGGTGCAGATGTCGATGCGGCGTTGGGTGGTGTCGGCTTGGCCCTGTTCGTCGAAGGCCATGACGATGCAGGCGGCGCCGTAGCGTTTGACGAGTCGGGCTTGGTGGCGGAAGGTTTCTTCGCCTTCTTTGAGGCTGATGGAGTTGACGATACATTTGCCTTGGACGCATTGAAGGCCGGCTTCGAGGACGTCCCATTTGGAGGAGTCGATCATGATGGGTACGCGGGAGATATCGGGTTCGGCCATGACGAGGTGGAGAAAGCGTACCATGACGGCTTGGGAGTCGATGAGGCCTTCGTCCATGTTGATGTCGATAATGTTGGCGCCGCTTTCGACTTGTTGGCGGGCTATTTGCAGGGCTTCGTCGAGGTTGTCTTCGCGGATGAGGCGGGCGAATTTGGGGGAGCCGGTGATGTTGGTGCGTTCGCCGACCATGACAAAGTTGAAGGCGTCATCGACGCGGAAGGGTTCGAGGCCGCTGAAGCGGGGGTGGGTGTCGCGGGGTTTGGGCTGGCGGGGGGGATGGGGGAGGACGGCGTCTTTCATGGCGCGGATGTGTGCGGGGGTGGTGCCGCAGCAGCCGCCCCAGATGTTGGCGAATTGGTTTTGGGCATAGTCTTGGTAGACGGTGGCCATCTGTTCGGGGGTGTCGTCGTATCCCCCGAAGGCGTTGGGGAGGCCGGCGTTGGCGTAGATGCTGACGTGGCAGGTGCAGAGGTTGGCGAGCTCTTGCATGTAGGGGCGCATGTCTTCGGCACCGAGAGCGCAGTTAATGCCGACGGAGAGCGGTTGGCTNTGCTCGATACTGTACCAGAAGGCGGTGGGCGTTTGGCCGGAGAGTGTGCGGCCGGATTTGTCGGTNATGGTGACGGAGATGAGGATGGGCAGACGGATGTTGAGCTGGTCGAATAGGTTTTCGATGGCGAAGAGGGCGGCTTTGGCGTTGAGGGTGTCGAAGATGGTTTCGACGAGGAGGCAGTCGACGCCGCCGTCGATGAGGGCTTGCACTTGTTCGGTGTAGGCTTCGACGAGGTCGTTGAAGGTGACGGCGCGGTAGCCGGGGTCGTTGACGTCGGGGGAGATGGAGGCGGTTCGGTTGGTGGGGCCGACGGCACCGGCGATGAAGCAGGTGCGCTGGGGTTCTTGTTGTTGGATTTTTTCGATGGCTTGGCGGGCGAGTTGTGCGGCGGCGATGTTGAGTTCGCGGACGTGGGGTTCCATTTGGTAGTCGGCTTGTGAGATGGCGNTGGCGTTGAAGGTGTTGGTTTCGATGATGTCGGAGCCGGCTTGAAGGAAGTCGAGGTGGATTTGTTCGATGAGTTCGGGGCGTGTGAGGGTGAGGAGTTCGTTGTTGCCTTTCAGATCGNTGGGGTGATCGGTAAAGCGGGTGCCNCGAAAGTCAGGCTCTTCTAGCGGGTGTTGCTGGATCATGGTGCCCATGGGGCCGTCGAGCATGAGGGATCGCTCTTGGAGTTGNTGGGCGAGTTTTTTTCCGGCGGGTTCGGAGTAAAATTCAGGGTCGGTTGATTGGGGTTTATTATTCTTCATAACTNCTATATATCCGTTTATCCGGATATTTCAATATATTTATTATATTTGGTTTTTGTTAAATGGTTCGTCTGGGTTGTCTTGGGTCTTTTCAACTGGATTTGAATGGTATAGATTATTTGGACATTCATCAACGAAATGTTGGATTGGGGTTAAGATGGAAGAGAAGAAACCTGCTGAGAATCGTGAGCCGTTGGATATGGCGGCGTTGGAGAGTCTTGATTTTGGTCCTGATTGGAAAAGCGGTGAGAGCGCTTCTTTTTCGCGGACGTTTGAGAAGTCGGTGAAACGTGAGCGAGGAGAGAAGCGGCGGGATGGGGGTAAGCGTCCGCAGCGTCAGCAGCGTTCGGATGATCGGGGGCGGCCTGCATCAGGTCCGCGGACGGGAGGAGAGCGGAAGGGTGGCGGCGGGCATCGAGCGCCGGAACGGGCGGCGCGGCGGGTGGTGTTGCCTGACTATCCGTTGGAGGTAAGTATTTTACCGAATCAGCAACATTTGTTTTCGCTGGTGAGGCAGGTTCATCGGAGCCGTCGGGCGTATCCGATGATTGATTTGGCGGGGATTCTGGTGAAGGATGTGGAGGCGTGCCGGGTGCGGTTTGAGGTGCGGAAGCGTGAGGCAGATTTTCGGTTTTTTCATTGCAAGTCGTCTGGCTTTGTGGGAGCGGATGAGGCGGGGGTAATGCGTCATGCGGTGAGTGCTCAGCTGGAGGAGTTGTTTGAAGTGGTGGTGGAGGAAGCAGAGCCGCCGAGTGGTCAGTTTCCGGGGGTGAGTCGGTGTACAAAGACGGGGACGGTGATTGGGCCGCCGAATCATCATAGTTATGGAGAGGCGTTGGAGGCGTGGCATCAAGCTCATTTTGGGGATCATCCAATAGACGTGTGTAAAGCGTGGTTGGAGATGGTGCGGGATGAGGAAGTGGTGGAGGAGTGGAAAGCCTCTTTTTCAAAACGGGAGCGTTACCGGTTGAAGAGTGAACCGGAAGGAGAGTTGTTGAGCCGAAAGCAGGCGGAGCAGCAGTTGGCTCGGGAGAGCGTCGGGTTGGTGGCTTCGGTGCGAAAGGCTGTGGTTCCTCTGGCGATGGTGTTGGGTAGCGGGGATGAGGTGTTGAAACAGATGGTGAACCGAGTGCTGGTGAAAGAGCGACGTTTTCCGATTAATTTAGCGCATTCGTTGCGCGCGGCTTTCCGGCATATGAAGTTACATATGTTCAAGGTTGGGAAAGTGAATTATGTGACGTCGATCAAGCCGACGCGGTTGCAGTCGACGGAGTTGGCAGCGGATGTGGTGCAGGTGCTGGAGGTGCTGAAGGAGCATCCGGGCTATTCTAAGCAGCAGTTATTGGAGGCGTTGCAGCCGGGTGCTGTATTGGATTCGGATGAAGGTCGTGCGGCGTTGAAGCCGTTGGGCTGGCTGATTGACCGGGGCCATATTGTGGAATATTTCAACGGAAAACTTTCGTTGCCGTGATGCAAGCGGTTACGGAAGGCGGGTCTGGATGCTTGACGTTGGCGGTGGGATGAATCATCTTTTTTCGATGAGAAAAATTTGTCGATTAGGTCTGTTGCTGGGCTATGGATTGGGCGTGGCAGCGTTTGCTGAGGAAGCCCCTGAAGCGTACGGAACGGATCGATATGCATTAATTTTGGAGCGGGAGCCGTTCGGCCAGGAGTTGGTGATTGAGGTGCCGACGGTGACGCCCGCGCAGGAGATTAAGGCCGCGCAGGCGGCGGCGAAGGCGGCGGAGAAGGAGTTGCGGCTCTGCTTTATTTTCGAGACGACAGCTGGCGAGATTCGGGCGGGATTTCAGAACAAGACGGCGAAGCCGGGCGATCCGAAGAGTATTATGTTGGGTGTGGGGGAGAGCTTTCGAGGGATGCAGTTGCTTTCCGTTGATATGGCGGAGTCTTCCGCCACGCTGGATCGGGATGGCGTGCGGGTCAATTTTTCGTTGGCGAAAGCACCGACACCGGCGGCGGCAAAACAGGCCGTTGCAGCTACACCCCGGCGGTTTGGTTCGGGATTTCGCGCACAGCCGCAGAAGCCGGAACCGAAGCCGAAGGAGCCTGAGTTGACGCCCGAGCAGCAGAAAGTGCGGCGGGAGGAGATTCAGGAGAATTTACGGCAGTACCAGATGGAGGTCATTCGTGCGGGCATGCCACCGTTGCCGATTCCGTTGACGAAGGAGATGGATGACCAGTTGGTGACGGAGGGGATTCTTCCGCCTTCG